>JBEGVJ010000034.1:0-3369 GCA_041178465.1 Nitrospirota bacterium
GGCGAGGCGGCGGCATGGACGAGATGCGGCGCGAGATTTTTGAACAGCCCCACCCCGGCCTTGTCGGCGCCCACCAGAATCACGGTCTTCTTGGCCTTGAGCGCCAGCGCAACTTCCGAGACCGTCCCGGTGCCGCCGAGCCCACAAGCCACGATGACATCGCTGGACATGACGTTCACGTTGTTACGCGCCTGGCCCAAATCCGTGACAATCGCCACGTCCACATGCCGGGACACTCGTGCCTTGCCATCAGGCAGAATCCCGATCGTCAAGCTGCCGGGCACCGACTTCGCCCCCTCGCTGGCCGCGTCCATTACACCGCTCGCGCGCCCGCCTGTGAGAAGCACCCAGCCTTGACGTGCGATGAGTTCTCCCAAGCTTTTGGCGTCGGCCAGTTCTCGGACGCCCGCCTTGGCCGGACCCATGACACCGATCACTGGTTTTCTGGTCGATCGCCGGATTGGACGTTTCACGGACCACACCTCACTGAGCAACGGTACGGCACGGATTGCCGATATCGAAATATACACCGCGCGCCGGGAGCTTGTCCCGCGATCCTTGCGTTACGGCTTCCCCCACAACTCTTCCAGCCGCTGGACCCGACCGCAATTGTATTTGTAAAACTTGTAGCGAACGGGATTCTTCTTATAGAAATCTTGATGATACTCCTCGGCCGGATAGAACTGAGCGGCCGATGCAATCTGCGTGACGATCGGCTCCTTCCATCGTCTCGATTGCTCGATCGCTTGCTTGGATGCCTCCGCCATACGTTTCTCTTCGTCGGTCTGAAAGAAAATGGCGGAGCGGTATTGCGAGCCGTGGTCGCAGAATTGTGCGTTCGCGGTGATCGGATCGACGTTGCGCCAGAAGGCATCCAATAATTTTTGATAGCTCACCCTGGCCGGGTCATAGAGCACTTCGACCGATTCCGCATGCCCCGTCCGTCCAGCGGACACCTCTTCATAGCTCGGATTGGCGACCGTGCCCCCCATATATCCCGAGGTCACAGACAGCACCCCCTCAACCTTCTCGAAGGCTTCTTCCATACACCAGAAACAGCCGCCGGCAAAGTAGGCCTTGCCCTGAGTCGCGGCCGCTGTCGCGTGACCGGTCGAGTGGAGGGTCCAGAATCCGAAGAAGAAAACAGCCCAGGCAGCAACAAATAATGTGGCGTGTCTTTTCATGATAGGGGTCTCCTCCTCTCCGGCTCACTCAGCCATCTTTGTGAGTTCGTACGCTTCGGTCCAGCCATTCAAAACCGTGACGCCGCCAAGGTGATATCGGCCTGCGTCCAGGCCTTGTTGAAACGATCTTCGGCCACAGCCGCCTGGTCGTCTTTCTGTTGAGCCCGGAGGCTCTGGGTCAGCCCTAGGAGCGCCCACCCGTTGTCCGGATGGCGCACGAGATCCGTCCGGTAAACCGATTCCGCTTCGGACGGGCGACCGGCCAGCAACAGGGCCGTCCCAAGATAATGCCGCACCGGCAACGGCCAGAGCGGCGGCTCCGAATATGGGAGCGCCTCTTCCATGTTGATCGCGTCCTCGAACGATCGGACCGCATCATCATACCGCTGACGGCGCACGGCGAGTTCTCCTGCCAGAACCCGCTCGGCAATCTTGAGCAGCACACGCTCGATCTTGTCTTCCGTCGTGCGGTCCCGGCGGATCTGCTTCGTGAAACCGGCAAGGGCGACATGTTCGCCCTCGGCCCCTGGGAGACGGCCGGTCGCAAGAAGCGCGAGTCCTCGCCCCAGCCGCCACATCCCTTCCGTCAACTGTAATCCCTTGGGCGGCGCAGGCTCCCTGAGCAACTCCCCCCATTGGCCGAACCGGATCATCGAGAAAACCGGCGTTGGAAGATAGAGTTCCTTCCCCTTGTCTCTGCGCGCGTCCTCGACCGTGATGGTGGCTGTCAGGTTCCGAGCAGCTTTCAGCGCGTCGCCGCTGCGCCCCTCCATCGCCAAGGAGGCCCAGAGGAAGTGGAGATTGTGCGCATGGTAACCATCGGCGGACTCGCCGCCCTGGTGCCGGCCGGCCTGGTCCTGTTGATCAATGCGGACCGCCTGGGCGTTCCGTTCGGCTGCTTCACGATACTTCCCAAGCCGCATATAAATGTGAGCGGGCATATGAACGAGGTGGCCGGCGCCGGGCATGAGACCGGGCAACCGCTCCGCGCAGGGCAAGGCCCGTTCCGGTTGCGGTGACGCCTCGACCGCATGCAGGTAGTAATGACAGGCCCCCGGATGATCGGGGTTCCGCGCGAGCACGGACTCAAGCGTGGCGACGATCTCCTCGGTGCCCGGCTGCGCTCGCCCATCCGGTTTCCACAAATCCCAAGGCCGCAAATCCATCAGTGCCTCCGCAAACAGCGTGGCCGCATCGGCATCTTCAGGAAACCGCTGCGCCACCGATCGCATCGCCTTCGCATAGGCTTCATCGAGTCCCTTGCGACCGGCTCCCTTCCGGCCCACATACCGCACCACCAGCGATTCGATGTACGCCTGTTCCGCGGGGGTGGCGCGATCAGCCAATCGCCTGGCCTTCTGGACCGTCTCGATCGCACGACGTTCGTCTTTCTTCTCCATCGCGCCATTGATGTTGGGGCCGAGCGCCAGCGCGATCCCCCAATAGGCCATGGCCGCCTGATGGTCTAATCTCGCTGCCCCTTCAAACGACTGGATCGCTTCTTCATGCTTGAACGCATAGAGGAGTCGGAGCCCCTGATCGAAATATCGTTGGGCCTGTTCCGATGAGGTCGTGATGGGATGGTGGAGGGAGCCCAGATTATCGAAGAGCGGTGGAACGGCAGTCTGGTCGGCACGAGCGGCTTCTGCCGATGAAACCATCGTGAGCCAACAGGACACACCTACAACCAAGAACGTTGCAACCATTCATCCTCCTTGATAGGCCTGTGCATTCGCTTCAGCGGTCCCGGCTAACATCGCGCTTCCACCGAATCGACAAGCCGATGATTAGCAGGATGCTGAAAAAGTCCGCCAGCGGCGTTCTCGCGTCGCTCAGAGGCTCAACGTACCGACGCGTACGCCTCGCCTCTTCGCTCGCTGCGGCCTTGTTGGACGGCCTTTTTGAGCATCCTGAGGTAATTCTGGCCCCAGCGCCATACGGAAGATTCCAGCCATGTTTTCCGTATCAACCGAGTGTTTCCGCAGCCTGTTAGGCTGTCCGCTCATGGCGGACGCACTTCAGAATCGGGTGACGCTGGAAAAGTTGAAGTCGCGAAGCGCCATGGCCGGCACGAGCAGCTTGCCGGTTTCCGGCGTGATCGCTTCAGCCGGATTGGTAAACGCCACGATCCGGTTGAAGACTTGCAGAGGGCTCTCGTGAAACCGGAAGTTCTTCACCGCCGAAA
>JBEGVJ010000035.1:0-3464 GCA_041178465.1 Nitrospirota bacterium
CCTCATCCATCCATTCCGGGAAGGGAACGGGAGAGCCGCTCGAATTCTCGCTGTGCTTATGGGGCTACAGGCGGGGTTGCCCGCTCTTTTGTTCGACAAGTTATCCGGCAGGAAACGGCGCCAGTATTTTGCGGCGGTGCAGGCAGGGCTGGATCGCAATTACGATCCCATGACCACACTATTTACCGCGGTGATCGAGAGGACTTTACAGGTTCACGAGAAGAGGTGAGGCGTTCCGAGGTGCTTGGTTCAGAGCGCAAATCGGCTGGAGTGAGCTTCACTCCATCGATATCCGTAGAGGTATACACGGTCATCTGAAACATCGCACGGCGCTTGGCAGGATCAAGGAGGTAGGGATTGGTCCTGGTCAGTGAGCGTTTCAACATGCGATCAGTATAGCATAGTCAGTGCAAGCTTCGCGGGTTGCCTCACTCTAGCAGGCTGCGGAAAAACCATTTCGGCTCATCAGAACATCGATGGTCCGCAGGTGTGGGACCACCGAAGAACCGTCCCGGCAGGATGCTCAAAACGTTCGTCCAGCAAGGCCGCAGCCGAAGAAAGCACCGGAGGCGTAGCCTCTGGGCTACGTTGAGGATGCTTTCGAGGTGAGAACGCTGCTGGCGGGCGTTTTCAGCATCCGCTATTTCCCGCACCCTGCTACCGGATGGTCGGTTCCAAACTCACTCTCGCCTTCATCGAGTTGGAGATCAGGCAGTTCGCCTCGGCTTTTTCGATCAGCTCCTTGGCTTTGGCTGCATCGGAGCTCGCCGCGAGCGTGATGGTGGGCTTCAACGTGATGGCCGTGAACTGAAACTTCCCCTCGACCAATTCCAGCTTCCCTTCAGCCGAGCTCTCATACGAGGTAAAGGCCAGACCTGCTCGCTCCGCCACCGCCAGGAACGTCGTCATCAAACAAATGTTGGCCGAGGCCACGAAGAGATCCTCCGGCGACCAGATGTTTTCATGTCCCTTAAACTCCGGCGGCGTCGCCACCTGGATATCCCGCTTGCCGGCACTGGAGATGATCCCCTTGCGCTGTTCCGTCCATTTCACCGCCGTGTGATACAGATACACTTTCGGTCTTGCGTCCATGATTCCTTCCCCTCTCTCATTAATTCTTGCCCGCACGTTTCACCTTTTACGTTTCACGCTTCACTCACCAGCCTCATCAGGCTGACATAGAGCACCGGAATCACGACCAAGGTGAGCAAGGTCGAGGCGCCGACTCCGAACAGGAGCGAGACCGCGAGCCCCTGAAAAATCGGGTCAAGAATGATGACGAAGGCCCCGACCATCAGCGCCGCCGCGGTCAAGAGAATCGGCCTCGTGCGGATAGCGCCGGCCCGGAGCACCGCCTCTTGCAACGGCCGACCCTCACCCCGTTGCAGCTCGATGAAGTCCACCAGCAGAATCGAATTGCGCACGATGATGCCTGCCAGGGCAATGAACCCGATCATCGACGTGGCGGTAAAATACGAGCCGGTGATCCAATGACCCGGCACGATGCCGATCAAGGTCAGGGGAATGGGCGCCATGATGACGAACGGCGTGAGAAAGGACTGGAACTGGCCGACGATCAAGAGATAGATCAGCAACATGGCGATGGCAAAGGCGATCCCCATGTCCCGGAAGGTCTCGTAGGTGATCTGCCATTCTCCGTCCCACTTCACCGCCAAGCGGCTCTCGGACCAGGGCGCCTCCGCATAGTGCTGCTCGATCTCATAGCCCTCCGGCGGACGATAGGATTTCAGCCGGTCTCCGATCCCGAGCACTCCGTACACAGGGCTCTCCGCTTTCTCCGCACCGGCCCCTCCGACATCGCCGACGACATAGACCACCGGCTTCTGGTTCTTGTGGTAAATGGCTTTCTCTTCAATCGTCTGTTCCAACCGTAAGAGTTCCGACAACTGCACCATTTCACCAGTCGGACGCCGTACGGCAATTTCTCCGAGATGCTCTAGCCCGGTCCGCTCGACTTGGGGAAGCCGCATGACAATCTGAACCGGACTTTTCTCCTTGGGAATATGCACCAGGCCGATCTTGTCCCCGCCCAACGCCATGCGCAATGTCCTCACGATATCGTCCGACGGAACCCCCGCCAAGGCCGCCTTTGCATGATCGACGGTGAAGACATATTTAATTTGGTCGTGCTCCATAAAATCATCCACATCCGCCACACCGGGGGTAGCCTCGAACATGGCTCGAATGTCCTTGGCCACGGCCCGCTGCCTGTCGTAGTCCGGCCCGTACACTTCCGCCACCAGCACCGATTGCACAGGAGGTCCCGGCGGCACTTCCACCACCTTCACATTCGCCCCGAACTGGCGGCCGATCTCCTGCACGGCCGGCCGCACCAGCCTGGCGATCTCGTGGCTCTGCGCCGACCGTCGATCTTTGGCCACCAGATTGATCTGAACATCGGCTTGATGGCTCCCCTCGCGGAGATAGTAATGGCGGACCAGGCCGTTAAAGTTGAAGGGCGAGGCTGTCCCGACATAGGCCTGATAGTCGCGCACTTCTGGAACCGTGCGCACGTACTGAGTCACGGCCTTCGTCACCCGCGCGGTTTCTTCCAACGTGGTGCCCTCCGGCATATCGACGACCAACTGCAATTCACTCTTGTTGTCGAAAGGCAGCATCTTGACCGTCACGCTCCTCGTATAGAACAGCGCCACCGACGCGAACAACAACAGCACGACCGTGCCCAGAAACGTATAGGCCAGCCAGGGATGATTGAGCAGCGGTGTGAGGACCCTCTGGTAGAACCGATAGGTCCAGCCCCCTGCCATATCGTCGTGCTCCAGGCCCTTCATCACCGCGCCTTCGCGGTAGCAAGTCTGGCAAAACCAGGGCACGACGACGAAGGCGACCAGCAAGGAAAAGAACATGGCGATCGAGGCATTCACCGGAATCGGCCGCATGTACGGCCCCATCAGGCCTGAGATAAAGGCCATCGGCAGAAGGGCCGCGATCACGGTGAAGGTCGCCAGGATCGTGGGATTCCCCACTTCGTCCACGGCATAAATGGAGGCCTCGCGGTGGGGACGGCGGCGCAGGGTAAGGTGCCGGTAGGTGTTCTCCACCACGACAATGGCGTCATCGACTAAGATGCCGATTGAAAAAATCAGGGCGAAGAGCGTGACCCGGTTGATGGTGTAGCCGATCAGCATGGAGGTGAAGAGCGTAAGGGCGATCGTCACGGGAATCGCCAGTGACACGACCATCGCCGGCCGCACCCCCAACGTCAATCCGAGAAACAGCACCACCGACACCACGGCAATCAGCAGATGCCAGAGCAGTTCGTTCGCCTTGTCATCGGCCGTCTCGCCATA
The DNA here is from genome assembly GCA_041178465.1 of Nitrospirota bacterium. Lineage (GTDB taxonomy): Bacteria > Nitrospirota > Nitrospiria > Nitrospirales > Nitrospiraceae > Palsa-1315. Next base: position 3,333 of record JBEGVJ010000035.1, read on the forward strand.
ATCCCGCGTGACCGTGACGCGCACATCGGATGGAATGATCGTGCCTTTCAACTCTTCGACGGCACGGAGCACCTCGCGGGTGACGGTGACCGCGTTCATGCCCCGCTGCTTGGCGACCGCCACGGTCACGGC
>JBEGVJ010000036.1:0-60995 GCA_041178465.1 Nitrospirota bacterium
GCACGGCCCAGCAGCCGATCCAAGGACCCGCGAACGACGTCGCGTGTTTTGGTCAGCCCCTCACTCAGTCGCTGCAGCCATCCCATAGATCTACTCGTGATGCGTGATGCGTGATGCGTGATGTGCGAGAAAGGCTCGACGTGGACAGATCAGGCTCCCACCTCGTCTCGCCCGTCCCGCCAGTCTCGCTCGACTACCCTGCGGAGCCGTGTTCTGTTGTTCTCGCGTGCACACCATCGAAGTTCTCGCGTGCCAAAATATTTTTCCGCAGCCTGCTAATTACGGCAACCTGACGATCGACCGGAGAATCATCCGTTCACGGCGCTGCATCCGGCGCGCTTCTTTCTCGTTCCGCTCATGATCGTAGCCGCAAAGATGCAGAATGCCATGGACCAACAGCACGGTGAGCTCCTCATCCAGCGATCGCCGGCCCTCTTTCGCTTGACGGACCGCCGTCGGCACGGCAATCACCACATCACCCAGCAAACTTGACGAGGAATGGGGCGCCTCCCGCATGGCAAAGGCCAGCACGTCGGTCGTGCGATCCTTCCCCCGATACCGGCGATTGAGACTCCTCATCCGCTGATCGCCCACGAACAGAATGCCCAGTTCCGCCGATGCTTCCCCGACATTGGAAAGAATTTCCCGCGCTTGTCGATCCAGACGCGCCTGGTCGAACGTGACACGCCGCACATGGCTCTGCATATGGACTGGCATGATAACTACTCAGGTGTTCAGGCTGAAGGCTCCGGGCACAGGCTGAAGGCTTTTAGGCTGAAGGCCGGGAGTTCCGAACACTTCAGCCTGAACACCTTCAGCCTACTTACCTGAGTAGTTACCATACAGCCAGCTCAAATGCCCGAAGCTTTGTGTGATCTCGCATGATTGACGCTAAAAGCCTTCAGCCTATCTACCTGAGCAGTTACTCTGAATTAGTGCGACTGGCCCCACGAGTCCGTGAGCGGTGAGACGGAAGCGGAGGGCTTCGGCGGCTTGCCGTGGGACGACAGCCTGCGTCCCGGCAGGCCGGATGAAGGGCCGGAAAACTGAGCGGGATTCTGATGCTGATCGTAGGCCTTGATAATGTCCTGCACCAATTTGTGGCGGACCACGTCGCGCTCGTCGAAGTAGACGAATTCGATGCCCTCCACGTCGCGCAGAATCTCCCGCACCTCGATCAGGCCGGAGACCCGTTCGGGCGGCAGGTCCACCTGGGTGATATCGCCGGTGACGACCACCTTGGAATGGAAGCCGAGCCGCGTGAGAAACATCTTCATTTGCTCCGCGGTCGCATTTTGCGCTTCGTCGAGAATGACGAACGAATCGTTCAGCGTGCGGCCGCGCATGAAGCCGAGGGGCGCAATCTCGATGTCGCCCCGCTCGATCGCGCGCGTCGCCCGCTCCATGTCCATCATGTCGAACAGGGCGTCGTACAAAGGACGGAGGTAGGGATTGACCTTGGCGTACATATCGCCGGGCAAAAACCCCAGCTTCTCGCCTGCTTCAACGGCCGGTCGCGCCAGAATGATGCGGCTCACTTCTTTTTTCAGCAACGCGCTCACCGCCATCGCCATCGCCAGATACGTTTTCCCCGTTCCGGCCGGGCCGATGCCGATCACGATGTCGTGCGTCTCGATGGCTTCGATGTAGGCTTTCTGCGTCGGCGTTTTCGGCGCGACAAACCGTTTCTTGGTGACGATGGCGGCGGAGCTGGACAGGAGTTCTTTGATCGGCGTCTCGGGACTGTGCCGGAGCGCGCTCAAGGCATGGGTAATGTCTTCAGGCTGGAGCACCATTCCGTCGTTGGCCAGGGTGGCCAGCTCCGTGAGGATTCGTTCCGCGTGACGGGTGGCGTCCGGCGTACCATCGAGCGTGAGCTCTTCGCCGCGAGCCGAGAGGCGCACGCCGAGATCTTCTTCGATCAGCTTGAGGTGCCGGTCGTGATGACCGAATAGGACGGCGGTATTGGTGCCTTCTCTGAGTTTAATTTTACGCACAGACTCGCTTGCGCTCTCCTCCCGTTCGCATTGCGTGGGCAAATTCTAGCAAACCGGGAATCGGGGTACAAGAAGAACGATGCGGGCTGATCCGGATGACCGGAGGAGGGTGCGACTGACGCTAGGATGGAGCCGACGCGACGAGAGACAGCTCGAATTCTTGCGTGGCAAAGCCCCCGCGCCCGTCCTTCGCGACCACACGGACTCGGTGCGTGCCCTTCGTGTCGGAGGCCACGGTCCATTGAATCAAACCGGATTGAGGGTGAACCGTCATGCCCGAGGGAGCCCCTTCGAGAAAAAACGTCACAGGGTCGCCGTCGGGATCCTTCGCCTTCGCGTGATATTTATAGTGTCCGCCCTGAGTCGAAGAGGGGGGAGAAGAGGTGAATTTTGGCGGTGTATTTCTCAGCACAAACACTTGGGAGGCGACAGGCTTGGCCTCGGCCATTCCATCGGACGCCAGCACCTCCACTTGGATCGAATCGTTCGTCGAGAATCCGGTAATGTCTAAGTGGCTATCCTCCCCTTCCTTCACCATCGTCGCGTTCTTCTGCCATCGATAGATCATCGTGATCGCATCGCCATCGGGATCCGACACGTCGGCTTTGGCGAGCACGCGGCGCGTAAAGGATTGCTCGTCCGGCTTGATGGTAAGGTGAGACACGATCGGCGGCGTATTACCGACTACAACCTGCGCGGTCTTGAACGACGCCCCTTCCTCTTTGCCGTCGGAAGGGACCACTTCCACCACCACGCGATCGTCTCGCGTGAGAAACTTCGGATCCAATGTGCCGTCCACGCCTTCGGTCAGAAGCTGGCCGTTGGCAAACCAACGATAGTGGAAACTGAGGACATCTTGATCAGCGTCCTGCGCTTCCACGAATACGGAAAGCGGTTCCGCCAGTAGAATAGGAGTCGGCTGGATCCACGCCACTCGTACGACGGGAGGATGATTGCCTTCAGGACTCGACGCAACAAGCCTCTGTTCCTGTTCGCCGGTCTGGAAGCAGGCGGAGAGCACGAGCAGCGCGAAGGGCCACACCAGACCGCTCTTCACGCGACCCCAAGCCCCGAGCACAACGCCCTGGGCTTGAGATGGACGCCTGCGTAGAGTTCGCATCATCATGTTCGCTGGCTCATCCACGACAGGTACTGACTCCACAGCACAGACGGTGGTTTAGGCGATACCTTGCCGGTCACGGAATTGCTGGACTGGTAGAAGCCCGACATGCCCGTCGGTTGAGCCCCGACCTGAATGGACACAGAAGAGGCTAACCCTTCTCCGAGACTGATGGAGCGTATGGACGCCCCGGCCGCATCGACTCCCAGGATCGGATCGGTGTAGGCCGTGCCCGTCCTATAGTACAGCGCATAGAGATTACTGTTTCCGGCCGCCACGCAGATATCGGTACTCGGGATGAACGTCGGGAAAAATACCGCGCCGCCGATCAGCGTCGGATTGACCACCGACCGCTCGGCAGGCCCTGCCGACGTCGGCAAGGCCATGAACCAGCCATCCTTCGCCGTGATGCCTAACACGCTATTCCCTTGGATCTGATCTACGAGCCCCGAGAACGTCGTCGTCGTGCCGACTCCGCTTACCTGGGTGCCAGATGTGCAGGACACACAGACCTGTGCCGTGGTGACATCAAGGAGATCGCTGCTCAGGCACCCGCTCTCCGTCGCTTGGGTACAGGTTGCCGACGTTGGCGGATACCGGTCCTTGATGCCGAATAAATACTGGCCGGCAATATCGGCTTTGTCCGCCGTGCTCAGGAACCGGCCGGTCCCGAAAAATAGCCACGTATTGCCGGAATCGTCCAGCGTGATGGTGGAACCGGTCGTTACCGGTCCGATGGAAGTCGTCACGCTCCCGACAACGAAGGTGTTGAGCACGACCGTGGGCTTTCTCGTGGTCCCCGTATCGAGGATGCCCCAACTCTGGGTCGGCGCCGGACTTGCACAGGTTGAATCGGCACAGGCCCCTATCGTCAAACGATAAAACTTCCCTTTCCAGCTTCCGCCCGTGTTGTCATAGGTTTGCCCCACATAGACCACATCCGATCGGAAATCGAGGTCCCGGTCGAACGTGATCGGGTCGGCCATGAAACTATTTTTCGTGCTGCTCGGATCGACACTGAGTATTTCCACTGCCGGCGCCGTACCTAGCGCCGCACCGAGCTGGACGGCGAAGATCTTCGATTTTGCCGCCGCGCGGCCATCATAGCCATGGGGGCCAGAGCCGATCACCATATACCACTTGGCATCGGTGTGATCGTTCTTCGCTGCCGTGGCCGGACTCATCCGCACCACGCTCGGGTAACTCGTGCCGAGGCCTAACGTCGAAGATGAATAGGCGCTTAGCACGGTCGGCGTGGCGGCCGGGTCTGTGATGTCGAGCACATAGTAGCCGCTGTAGAAGTAACGGCTGTCGTCGACGTCGGTGGTATTGCCGTTGTTATTGAAATCTGCGACCACGTGCAGCGGCGGCGCTCCTCCTGTGCCGCTCGACACTCCCACGCAGCTGCCACAGCTGCCCCCGAATCGAAGCCCGACGATGATGACAGTCCCCCACCCCTCTGGATGGATACAGCCGGTCGCCGTCGGGGTCGTCCCGCCTCCGCAAGCCGCTTCCGGGGTAAAGATTCGCACATCGGTCACTTTGGGCTTCAGATCGACGTACGATATATGGGTATAGCCTGTTTCCGTCAGCCAGCGGAGCTGCGGGAGCAGATGGTACGGAATGAATCCCCACAATTCCTCACCCAAGGCAGGCCCGCTGCTATTATCCGTCGGGGCAGTCGTGTAGTACCCGTGCTCCGTCACGGTGGTCGTAGTGGGATCGTCTCCCCGATGGTAGTAGCCTGCATTGAACGCGTGCAGCATGCCGTCATTGGCCCCGGTATAGGCCGTCTGCCTGCGGGTTTTCCATCGTTGCAGAAACTTTGAATAGCCTGTATCGCCATAGAGAAGATCGAATCGTTCCCGCGGGGGTCCGACAATGCTCGGAGTCGAATTGACGACGTCGCCGAGCCGCCAGACCTTTAACGCCCCGTTCACCGACAGCTGCCGGTCTCGCATCCCAGTGATCTGATTCCCGTGGATGAAGCTGATGATGTTGGTGGCGGTATAGGTCGTGCCGGTCGCCCTGAGATAGGGCGCAAGCGTCGTGGCATTGGCCGTGCTGAACGCTATCTGCTCCCCGCTATCCACGACCCCGTCGTTATCGGCATCGACCCACGTAATCAGATTTCTCGGGCTCGCGGAGAGATCGCGTAAAGCCAGTTTCTTCCCAGCCTCCCAGACTCCCTGCATCTCCCGCAACCCCACCGATTCATAGGGGGTCGTACTATCCGCTTGTCCATCGGATGGACTCACGTCGCGGAATCGATCCACGATGACGTCTCCAGTCGTCGGGTCCACACGCGAGCGGACGATGTTGTCGTCGGCATAGACCAGTTTGCCGTCGCCCGCGCCGCTGTCTCCGCCGCGATCCTCGCGGAGGTTTCCATAGGGATCGACCCAAAGCCCCTGCACATACCCGGTCCACCGGACTTCGCTCTGGCCCTCGAACGTGCTGGGATAAAAGAAGGCTTGATAGATCGTCCCTTCTCCGGTCGAGGACGAGGCCAACACGGAGATCGAGGTGCCGGAGGCCGCGCGTTTCAAAATCGCGGCGATAGCCTTGTTGATCTGATCTTCCAAGTCGCCGCCCTCCGAGGCGTCGAAGAAGGTATCGGGGACGCAATCGGGAACGCCCGCCGGCCCATCGATGTCCCACTCAGGATTGCTGGTGCCGGTTCCACTCCCCAGATTGGAGCCGGTCGGATAGGTGCATGATTGTGTGCCGGTCAGATCCACCACATTGTCGTTGTTCCGGTCGTTGAACCCGCCATACTTGGCCGCCGAGGCGAGGAGTGCGGCCCCTGTCGGCCCTCCCATGGCATTGACCCCGTAGAAATTCACGCTTTGCGTCCCGCCGATGTCGCTGCGCAGATCATGGGTGCGCCCGTACGAGGCCACGTCGTCGAGGCGATCTCCGGCAGCGCCGCTGGAGACCACCCCGATGTTGGTGCCGGTAAAGAGATCCCCGAAGGGAATCTGCAAATCCGGTGTATTGCCGTCCCGCACGCCGGTGCCTGGGCTGATCATCAGGACGAAGCTCTTGCAGCATTTGATGGTCTGGCCCAGACTGGCGAAATAGAAGGGATCGCCGGTCGCAGCGATGCCGCCGGAACTGTAGCCGGTCGCCCAGGACCCGCTGTTGCTATAACAAGGCCCTTGGCTCTTGCGGAACAGACACAAGCCTTCATAAAGCGACTCAGCCAGCGGTGAATAGGCCTGGGTCTGCTCGTTCCGGATATTCGTGACATCGGATGCATTGAAGGCTTCATCGTACGAGAACTGCAAACTGCCGCCCTGGCCCGTATCGGCATTCACGAACATCACGCCCACATGCATGTTATCCGTTCTCATCTTTTGGAACAGGCCGAGGGACCGTTCCCGCTTGTAGCAGGCCAGGTGCCCGGCAAAATTGGGATCGCTGTCATCGTTGGGGTTGCCCGATACGCAGGTTGTTTGTGTCCCCTTCCCCGCCGGCACATTCGGCTCCGTGGTCAGGTCGACCTCCAGAACATATTGGTTCCCACTGGCGGTGTCGAAGGGATCTGCCGTGACCCTGCTGTCGACCTCCTTATTGTCGTTGACATACAACTTGCCGTCGCCGATGCCGAAGATCCGCCCTGCCGTGGATAAGATGATTCCCTCGTTGACAAGGTCCACCTTCGTCGTCGGCAGGGATGTGGGGACGCGGCCCGTGAGGGTGGCGGCAGGCACAAATTTCACATACCGCCAGCAGGTATTGGCGTTGTTGCTACAGGAGGCGTTGCTTCCATTTTCACCCGTTTTGGGCTCCCCGTTGAGATTGTTGGCCGTGCCGTCCGCGTTCGCTTGCGCGGGAATCGGCTTCCCTCCGACAAGCACTTGATAAATCATCTCCTTTTTGCGTTGCGTCAGCCAGTTCATGAAGTTGCCGTCCCAATGGCTGCTCCCACAGGTCGCAGAGACGGTGGCCTTTACCGATCCATAGTTAAAGCTATTGGAATCGGTCGTATAACAACGCAAGGGGTCGAACATGCCGTAATAGGACTTGGCCGAGTTGAAGGTATCTGCCGGCGAAGCCTCACTCGACGTGTTGAGCGCGACCCCGCTGTTGTTCACGGCCACCAAGTCAGGGCCTGTTTTACTATCGAGCGTCACATTCGAGGCATATTTCCCCGACGTGGCCGTTCCAGTTTTGAAGGAAATCGGATATTGGTGATTGGAGCCGCTGTAGGCCGCTTGCAGGGTAAAGTTGCCCATGTCGGCCAGGAACAGGATGTTGGGCGGCACCGTCTGGTTCAGGAAGACGGGCATATTGGTATAGTCGGCCATGCTCTGGGCGGACGCCTGGCCGGGACAGGCTAACCCCAGACTCGCACTGACCAATCCAATTACCAGCGCCTTGCATCGAGGCGTATTCATTCCGGTGCTATGCATGACGCCCTCCTTGCGATGTCCGGATGGCTCATCTGTTTTCTGAGTTCTGTTCATCTCTCGATTTCCCATATGTAGGCCTTCTCGCTCGCCCATGCTATTACGGCTGTTTCTGACAGCCGTCGCCGGTGAGCGCACAGGCATAGACGGCGATCGCGCGGCTTTCCGTTCCGGTCGCCTGGTTGCTCCCCACGCAGTCGACCTTGAAATAGACATCGACGCCGTTCGAGCCGGCCCCAACGCCCGCGCCGTCGTAGGCGGCGAATTGCTGCTGCCCGGATCCGGCCCGCGGCTTCACATACATGCGATCGACATCACAGGCCACCGCATAGCTTCCGACCGACATCGTAATATTCGGCACGGCCCCGCTGCCGATCGGCACATCGTTGAGGCTTTCCGGGTTGCCGATGATTTCACCCTCGAACACGGCCTTGTTGCTCACCGGCACGGGACCGGGCGGCGTCGCGTCGCTCAACAACGCCGCTGGAATCTGGTTGCCGTTCTCCGGCAGCAACGTCTGGAGCAGTACATTGACGCTGGTCCCGAGGCCCGATTCTGCGGCCTGGGCCGCACTTTCCATCGTGCGCTGCAGCCCCGCGATGTTGTTCTCCAGCCCGCTGACCGTGATGGCCGCAATGCCGAGCACCGTCATCATCAGCATCACCATGAGCACGGTGAGCATGGCCACGCCCTGCTCACCGTGAAGACCGCCGACCTTGAATTCCTGTATGCCCTTCACCGCCTCACCCTCATCACAATCCGACATTGCGGGTCTCGACCGTCTTCGTCAACAGGCGCCGCCGGTGATTCCGATCTGCGGCCAGCGATCGGTCCGTCGAGACCGTCAACGCGGTTGATCCTTGCGTGGCCACCGCCGTTTCACCCATGCCTAAGTCCGCTTTCGGCTGACGAGCCACGAGGGACACTTGGACTAATTGAATTTTGTCGGGCGTCATGGGCGCGGCACTCCATGCGCTATTGCTCACGAAATCCGCCTGATCGAATCCACTGGCTCCGCCTTGATTGTCAATCACGCGATCCGCCACGCCCCCATTAATCGCCGCGACACAGCCGTCACAGGCATAGGCAAGCTGCAGTTCCTCGATGCCTTCGACGATCGGCGCTTCCGCGCTCGCCCCTGTCGTCACGCCGGCCACGCCTCGCGTGAGGCACGGCTCGCTGCTTCCGCAGATGGCGGAATTCGTGACGACTTGATACCGGATACATTGCAGCAAATAAATTTGCGACTCCGCCGGGAACCAAATGGGAGCCGGAACCGTAATATTGATGGTGTTGGATGTGGCGCTGAAACTGCTGACGATTGCCGTGTACGCCCCGCTGATCGAAATGTACGAGCCATTGGCCAACCCCGCGCTGACCATATCTGCCACCGCCCCTGCCTGCAGGGTAATCTGTGCCGCTCCGCCCGGTGGAATCGTATTTTGCAATGTCCATCGATTTGTCCCCGTCGTTTTCCCTGTGGGCACGAGCAGCTGTACGGAATCCGGACCATTGTCCACGCCACCCACCGTGTTGTCCGATGGCATGATGGAATAGGCACAGTTGCCGATCGCCACGCCGGGAGACCCAAACCCTGCCAGCTTGATATCCCGGCTCAACAATTCCATCGCGATCCTGACATTCTGTTGCGTATCCACGGTCTGTTCATTGGCGCGAAGCGACTTGGTCGTGGTCGTCAGGATCGTAAAGGCCGCGGCCGCAATAATCGCGGTGATGACGACGGCCACCATGACCTCGATCAGCGTAAAACCCTGCTCCTGCGCTGGTGATTCCTTCATGCGGTCCCTGCGATTCGGCATAACCTTCCTGCTGTTATTCCGGAGCCACCACGCGCTGCAAGGTCAGGGTTCGGCTGCGCTTAACGGTCTGGTCGCTCTTGAGCGAACCCATCCACGTGATCGTCACCGTGACATTGCGTTGATTCAGCGTCGTCGGTGCGACGACATCCGAGACGGTCACGATCCCTCGTATATTTTCCAACTGCGTGCCTTCCACCAGGCTCTCCCAGAGCAAACAATCGCCAGCCGCCATCGGTTGCGTGGTGCCGCTGATGCCCAAGCAATTGGTTGTGCTTTGCGTATCGATCCCCTGATAGGCCACCGCGTTCCGGCGATTGAACTGAATGCGCTCCATCATGTCCGACGCCAATGTCGTGACCCTGGTCAATTCGCCTGCGTCGACATTTTTCACCAGTGCAATACTCTGCAGGCCTGCCAAGGCGAATAGGCCGGTCGTGAGTATCACCGCTGCGAGCATGCCCTCGATCAGCGTGAAGCCCCGCTCCTCGAATCCCGATTGCATGGCTCGTCTTCCGCTCTTCGGCATGGTGTTCAGCTGCGCCCTATGGACATGGAGTTCCTGTCGCCGTCGGCAGCCAGTTGACGCGTCCGGACAACGCGACCTCCACTGAGTACTGCACGCCCACGGAGTTACAGATGCCGAAGGACTGCGTGCCGGTCCCGGCGCTTGATCGCGTGCCCAGCGAAGAAAAAGAAACGGTCACCGGTCCGCCGGCCACTCCATTGACGCTGGTCATGAAATTCCTCGCCGGAATGACCGTGGCTGACGACCCTGACGTCATTGCCGACATATTGACCACCCCGCTCGTTTCTTGAATGGTCACATCGACGCTGCGATTTCTGCTCATCGCAGCCATGCGCGCCATCGTCAATTGCGAGACAATCTCGCTGGTCACCTGACGGAGCTGCGTTCTCGCATGCCACTGCATAAATCCAGGAAGGGCCAACCCAGCCCCGACCGTGATTATCACGACGGTCGTCATCAACTCAATGAGCGTAAACCCGCCCTGGCTATCTTTCTGATCGAACATACAACCTGCCTGCTTTGTCCTATTACACCCAGCGAGCCAGTCATCCTCACGCAAGGGACATGCCGCTAAAATCACACAGCCTGTCACTCGTAAGCCTTTGATACTCAATAGGCCCTATCGGCTACTCTTTTGCGATGGACGTTTTTGAACCTTAAGAGACAATTTTCGCTGGAGGAGGAACGTCGTGCGTGGGAACGCCTGAGCGGGAGGGAGCGGCGAGACAGAAGAATGCTGCCTGAAACGAATGCGACGGACCGGCTATTTTATCGCCACAGCTCTGACCTGGCGATAAGTGGTGAATCCCTGTAGCACCTTTCGAATGCCGTCTTGAACCAGGGTGACCATCCCCTCTTTCATCGCGAGCGTCAGCATCTCGGCCGTGCGCGATCGAGTCTGGATGAGCTGTTTCATATCTTCCGAGGGAAGCAGCAATTCATGAAGGGGCACTCGCCCCTTGAAGCCGGTTCGGTTGCAGGCCTCGCAACCTCGTCCACGATACAGCGTCCAATCGGCACGGTACTCGATGCCAACAATAGGCCAGTCCTGCGCGCCATACCCCTGCACCAGTTCGTCGTACTCCTGCCGGCTCGGATGATAGGCCTCTTTGCACCGGGAGCAGATCCGTTTGCACAGGCGCTGGGCAAGCACTCCCAACATGGCATCGGCAAAGTTGAACGAATCACACCCGAGATCCAATAAACGGATCACCGTTTCGACCGCGCTGTTCGTATGGAGGGTGCTCAGCACCAAATGCCCTGTCAGCGAGGCCTCGATAGCGATGTCGGCCGTTTCCTTATCCCGCATCTCGCCGATCATGATGACGTCGGGGTCGGCGCGCAGAAACGCCCGCATTGCGGTCGCAAAGGTGAGATCGATCTTCGGATGAACCTGGACTTGGCGGAGTCCTTCCTGGGTAATTTCAATGGGGTCTTCGGCCGTCCAAATCTTTCGTTCGTCTGTGTTGATGTGTTTCAGAATGGCATGCAGGGTCGTCGTTTTACCGGACCCGGTCGGTCCGACACAGAGGATGATCCCGTGCGGTTTCTCCGCGATGGTTCGAATGGCCTGCACGGTGGCAGGGGCAAACTCCATCGCTTCGAGCGGCATCGGCTGCTTGGCCGTAAGAAGCCTCAACACGACATCTTCATCCTGCCCTGATGTGGGCAAGGTCGCGATGCGCAATTCGATCTCTCGATCCTTCGCCAGCCGGTACCGGATCTTGCCGTCTTGGGGTTTGCGCCGCTCGGCGATGTCGAGATTGGCCATGACCTTGATGCGCGACACGACGGCGCGCCGATAGGACGCGGGAATCCTCATGTAGGTGAAGCAGGTGCCGTCGACGCGCAGGCGTACAGCCATGTCTTTCCGATCCGCGTATGGCTCAATGTGAATGTCCGATGCGCCGAGGCGGTCGGCTTCGGCGATCACTTGATTGGTCAGCCGCACAATGGCTGAGTCGTTCTCGTCGATCCCGCCCGGTACGGGGTCGTCGGCCGGCTCACGGTGGATTTCATTGGCCAACTCGCCGAGAATGGCGCCGATGGAGCCGCCGGTTCCCTGCCCTCTGGCCAGATGGAGAAATTGCTCGACGTCCCGACGCAACCCGACCGTGTAGCGAACGGTCATTCCGGGAAATGTGCGCCGCACGTCCCACCTCTTGTCGAGATCGTGCGGATCGCTGGTGAGCACGTCGATCCGTGAGCCTCGACGTGCAATCGGCAGCCAGAGATTCTTCGTGAGATAGTCGAGGTTGAGCGCTTTCAGCAAATCGGTATCGATGACCGTTCGTTCGTCGTACGGCAGGTAGGGGCATTGATAGAAGTCGCTCAGCGCGGAGCCAAGGGCGTCCTTCGGCACACGATACCGGTCGAGGAGCACCGCTTCGAGATCGAGGTTGCCGTCCTTTGATTCGTCTACCGCTGCCATCACATCGATCTGACTGATGACTCCGCGGTACACCAGCGCATCCAGTACATTCTGCTCGATGGTGCGAGAAGGCTTCGGCCCGCGACCTCCCCTCTTCGGAGAGCTATCATTCCCCTCCGTCTTGTGTTCTCTTCCTACGCTCAGGATGCCGGTCTCGACGGTCATGTCCAAGGCCTCGTCCCAGTTCCCCGCGCTTAATACTTTGCCAGCCAGGTTCCCGGCGCGCGATACACGACCGGAAGCCCCCGGAAAAGCCCCTGTGCGAAATCCACGTTGTACCAGACCTCGGCCACCGTTCCCGCTCCAGCGGCCGTCACTGTATTCCCCGCGATCAACGCGCCGTAGAGACGGGCAGACCGTTCGAGCAGGATGGCGCCGGCGGCGCAGAGCACTCCGTTCACGTGAATGCCCGACAGTTGCACCGGCACTCGCGCGCCCAATGAGTTCGTTCCCTCCGGTGAGGGACTCAAAGCCGGAACGGATTTCCCCACGGCACGGGGCCGGAGCACCACGTGACCTTGCACGACAAGAAGCCCTTCGAAATAGTCCGTATCCAATACCAGCGTGCCCAGGTTATCCAACCGCGGCGCTTCCCCGTCAAGGGTATCGATGAACACCAGTCCATGGTGGCTGCCGACCGTCGGGGACTCCAGCACATCCGCCGGGGCCATTCCCTGGTCTGACTCCAGCGCCCCCAGGGGATGGAGTTGCCCGAAACGATCAAGCCGATAATAGCTCCCGAACTGAAGCGCGATCTTCTTCAACGTCCCATACTCCCATCGGTCGAGCCTGACGCCGGGCGTCGGATACTGATAGACATGAACATTCGAAGGAAGAGGCGGGTTCGCTTCCTGACCGGGCGGTGGAGATGTGACGAAGACTGTTCCGCCGATCCAATAGTCGGTCCATCGATCATGCGCCTGCGTCATCTGGTCATAGGACTGGCCTGTGACTGGGGCTGTGCTGCTCTTGAGCACCAGGGCCTCAACCCGCGTGACCGAAAGATCCCCCGTCACCCGCTGATCTCCCCAATGCGCCAGCACGGGAGATTCACCACCAGGCTGCATGGCTCCAAGCGCCTGTCCGACTTGCACCGCCGCACGAACTGCGGGAATCGTCACAGCACCGAGCTGAAGCTGAACCGTTCGCGCAACCGGCCGGCGATCGGCAGCCGTCGCCGTAACCTCGACCGTGCCCAACAAGCCCGGCTGCAAAGGGCCGTAGACTTTCAGCTGAAGAATGCGGCCGAGTCCTCTCACGGCATTGGAGAATCCGCCGGGCGAATCGTTGAGCGTCTGATTGTCCGCTGGGTTCGCCGCATCGAGAAGGATGTCGGGACGGTCAACCGTCCCGACAAACTGCGAGCGCCCGGCTGCGTCGAAGAACGACGGCCCGCTGGCGAGATCGCCCTGGCGCTTCACCAATAGGCCGGCAACCGATGCCGGTGTGACGCTCGGGTCATGAAACCAACTCATCACGAAATCTGCCGCGGCGTCGGCCAGCTGTTGTGTCACGTTGTCATCTTTCATGGCACTGACGCCCGGTCCGTCCTGACTGGCCAGATACAGAGACGTCATGCCGGCGATCCCCAGCAGAAAAATCAGCATGAGCGCCGCAAGAAGCACGTGACCGTTGTCGCACAGATTCATGGATTTTACTGCGCGCCGTTCTCCCATACTCATACCATCCTCCCTCCCGCTTTCCTGGAGGCGCCTCCGTCATGTCCTCAGGCTAATGGCTCGAACCGCGCGAAGCCCTTGATCGGCCATCGTCACCTCAACACTGACCAGCCGGACGAGCGCCGGCTGCGTCGCAGTCTGTCCGTTCTCATCCCAGTAGGAAAATCGCGCCGCCCCAATGTTCCCCACCAACACGCTCGCGCCACCATCCACCTGCCGCAGAAACCTCAGAACGCCCTGGCCATCACGGCGGCTGTAGTACCGGACACGATTCAGGAGGATCACAAAGGCTCCTGATGGAATCGCCCTTGTCAGCGGCTGTGTCACCGTAAGCAGGTGCCGTTGTCCATTGCGAGCCAGAATGAGTGTCTCGCAGCGCTCAGCCCAACAGGCCATGATCGTCTTCCGATCATCCCACCCTCGCCCATCTTCGACCGACAAGGCCGTCTGGCCGATCGCCGCCGCAGCCGTCACTGTCGTCGAGAGGCCTTGCAGATTCGCCGAAAATTCCAGCACGTCCTGCGCGACAACGGTAAGAAAACCGGGCGCTGCAAGCCGCAGTTCCTGCTCAAGAACTTCCAACCCCAGGCGAAGATCTTGCTGTTGTGCGACCTCCCGTTGTTGCCTCATGAACTGCTGTTGAAAGTAGGCCAGGGTCTGAAGCGTGGCACCCACAACAACCAATCCAGCCGCCATGGCAAACATCAGCTCGGTCAGGCTGGCTCCCGCCTCTGCCCGCAGTCTTCTATCGCGCCGACCTCGTGCATGCCGCCCTGTCCGCATTGTGTCTCCTCCGGATAACGGCGCGTTACTGGCTCCCGACAAACACCGGATTGGCCCGCAGGATACCGACTCGCACTTCACGTTGGGACTCCCCGGCAGCATAGACTGCGCGGGCCTCGATCAGGACATGCCCTGAAGCCGATAGCGAACCGAACCGATTCGGTGCCACCGTCCAGATCAGATGGATGCCGTCCTGGTCCCAACTACCGGAGTACACCCCATCACCGGCCAACACATCGCCGCCCGCTCCATCGTCACGCATGGCAAGATCCTGCACACCATCGTAGTTCAGATCATCGAGTAAAAGACGATCCCATCGTGCAGATCGTTTGGCCTCAATCCGCGATTCCGCCATCGCCAAGGCCCGCGTCGCCAACAGATCCGTCCGAAGGCTCCATTCCGCTACCTGAAACGCTTCCATCGCCCCGACGAGTCCGATCAACGTAAGCACCGTGGCCACGAGCACTTCAGCAAAGCTGGCTCCGTCCTCTGCCTGAACTAATCGATCCCGCGTCATGAAATGGATACTCTTCCTGTGATGCTCACCGTGAATGTGGTTTCCCGTCCCTGGCTGTCTCGCACGCGAATGGTTGTCGGAGTCGCCGACCGACCGCTCGGCTGAAACAGCAGTTCAGGCCCGGCGGTCGGCTCCTCCACCACTACCCCCTTGTCGCCATACTGATAGACGTGCAGGGTGCCATCGGCATCCGCTCGCCGGAGCGTGATCGTGCGGCGCGCTCGATCGAACACGATCCGAAGGCGCTCTCGTCTCGCCATCGCCAGCTGTCTGGCAAACCGGAGCTCCGAAGCAATTTCGACTGTGGCGCTGCGCGCCTGAACCTTTGCGATCAATGCCTGATAACTCGACCAGGCCAACATACTTATGATGCCCATGATCGCCAGTACGACGAGGAGCTCCGTCAGACTCCAGCCTTGTTCCTGTATCTGTGATTCTCGCAGCATGGCCCAAGCTCCGCAGACGAGTTCCACCTAGGAATAAGAAGCGGTCTCCAAAACCCGTGCCCGCGGCAGTTTATATTCAGATCGTTGCCTGTTTCGCGTGGAGCAGGAGCGGAATACTTCGCAAGTCCGCACAGTTTGGCGTTCTCATGAGACCGCATGGAAACCAACCAGGCCTCGGTACAGGGCAAGAAAGATTAGGGAGCCGAGAGAAACGCTTCACTGTTTAGATACAAGGATTCGCCCGAAGAGATACAGAAAGCGCATTAGTACGGAGGGTTGAGGAGGGCTTGATACCAATCGAGGAGCGGCTGGGCAAAAAACATGGAGAGAAGGGCTCCCAATACAAGAAAGGGGCCAAAGGGGATATGGTCGTCGCGTTTGATCACGCGTAAGGCGATCAAGCTGATGCCGATGACGGAGCCAGTGAACGAACCGATCATGATGGTAAGCAGCGCAGGCTTCCAGCCAAGAAACGCACCGATCATGGCCAGCAACTTGATATCGCCGCCTCCCATGCCCTCCTTGCCGAAAAGATAGGGGCTCAGCCAGGCCAGAAGCCAGAGGATGCCGCCGCCAATCGCCAGGCCAAGCACCGCATTGATAAAACCTACCGGCAAGACAGTTGCCGCGCCAAGAAGTCCAACCACAACGCCGGGAACGGTAATGACATTGGGGATCATCTTATGAGTGAGATCCGTTCCCGTCACCACGACCAACGCCGAAAACAACATGGCATAGAAGATGGCCGTCCAGCTGGGGCCAAAGGACCATACGATGATGAGATAGCCGAGTGCATTGGCGGCTTCGACCAGGGGATAGCGTATCGAAATGGGTGCGCGGCAGGCCCGGCAGCGGCCACCAAGCCATAGATAGCTCAGCAGAGGAATATTATCGTAAAACTCGATAGGGTGAGTGCATAAGGGACAATGGGAGCCTGGCCAGACGATCGATTCGCCTCGTGGCAGCCTGAAGATGCAGACGTTGAGAAAACTGCCGATCAGCGCGCCGAGGGTCCCGACCGCAAGATAGAGAGACCATTCATGCATAATCGACTCAGAAACAGGCTGCGGCTCGGAACATCCGAGTCGCTTCGCATGCCAAATGAAATAAACTAGGCAGTTTCACTAGGCCCACTATCTTCTAGTTTACTTATGGCGCACGGATTCACTATAATTAAACTTGTTTTGCAAGAGCAAGGGTTTGTTCTTGCGCGTTTCCCCGTTGCGTTGAATTATAGCGTAATGTTTTACTCAACAAGGAGAGCACGATAATGGCACGGATAGCACAGGCTGCAAAGACGAAAACGAAGGCGAAAACGAAGGCGAAAACGAAGACGAAAACCAAGCCTTCCCTGGCCAATCTAACCCCGCCCCCACGCAAGAAACGACCGGAATCGCTCACCAGTCGTGAGCAGGAGATCCTTGAACTGATTTGGGCCGGGTTCAAAAACAAGGAAATCGGCCAGCGGCTCAAGATCAGCGTTAAGACCGTCGAGGCGCATCGGGCCAATATGATGAAAAAGATGCGCGTCTCGAATACGGCTCAGCTGCTGAAAATGGCGATCCAGGACGGGACGATCAAGATTCGGTAGGCTTCGCCGCCGGCGCCGCGACCAGGCGGCGCTGGCGGACCGCTTCAAACAACGTGACCGCTGCAGCAGCCGAGACATTGAGCGATTGCACCTTGCCCTGCATTGGAATCCTGATCCGGTCGTCGCACGCCCCCAACACACCAGGGCGAATACCCTCTCCTTCTCCTCCCAGCACCAGCGCAATCGGACCGGTCATGTCGATGTCGGTGTGGAGCTTCTCCGCCTGCGGATCGACGCCGTAGACCCACAAGCCTTCTTCCTTAAGGTCCTGAATCAGGCGAATCAAATTGGCCACGCACCCGACGAAAATGTGATCCAGCGCCCCCGCTGAGACCTTCGCCACCACCGGTGTCAGGCCGACTGCGCGACGCTCCGGGATAAAGACTCCATGAACACCAGCCGCTTCGGCCGTCCGCAAGACTGCGCCTAAATTGTGCGGATCTTCGACCCCGTCAAGGAGCACAAGGAACGGCTTCTCGCCTCGCGTCTTCGCCCGGCCGAGAATCTCCTCCGTCGTGCTAAATGATTTTGCCGCGATGAACGCGATGACGCCTTGATGATTCCCGGTCGGCACCAATCGCGCAAAGGCAGGGGGAGGTTCGATATGAACGGGAACTCGCTTGACCTTCGCCAGCTGCACGAGATCGGCAAATTGCCGATCGGTTCGCATCAGGACCAGCCGCTGCAACGGACGCGTGCCGGCGCGCAACGCTTCGCGCACCGCATGCAGCCCGTAGATCAGCTCCGGAGGACTATCGCTTCCACCGGCTGGTGCCGTCGGGCTTGTCCTCGATGACGATGCCGTGGGAGGCGAGGAACTGACGAATCTCGTCGGCCTTCTTGAAATCTTTCTGTTTCCTGGCTTCATTGCGTTCGGATACTTTCCCTTCGATCTCAGAATCTGTCAGATCTACCCTAACATTAAGCTCCGCCCCTCGAATCTTACTATGCGCCATCGCAACCCCGGTGAGCTGGACCGTATGGAATCGCCAATTATCCAATTGAAATAACCCAAGGCAGTCCCCTAGTGAACGAAACTCTTCTCTGGCGATCTTCCGCGCCTCAGTCGAAAGGCCCTGCTCCAGAAGCTTATTCACATCACTACGGAGCTTCTGTAATGCTGCAATCGCCATCGGCGTATTAAAATCGTCGTCCATCGCCTGGCGAAAGGCGTTCTGTGCCTGATCAATTGCGGAAGCCAGCGCCTGCTCATCCGTGGCACTCTCCCCCACCTCGCTCAGGCGCTGAAACAGATCGTAAAACCCGTCCAGCGCCTGCTTGGCTTCGCTTATTGCGTGATCGGAAAAATCGAGCGGACCTCGATATTGGGTCGCTAGCAGAAAATACCGCAACATCTCTCCGGTAATATCTTCTGGCCACTCTGACTTTTCAAAGATCTCGCGGATCGTGAAGAAGTTCCCCAGGGACTTGGACATCTTCTCCTGGTTGATCTGCACGAAGCCGTTGTGGATCCAATAGCGCGCGAATTCTTTTCCGGTGGCGCCACAGGATTGGGCAATTTCGTTTTCGTGGTGAGGGAAAATGAGATCCATTCCCCCGCCGTGAATGTCGAACGTCTCGCCCAAATGGCGCATCGCCATAGCGGAACACTCGATATGCCAGCCAGGACGCCCAGGCCCCCAGGGGCTCTCCCAGGACGGCTCTCCCGGCTTGCTGCCCTTCCACAGCGCGAAATCCATCGGGTGGCGCTTCCGTTCATCCACGTCCACTCGCGCGCCGGCCTGCAAATCTTCAAGCTTCCTCTTTGAGAGGCGGCCATAGGCCTGATACTTCTCGACCTGAAAATACACATCGCCTGCCACTGGATAGGCGAGGCCCTTCTGAATCAGCCGGCCAACCAGCTCGATAATCTCGGCCATGTGCTCGGTTGCTTTCGGCTCGTTCGTCGCCCGTCTGATCCCAAGCTTCCCCATGTCTTGATAATAGGCTTCGATGAATTCAGCCGTGACCGTATCGCAGGAGACGCCTCGTTCATTCGCCCGCTTGATGATCTTGTCGTCCACATCGGTGAAATTCTTGACGAATTCAACCCGGTAACCGCTGAACTCCAAATACCGCCTGATCACATCGAACACGAGCGCGCTCCGCGCATGGCCGATATGGCAATAGTCGTAGACCGTCACGCCACAGACATACATTCGGACGGTCTTCGGCTGGAGCGACTGGAACGGCTCTTTCTTTCCGGTGAGGGTGTTATAGATCAAGAGCATGGGCTGGCTACAACTCCGGCGTGATGCGACGTTTCGGCCAATGGGACCAGAGAAAATATCCCAAGGCGAGTGCCAAGCTCAAGCCGATCACGATGTCGAACTGATGGAAATAATCTCTCAGATGCTCCCACTCCTCTCCCATTTTCACGCCGATGTAGGCCAGGAGGTAGCACCAGGGCAGCGCGCCAAGAAAGGTGAAGAGGACGAACCGATAGATGTTCATGCCGGCAATGCCGGCCGGCAACGAGATGAAGGTCCGGACAACCGGGAGCATCCGGCCGAAAAACACTGCGGCCTCGCCATACTTGGCGAACCACCGATCCGCCGTCACAATGTCATTTCGCGACACCAGCATGTAAGGTCCGTATCGCTCAACAAAAGGCCGGCCTCCCCACACGCCGGCATAGTAGGCCGCAACCGACCCCACCACGTTCCCGATAGCGCCGGCCAAGGTCACGCCAAGCATCGTGAACTGCCCCGACGACACGAGATACCCAGCAAAGGGCATGATGATCTCGCTGGGCAAAGGAATACAGGCGCTTTCAATGGCCATCGTAAGAAGAATGCCGGTATAACCGAAGGTCGAGATCATCGACACGATAAACCGGCTGAGCTCCGTAATGATCGCTTCGATCAGATTCCCCACCGACCCTAGCTCCTTTTCTTGCCCTTCGACTTCAGCGCGACGGCTGGCCGACGCACCGTTTCCCACCTCCGGAACTGATCCAACGCCCCATGATTGGTCGTATCGAGGCGAATGGGAGTCAGTGAGACAGCCCCCTGCTCAAGCGCCTCGTGATCGGCATCCTTGCTTCGGCTCCAGGACACACGAGTCCCGGCAATCCAATAGTAGGTCCTGCCATGAGGATCGACCTTCTCGATGATCGGATTGTCAAAGCGCCTGCGGCTGAGGCAGGTGACGCGGACTCCGGTGATGGACCGGAATGGCCGATTCGGAATATTCAAATTCACCAATGTTTCGTCCGGCAAACCATCCTTGAGAATCAATCGGGCAATACGAACGGCATACCGGGCTCCCGCATCGAAGTGAAACCGTTCTTGTCCCTCCTGCGACACGGCCATAGAGGGGATCCCGAGGATCGTCCCTTCCATCGCGGCCGACACCGTTCCGGAATACAATACGTCGTCGCCGATATTGACGCCTCGATTAATTCCTGACACGAGCAAATCTGGCGGCGCGGGCAGAAGCTTCAGCACGGCCAGATTCACACAATCGACCGGCGTGCCACTGACCGCATAGATCCGCCTCCCCAACTGCTGCACTCGCAGCGGTTTATGGAGCGTCACCGCATGAGCCGCGGCAGTCCGCTCACGATCCGGCGCCACCACCCAGACCTCGCCCACCTTGGACAGGGCCTTGGCCAGCGCCGTCAATCCAGGCGAGAGAATCCCGTCATCGTTGGTCACTAAAATTCGCATCAGTCTTTCAGAAACAAAAAGAGCTGCCGGCGGCAGCTCTCTGTGTCAGTGCTGAGTGCTGAGAACCGAGTACCCGACTATTTGTACGTCTCCGTCCTCAGCACTTTCTATTTTGGTCGGGGCGAGCCGATTTGAACGGCCGACCACTCGCACCCCAAGCGAGTACGCTACCGGGCTGCGCCACGCCCCGACACGCTCTATTCAATTTCACCGTTTCGTGCATTGTCTCCTTGGAGGCGCCTGGAATGCAACCGGCTCGAAAGAGACAAGATGGGACCGTCGTCAATCAGTTCGAATGCGACTCCAAAATTTTGAGAATCGCCTGGAGATTCCCTCGCAGCTTCTGCGCAAGTTCTTTGGGGCGGACCTGTTGGCTCGCGATCCGGCCACGCCTAGCCCAATATCGCTTAACACCTGCGAGCGTGTGCCCTTCTTCGTAGAGCATCCGCTTAATTTCCAACACCGTTTCGACTTCTCGTCTGACATAGAGCCGCTGATTCCCACGACTTTTCTTGGGTTTGAGAAACGGAAATTCTGACTCCCAGAATCGCAGCACATACGCCGGCAGCTTGGCGATCTGGCTGACTTCGCCAATTTTATAAAAAACCTTGCTGCCCAGCCTGGGCTCGTTCCCCATGACCGGTCCTCGTGGTGGGATGAGTTACGGTGAGTGCACGCGGCTATGAATTGACGTATTTCTTAAACACTTGACTGGGACGAAAGGTCACCACGCGACGGGGGGTGATCCCAATCTCTTCGCCGGTCCGAGGATTCCTGCCCTTCCGTGCCCCTTTGCTTCGTACCACAAAGTTTCCAAATCCGGCAATCTTGACCGACTCTCCCTTATGCAGCACCTCTTTCAACATATTCAACACCAGTTCAACGATATCTGCGGCTTCGTTCTTCGAAATACCAACCTGCTTGTAGATTTCGTTCGCGATATCCGCCTTCCTCATACTTTCCCCTCCGGTGCTCTACAAGCCTCTTGAACGGTCGTCTCTCTGCCCGACTCGCCCAATGGTCAGTTTTGCCATAAGTTACGTGAGGTTAGGGGGGCTGTCAAGAACAAATATGCAAAATCGGCCAGTATTCCTTAGTCTTTGGTCAGTAATTTATATTCAATGCTATCTGCCAACGCTTGCCAGCTCGCTTCCATGATGTTCTCGGACACGCCGACGGTACCCCATTTATCCTTCTGATCGCCTGATTCAATCAACACCCGGACCTTGGACTCCGTCCCACGGTTGGCCGACAACACTCGCACCTTATAGTCGAGCAGTTTGACTTCTCGGAGCTGGGGATAGAACTTTTCTAAGGCTTTCCGCAAGGCATGATCGAGCGCATTGACCGGACCGGCTCCGGACGCTGCCGCTTGTTCCACCGCGTCGCCGACCTTCACCATAACCGTGGCCTCGGACGACGCAGCTCCCTGATCCTGCTTTTTCTCGACAATTACCCGAAAGCCCAGGAGCTGAAACGACGGCCTGTGCGTCCCCATCGCTTTCCGCATGAGCAACTCGAAAGAGCCTTCCGCCGCCTCAAACTGGTAGCCCTCGCTTTCACGCTCCTTCAGCACGTCGATCAATTCTTGGAGTTTGGCGTGATCCTTGTCCAATTTGATCCCGTAGGCCTCGACCTTTTCCATCAACCCACTCCGGCCTGCCGCATCCGAGAGCAACATACGCTGGCGGTTCCCGACTAACGACGGAATCACATGTTCATACGTCGCGGGATTCTTCAGCACGGCATGAATATGAACCCCGCCCTTATGGGCAAAGGCCGAATCTCCCACATACGGCTGATGCGTATTGGGCATGAGGTTCGCGATCTCGGTCACGAACCCGGACACCCGCTTGAGATGGCTCAACCGATCTCCCAGCACCGGGCGTTTCATCTTCAGTTCAAGATTGGGAATGATTGAGCAGAGGTTGGCATTGCCGCACCGCTCGCCGATCCCGTTAATCGTCCCCTGTACTTGCAAGACGCCGGTTTCGATCGCCATCAGCGAATTTGCGACGGCCATTTCACAATCGTTGTGGGCATGAATCCCCAAGGGCACGGCACATTCACGCCGCACGACCTGGCAGATTTCTTTGATTTCCCAGGGCATCGTCCCGCCGTTGGTGTCGCAGAGAATCACCCGTTCGGCGCCAGCTGCGACGGCTTGGCGAATAGTCTCCAGCGCGTAGTCCGGGTTCGTCTTGTAGCCGTCGAAAAAATGTTCCGCATCGTAGAACAATCTCCGGCCTTTCCAACGGAGGTGGGCCACGGAGTCGCTGATGAGCTCCAGATTCTTCGCAAGAGAAATGTTGAGCGCGTCGGTGACGTGCAGCGACCAGCTTTTCCCGAAGAGCGTGATCACCTTGGTATCCGCATCCAGCAACGATTTGATATTCGGGTCGTCCTGCACCGCATTGCTGGCTTTTCTCGTCGATCCGAACGCCACGACCGTCGCCGTCTGCAACGGCACCGTCTTGATCATCCGGAAGAACTCGATATCTTTGGGGTTCGCGCCGGGCCACCCGCCCTCGATGAACTGCACGCCCAGCCCGTCCAGCTGCTGCGCAACCCGCACCTTGTCTTCCACTGAAAAACTGACGTCCTCGGCCTGGGCGCCATCGCGCAGCGTCGTGTCGTAGATTTCCAGCGCCGGTTTAACGGCAGGAGCAGGCGTGCCTGGCGCTGACGAAGCGGCCTGCTTGCCTTGCGAGGATCCTGATTGGGGTGTTTTTCGAGCCATAGAAAAATGTACCGGGAACAGGACAATCCTACCGAGACTCACGTTGTCGAAAATGTATTACTTCGCGGGCCGGCTCTCGATCGGCAACTGATCCAATCCGAATGCGGTATGGAGCGATCGCATCGCGAGCTCCACGTACTTTTCATCGATGACGCAGGAGATCTTGATCTCCGACGTGCTGATCATAAGGATATTCACGCCTTCCCGCGCCAAGACCTCGAACATCTTGGCCGCGACTCCCGAATGGGAACGCATCCCGACGCCGACCAGCGAGACCTTGGCGATCGCTTCGGTCAGGGCCACCGATTTGGCGTCGATCCCCTTCGCCACGTCCTGAATGAGCGGCAGGGCTTTCTTGATGTCCACCCGTGGAATCGTGAAGGAAATGTCCGTCATGCCGGACTGGCTCATATTCTGGATGATCATATCGACGTTGATATGGGCCTTGGCCACCGGCCCGAAGACTTTCGATGCAATGCCCGGCTTGTCCGGCACGCCCACGATCGTGATTTTGGCCTGATTCCGGTCGCCGGTGACTCCCGACACGGCAACCGCTTCCATATCCTCATCTTCACGCGTCACGAGCGTCCCCCTTCCTTCCTTGAAGCTGGAGTTCACCTCTACCGGCACATTGAACTTCGCCGCGAATTCGACCGAGCGGCTCTGCAGCACCTTGGCGCCCAAACTGGCCATTTCCAGCATTTCTTCATAGGAAATCTTGTCGATACGCCGAGCCGCCGGCACAATGTTGGGGTCCGATGTGTAGACGCCATCGACGTCGGTAAAGATGATGCATCGATCAGCCTTCAACGCTGCAGCTAACGCGACCGCCGTGAGATCGGACCCTCCTCGACCCAGCGTCGTGACATCCGACTGTTCGTTGATCCCTTGAAACCCGGCGACCACCGGAATGACCCCTTTGTTCAGAGCCTCACGGATTCGATCCGCTGTCACCTTGGTGATTCGCGCTTTCGTATGGGCACTGTCGGTCATGATCCCAACTTGGCGGCCCGTAAACGATCGGGCATCGAGCCCCCGCGTTCGCAAGGCCATCGCCAACAAGGAGATGGTCACTCGCTCTCCGGTGGACAGAAGCATATCGAGCTCGCGATCGTCCGGAAGCGCGGTCACCTCATGTGCCAGCCGGAGCAGCCGATCCGTTTCGCCGCTCATCGCGGACAGGACGACGACGACGCGATGGCCCTCCTTGTGAGCCCGCTCGACTCGTTCGGCCACGCAGCGGATCCGCTCGATCGTGCCGACGGATGTCCCTCCGTATTTCTGAACAATCAGCGCCACAACCGTCAGGATCCTTTTGCAAACAATCGCACGACGAACTTCGTCGCATCACGAGGAGGTACAGGCGAGGCCTGAGCATCGGCCTCGCTAAATCTCCGTCCGGCCCCGACAGAAGGAGCCGCAGTACTGTCCCGATAGGCGAAAAACCCGGAACCCTCCGCCGCCTGGCCCTGATGCACACTGCCGGAATCGCAGAAGGCCGCAATGCGGTAGGGACCCAATTTAGCCAACCCGTCGAGCAGCGGCCCGGCCAACTCGCGATCGACCGCTTCGATCGCCTTTACCTTGGCCGAAACGTCCGACCCATAGACCACCTCGTCAGGCAACTCCACATGCACATAGGCAAAATCATTTCTCTTCAGTTCTTCCAGCGCAACCGCCGCCTGGCTGCGAAGATCTCCCCCGGCTAAACGCGAGCCATCCACCGCATCGAGCCCGGCCATGATGCCGAGTCCGCGATGGACATCGCTCTGCGAGACCACCGTGCCAGTCATCTTGAATCGCTCGGCGAGGCTGGGCCAGAACACGGCCCGACCTTGGCCCCAAAGCCAGAGACAATTGGCCGGCTTCTGCCCCGCCTTACTACGCTCGTCGTTAAGGGCATGATCGCGCAAGATTTGAAACGACGCGTCCATCAGTTTCCAGAGAATGTCGGATCCGTCTCCCGTCGGCAAGGCATCGGCGATCGAACGGCCGACGAGCGATTGCGGATCCTGACAGACCGCGCGCGACTTCCCGTTAACCCACACCATGAGATGACGGTGGCCCAAGCCCGGGTAGAACTGAATCATCTCCGACCCGAGCTGTTCATTGATCGCTTCGATCAATTCGCGGGCCTCTTCTGTCGAAATCAGGCCGGCGGTCGCATCGTCCATCACGACATGCGGCCCCAGCTTCTTGATCTCGTTCAACCCGCCTTTCCCCCCAGACGCATCTGCCCGTAGCGTGACCATCGTGCAGCGATAAACCACGTCATGCTCGCCGACGGCAACCCCCAGGCTGGCGGCTTCGAATGGACCAGGACCCTGGTAGTGCTTCTTGGTGTCGTATCCGAGAAGGGCTGTCCCCATTAAACCGCTCCCCCGTCGTACGCCCTCAGGCGCCGAGGCCAGAAGCCCCAGCTCTCCCTCTTGCGCAAGGCGATCGAGGTGAGGGGTCGAGGCCGCCTGAAGAGGAGTCTGTCCGCCCAATTCCTGCCGGGGCTGGTCTGCCATCCCGTCGGCATGGAGAATCACATATTTCATCGAAGCCCTGCGCTCATTGTATCTACACCCTTAAAAGACGAGCGACATCCTCCCGCGTCGCTCTAACGGTTTTCGGTTGCACCGATACACTGATCGCCGTATCGGCATCTTTCAATCCATGGCCGGTCAAGGTGCAGACGACGGTCTCACCCTCCCGCAGCCTGCCCTGCTTAGTCAATTTCATGACGCCGGCCACCGACGCGGCGGACGCCGGCTCGCAGAAGACTCCTTCCGTCGCAGCCACCGTCCGATAGGCCAGTAAAATTTCCTCGTCCGTGACCGAGTCGATCGCCCCGGACGATTCCTTCACCGCATTCAACGCCGATTGCCAACTGGCCGGATTGCCGATCCTGATCGCCGTGGCCACGGTTTGCGGATTCTCAACGATGTGGCCAAGCACGATAGGGGCCGCACCGGACGCCTGAAATCCGATCATGCGCGGAAGCCTTGTGGATTGATTGGCGGCACGATATTCCTGGTACCCCTTCCAATAGGCCGTAATGTTGCCGGCATTCCCGACCGGCAGCACATGAATCATCGGGGCATCGCCGAGCTGGTCGCAAACCTCCATCGCGGCGGTCTTCTGCCCCTCGATCCGATAGGGATTGAGCGAGTTGACCAGTTCAATGTGATGGGTCGTCGACAGTTCCTTCACGATGGTCAAGGCCTGGTCGAAGTTTCCTTCAATCTGGATGACCGTGGCTTGGTGCATCATGGCCTGAGACAGTTTGCCCATCGCAATCTTCCCGGCAGGGATCAACACATAAACCGCCAGCCCGGCTCGCGCTCCATAGGCCGCGGCAGAGGCGGACGTATTCCCCGTCGAGGCGCAAATCACCGCCTTCGCGCCAGACTCAACGGCTTTTGAAATCGCCATCGTCATGCCGCGATCCTTGAACGACCCCGTGGGATTCATGCCCTCGAATTTGAGATAAAGATCGATGCCGGGCGCGATCTGCTGAGCCAGCCTCGTCGCTCTGATAAGCGGCGTATTCCCTTCCCCGAGCGTCACCACAGGGGTGCGTTCGGTCACAGGCAAAAACTTCCGATATTCTTCGATCAGGCCGCGCCAGCTGGTCATCGCATCACTCGTCCTTGCCCTCGACGCGAATCAACGTCGTCGGCTCTGAAATAAACGCCATCTGGTTGATCGCTCGCAAGGCCGTTTGTACATCGCGTTCCATGGCTGTATGGGTCTTGATCACGACCGGAACCGTTTGCCCCTCGCGTCGGCCCTGTTGAAGAACGGACGAAATACTAATGCCGCACCGGCCCAATTCCCCTGCGATCTGCGACAAGACACCGGGGCGGTCCAGCACCATAAAACGGAGGTAATAGAGCGAGCTGATTTCTTCCATCGGTCGCATGCGAAGCGGACGACGCTGCTCCTGCTGGAACGACGCCGGCGGCACTCGCCCAACCGCTCCCTTCAACAGATTACGCGAAATGGCGATGAGGTCGCTGACCACCGCGCTGCCGGTCGGCATGGATCCGGCCCCCCGGCCATAGAGCACCACGTCACCCACGGCATCGCCGACGAATTGAATCGCATTGTAGACCCCTTCGACCTGAGCGAGCGGAGACGAGGAGGGCAGCATCGTGGGATGCACGCGGGTTTCAATTTCGTTGCCCACCAGCTTGGCAATGCCCAGCAGCTTGATCGTACAACCAAACTCTTTGGCGTAGGCGATGTCCAGCGGCGTAATGTGGGTGATCCCCTCGGTGTACACATCTTTAAAATTGACCGGTGTGCCATAGGCCAGCGCCACCAGGATCGCCAGTTTATGCGCCGAGTCAATACCGGCCACATCGAATGTCGGATCCGCTTCGGCATAACCGGCCTGCTTCGCTTCGCCGAGCACCGACTCAAAACTCTGGCCTTCACGGGTCATGCGCGAGAGAATGTAATTGGCCGTCCCGTTGATGATCCCATAAATGGATTGGATGGTGTTGGCCGCCAGCCCTTCTCGCAAGGCTTGGATGACAGGAATCCCCCCTCCCACGCTCGCTTCGAAACCGATGTCGACGCCCTTGCTGGACGCTGCGGCAAATATTTCTTCTCCATGTAACGCGAGCAACGCCTTATTGGCGGTGACGACCTGTTTGCCTGCCGCAATAGCTTCCAAGATAAGGCGTTTGGCAAAATCGCAGCCTCCGACCAACTCCACGACGATGTCGATCGATGGATCAGCCAGAATCTGCTTCGCATCGGTCGTGAGGAGTCCGGGCGGCAAGCGAAGGCCTCGGTCCCTGGTCACATCCAGGTCCGCAATCCGGACGAGCTCGATCGGCACGCCGACCCGGCGGCTGATCAAGGCGGCATTCTCCAAGAGAATCTTGGCGACACCGGTTCCGACCGTGCCGAATCCAATAATGCCGACGCCCACGCGCGAGATCATTCTTCCGACCCTTCAAGCTTCAGCGCCTTGCGAATACCGCGCACGGCTTGCCTCGTGCGATGTTCGTTTTCGACGAGGCCGAAACGCACATATTCATCCCCGCCTTCACCGAATCCGATTCCGGGAGACACGGCAACTTTGGCCTCACGGAGCAGAAGCTTGGAAAACTCCAACGATCCCATCGACCGATAGGGTAGCGGAATCCTGGCCCACACAAACATCGTTGCCACGGGCTTGGTTACTTGCCAGCCGATGCGGTTCAGTCCACTCACCAGCACGTCGCGACGCTTCTGATAGCGCAGCACCGTCTCTTTGACGCAATCTTGTGGTCCATTGAGGGCAATGACGCTGGCGATCTGCAAGGGTTGAAAAATACCGTAGTCGAGGTAGCTCTTAATCTTCGCCAAGGCACCAACCACCTCGCGGTTACCGCAACAGAAGCCCACGCGCCAACCCGGCATATTATACGCCTTGGAGAGCGTGTAGAACTCCACGCCGACATCCTTGGCGCCGGGGGCTTGCAAAAAGCTCGGCGCCTTATATCCGTCGAACACCAGGTCCGCGTAGGCCAAATCATGAATAACAATCACGTTGTGCTCTTTGGCAAAGGCAACGATCTTCTTAAAAAACTCGAGATCCACCACGGCAGTCGTAGGGTTATGCGGAAAATTAATGACCAAGATCTTGGGCCGCGGGAAAGTCTGACGATAGACCCGCTGTAAATCGTCGAAGAAGTCACTGTCCTGACGCAACTCAATCCCTCTGACTTCCCCTCCCGCAATGATAAAGCTGTACATATGAATGGGATAGGTCGGCGTCGGCGTCAGGACGACATCGCCGGGCCCGATCAAGGCCAGCGCCAAATGCGCCAACCCTTCTTTGGAACCGATCGTCACGATGGTCTCGGTCTCAGGGTCCAGCTCGACGTTGTAATTCCGCTTATACCACCCCGTGATCGCATGACGCAGCTTGGTAATCCCGCGCGAGGCCGAGTAGCGGTGGTTTTTCCCCTTCCGCGCCGCCTCGATCATCTTCTCGACGATATGGCTCGGTGTCGGTTGGTCGGGATTTCCCATTCCGAAGTCGATAATGTCTTCGCCTTTTTGACGAGCCTCAAGCTTGAGGCTCTGCACCTGGGCAAAGACATAAGGCGGTAGCCGTTTGATGCGATAAAATCCGTCGCCCAGTCCCATCGTCTCCCCTGTTCGTAATCCACCCATACAAGGAGGCGTGCAGAAACCACCCGCCTTCAGGTCAGGGGGCCTATTCTAATGGCGGGGGACGCGTCGAGTCAAATTATGCCGTGATTCTGTGGGGTTCGACACTCCGACCCTTGCGACCGGCTGAGGCAGCCCAACATCAACTCCCCCTCCCAGTCCTTGCCCATCCCGATCAATTTCTGTTACAACTGAAACGCCTTTCGACTCATCACGCAACTCAGCTTCTCCTTGCTTCACATAGCCAGAACGGAGGATCCGTGCCACGACTTGGGGTAAACATCGACCATGTGGCCACGTTGCGGCAGGCCCGCGGGGGAACCGACCCGGATCCTCTTGCCGCATCCGTATTGGTAGAATTGGCCGGCGCCGACGGCATCGTTGTCCACCTCAGAGAAGATCGGCGGCATATTCAAGACCGCGACCTGCGCCTGTTGCGGGAACTCATCCGCACCAAGCTCGATCTGGAGATGGCCGCCGATGAGACCATGGCCAAAATTGCCCTGACCGTCAAACCGGACATGGTCACCCTCGTCCCCGAGCAACGCCAGGAACTCACGACCGAAGGCGGGCTAGACGTGGCAGGCCAGAGAGATCGCATCCAGCAGATCGTGGCCATGCTCCACGACGGCGGCATTCCCGTCAGTCTCTTCATCGAACCGGATTTGGCACAAGTCAAAGCCGCGCATAGAGTCTCGGCCGACTTCGTCGAGCTCCATACTGGCCGCTACGCAAATGCCAAACGCTCGAAAGAAGCCGATATGGAAGTCGACGCCATTGCGCAGGCTGCGAAACTCTCGTACAAGCTGGGCATGGGCGTCAACGCCGGGCACGGCTTGGACTATCGCAACATCGCGCGGTTGCTGCACATTCCTGAAATCGTCGAGTACAACATCGGTCACAGCATCATTGCCCGAGCAGTTCTGGTGGGTCTCGACCAGGCCGTCAGGGAAATGAAAGCGCTACTGAGTTAACCGCATCGCACCGGGGCTCCACTCTTGCTCCTTCATGGACAACGCGACTTGCCCTTGTCATGACATTGCAACGTAGACAACAGATACTTCTCGCTCCCTCGCCCACCCGCGTCCTCGTGCGTGGCCGATTCCGTACGCAAGGCCAACGATGAAGATCGTCACCGGAACCGACATGCAAACACTCGATCGCCGCACGATCACCGAAGCGCATATCCCCAGTACCGTCTTGATGGAGCGGGCCGGCGAAGGACTCGTCAGGCATCTGGAGGAGCATTGCGGACCGGCGCGAGGCAAGACGATTACCATTCTCTGCGGAAAAGGGAACAACGGAGGAGACGGATTGGTGGTGGCCCGCCTCCTGCACCGCCAACGCGCCAAGGTACAGGTACTGCTACTCGCCGCGATTACGGATCTGAGCCGCGAGACCGCAACGATGTATCGTCGGTTCGTTCAGGTTGCGGGGCGAGCGAAAGTCGTTCGCTTCCGGTCTGCCGACCAGGCTCGGCCCCTCCTCGTCTCCAGCGACATCCTCATTGATGCCCTCCTTGGTACAGGCCTGTCCTCCGACGTGACGGGAGCCTATCGTGAAGCCATCGAACTCATCAACAGTGCAGGGAAACCGGTTGTCGCGGTCGATCTTCCATCCGGCCTCCATGCCGACAGCGGCGCCATCATGGGGCGAGCGATCCGCGCCACCTTAACCGTCACCTTCGGCCTTCCCAAGCTTGGCCTGTACGTCGGTGCAGGAATTGACCAAGCCGGCACAATCCGCATTGTCGATATCGGCATCCCCCCCGCCTATGCGGACGATATCGAGAGCCGGACGCTGCTCCTGACAAGCGACAGCGCCTTCAAAGCCCTCCCGGAACGCCAGCTCTCCGCCCATAAAGGAACCTTTGGCCATGCGGGGATTATTGCAGGGTCTGTGGGGAAAACCGGCGCGGCGGCATTGGCAGCCCGGGCAGCCCTTCGCATCGGGGCCGGCCTGGTCACCGTGGCCACACCTAGCAGCGTCAACGATGTGCTGGAAACCAAGCTACTGGAAGCGATGACGATGCCGCTCCCGGAAACGAAGGCTCGGACATTGGCCCGGTCTGGACTCGATCGCATCCTCACATTTATTCAAGCACGCACGGCCATTGCCATCGGCCCAGGACTCTCAACGCATCACGAAACCGTCGAACTCGTGCAGTCGCTCATGAAGCACCTGGACCGGCCATCCGTCCTCGATGCCGATGCACTCAACGCCCTGGCTGGGCGAGCCTCATTGCTAACCGAATGCAAAACTCCACCCATCCTCACCCCGCACCCTGGTGAGATGGCCCGACTCGAAGTCGATGCCACCGCGCAGAGCGTCAACGCAGACCGCATCGGCACGGCCAGACGATTTGCCCGAGAGCGAGGCGCGTTCGTCGTCTTAAAAGGTGCGCGCACCGTCATCGCCCGCCCCGATGGGCTCGTCGCTATTTGCCCGACGGGAAATCCCGGCATGGCCACGGCCGGAACCGGCGATGTTTTGACCGGTATGATCGTCGGCCTATTGGCGCAAGGGGTCCCCGCATGGGAAGCAGCCTGTGCCGCGGCGTATTTTCACGGATCAGCCGGTGACCTGGCCGCCCAACAGATCGGACAGGCCGGGATGCTCGCCAGCGACCTGATCGCTCAAATTCCTTATGCGCTCCAGCGAACTAAAACGACCTAACGCCACTAAGCCAGCCAAGGCGAAACAGCTGGCCGCCGGTCGCAGCACCGCGTTCAATCTGCCATGGGAGCTGGTCTCCTCATCGCACCAGCACACCGACCGGTTAGGCCAAGTGCTCGGCCGTACGCTTCGCGGGGGAGAAACAATCGCACTCTACGGACCGCTCGGAGCCGGAAAGACGGCACTCGTTCGCGGAATCGCACAGGGCCTTGGCGCATCGCCAACGACAGTGACCAGCCCAACATTCGTGGTCATTCACGAGTACCAAGGGCGCCTGCCGCTGGCCCACATGGATTGGTATCGCATCCGCTCGCTCCGCGAGCTTGAGTCAACGGGCCTGACTGAATATTTCTCCGGCCAGACCGTGACGGCCATCGAATGGGCCGAGAAAGGCCCGGCCTTGCTGCCGCAAGACCGGATCGAAATTACACTGAGCCATCGGACCGCGCAGAGCCGGACGATTCAGTTGAGGGCGACGGGACCGACGTCTGAGGAGGTCCTCGCGCGCACGCGCAGGGCGCATCGCGCGTCACCGCGCCGAGCTTCGAGCAAGAAAGGCACGACGAAGTCATGATTAGGCTGATTCTGGTCGGACTCCTGCTGCTCCTCTCTCTGGCCTTTTTCCTGCAAAACCAGGAACAGGAAGTCACGCTCCGCTATTTCTTCGGCCTGCTCGAAGCGTCGACGCCGATCTATAAGCCCATCCTCGCCGGATTCGCGGTGGGGCTGCTGGTCTCCGGCATTCTGCTCTTTCCACCGTGGGTGCGGGGCCGGATCGAACTTCGCCGAAAAACCAAAGCGCTGCAGGACGCTGAAGTGGACTTGGAACGAGTACGCCACTCGCTCGAAAAAGTCACCGGCCGCATATCCCCCGCGCTGCCCGGCGAACCACATCGAGAACGACACGATGAGTGACGCAGACGCCTCACCGTTGATGCGGCAATACCGTGAAATCAAACGCGGCTATCCCGACGCTGTTCTGTTGTTCCGCGTCGGCGACTTCTACGAAATGTTTTACGAGGATGCGCAGACCGCCTCCAAGCTGCTCTCCATCGCCCTGACCTCTCGCGACAAATCCAGCGCCAACCCGATTCCGTTGTGCGGCGTGCCCTACCATGCCGCACAGGGTTATATCGCGAAGCTGCTCAAGGCAGGGCGGACCGTCGCGCTCTGCGAACAGGTGGAAGACCCGAAACTCGCGAAGGGTCTCGTGCGCCGTGAAGTGGTCCGTCTCTACACCCCCGGCACATTGGTCGATACCGAATTCCTCTCTCCCGGCGAATCACATTTCCTGGTCGCAGTCTCCGGCGCCGACGCCCTGGCCCCCTCGGCCAAGAGACAATCCGTCATCGGGCTGGCCTGTCTGGATGTTTCAACCGGGGAGTTTTGGATTACGGAATTCCAAGGGCCCCAAGCGAACACCCAGCTCATGGACGAACTGGCCCGGTTGGAGCCGCGGGAAGTCCTGCACCCAGATTCCACTACGAATGCCGAATCCTGTCTGACCCATCTGCGCGGGCCACGTCTCTGCGCCCAACCATCGGCCTCCTTCAATCCCAAAGACGCCACGCAACTACTCCAGACACAGTTTGCCGTCCATTCGCTCGACGGATTCGGCTGTCGCGGCCTGACAGCCGGAATCGGAGCCGCCGGAGCAGTCCTCCGATACGTCCGCGAGACCCAGCCGACAGCCTCCCTCGCGCATCTCCGTCGTCTGCACACGCGCTGGAGCGGCGACGCCATGCATCTGGATAGCGCCACGATTCGCAATCTCGAACTCGTGCGACCTTTGGAAGCCGGTGAACACAGATCAGGACAGGACCAGCCGACGGTCTTCTCGGTGCTGGACCGCACTGCGACGGCTATGGGCAGCCGCTTGTTGCGCGATTGGCTCGTCAGACCGCTCCTTAATTGTGACGCCATTCACGCCCGGCTCGACGCGGTCGGTGAGTTGAAGGACCGGATTCAACAGCGAGTCTCGCTCCGGACGATGCTCCGCGATGTCCAGGACATCGCCCGGTTGAGCAGCCGTGTGACGCTCGGCGTCGCAGGACCGCGCGAACTACTTGCGCTGAAACAGTCCGTGAGCGTCCTGCCGGAATTACGGTCTCATCTCCAGCCGTTCTGCGCTTCGCTGCTGACCGATGTCCGCGAGTCGTGGGACGACTGCCGCGACGTGCATGACGCGATTGAGCAGGCCATCAAACAGGATGCGCCGATGTCGCTCCGTGACGGAGGCGTAATTCGGGACGGGTACCATGCAGGGGTCGATGAACTGCGCAAGGCAAGCACGGAGGGCAAGGGCTGGATCGCCTCGTTGGAAGCCAAGGAACGGGAGCGAACGGGAATTGAATCGCTGAAAGTTCGCTACAACCAGGTGTTTGGCTACTACATCGAAATTACCAAGACCAACCTCTCCCGCGTCCCGTCTGATTATATTCGCAAGCAGACGCTGGTGAATGCCGAACGATTCATGACGACGGAGCTAAAAGAACTGGAAGAGCGGGTCTCAGGCGCGGAAACCAAGCTGCTGGCGCTCGAGCAGGAGCTGTTCGATCAGTTACGCAGGCGCTTAGCGAACGAGGTGCCGCGCCTTCAAGCCATGGCCCGGACCGTTGCATTGCTCGACGTCCTCGCCGGTCTGGCCGAAACTGCCGCGTTACAGCGCTACGTCAAACCCCTCGTCGATGAGAGCGGGACGATCCTCATCCGGGAAGGCCGACACCCTGTCGTGGAACAACTCAGCAGCGATCTGACCTTCGTACCCAACGACACGGCCCTCGACTGTGACGGCAACCGGCTGGTGATCCTCACCGGACCCAACATGGCGGGGAAAAGCACGTACCTCCGCCAGGTAGCATTGATCGTCCTCTTGGCGCAAATCGGGAGTTTCGTGCCGGCAACTGAGGCCCGCATCGGGCTGGTCGATCGGATTTTCACACGTGTGGGAGCATCGGACAACCTGGCTGCCGGCCAAAGCACCTTCATGGTGGAGATGATCGAGTCCGCTCACATCTTAAACGGTGCAACCTCCCGCAGCTTGATTCTCCTGGATGAGATCGGCCGGGGAACCAGCACCTACGATGGACTGAGCATCGCCTGGGCCATTGCAGAACATATCCAAGACCGCCGGCACGTGGGAGCCAGAACCTTGTTCGCTACGCACTATCATGAGATGACGCAACTGGAAGGGTTACGGGAGGGAATTAAAAACTATTGCGTGGCGGTCCATGAACGGGATGGAGACGTGGTTTTTTTGCGTAAAATTGTGCCGGGTGGCGCAGACCGCAGTTACGGCATTCATGTTGCCAAACTGGCGGGGCTCCCCCCAACAGTCATCGCCAGGGCGCAACAAGTCCTCGCTCAGCTGGAGCAACCGGATACAGCCATCGAAGGCACGCCTGTATCTTTAGAGAAAGAAGCCCCGCGCGACTCGCTTCCCCAGCCACATCCGATCATCGAGGAAATGAAACAGATCGACCTCTTCTCCCTAACACCCCTCGATGCACTCAATCGCCTGGCTGATCTGCAACGGCGGATCGATCCAGCGGGCCAAGACGATCGCGACAAATAAAAAAGGCGGCATCCCCTTTCGGAGATGCCGCCTTTCTAAACAAAAACCAGATCAGCTCAGTGATGAGCCCCAGCTTTGTTGTACTCCGCGGTCCAGGGGATCAAGCCGCCAACGGGCTGACCGCCGGGGATCAACACGTCATACTGCATAGGAGGAACGGCCTTGCCTGCAACATTGAGAGCTTGCTTGGCAGCAGCACAGCCTGCTTCATTCTCGCTCTTGCCTGCACATTCCTTCAGGCGAAGGGCAGAGATGCTGAGCGTCTTCCCCATGGAGCCAGCCACTTCCGGGAGCTTCTTGACCGAGGAAATAACCCGGTGATTCTGCTCCGGCTCCGTCACGGTGAACTCGATCAAATCGGTTGTGCTGGAGGGCGGCACTTCCTTCGCGGCAGCCGGTCCCGCATGGGGGCGGGCCATCTTCTTCAGCTCATCCCAGGCTCCCTTGTCCGCGTAGAACTTCAAGGTCTTGCCCGGATGGATCTTCTGCCAGAAGAAACCGCTCTCGGCATTCCCGCCGAACACGGCAACGTTAATCCAAACTGCTTCGTCGTAGTGATCGAGCACGATCACGCGACCCTGGAGGGTCGTGGGCTTGCTCAAATCGCCCCACTCGAAACGCTCCTGGAACGACTCGATGGCCAATGCGGTGGAGGCAATAGAAACCCCCAACGCGACAGCGGCCACCATGGCCCAACCTTTCGCATGAAACTTCATAATCGCGTCCTCCTTGCTGAACATAAAAGAATTAAATCGTGTCGAGGTCGATTACTTAATAACCTTAAAGCCGGTGATCGTCCGACCATCCAGGCTCACTTCCATGGCTACGAGTTCCTGGGAGGCCTTGATGATCTGGTCCATGAGGGCCTTATCCTTCACAGCCAAGCGGACAGTCGTGGCGGCATGGTACCAGCCGGAATACGGATTGTTCTTGTCGGTTCCGCCCACAAAGCCCCAGCCGCAGCAGCTGAACAATGGATCCGGCGGCTTCACGTCGAGATCGGAAGACGAACGGCCGTTCGGGGTGCCTGAGGCAGGCTCACCGGTGTTCCAATATTGAATCCCGAAGAGCAACTCTCCATCTGGATTATCCGCCCATTGCGACCAGACACGACCCTTCAAGGTCTTGGTGACTTCCCCCTTCATCGGCTTACCGCCGACGATGTTGTCAACCGGACCAGACACACCAGGCGCTGCATCGGCCGCAACGGCAAATTCAGCCGTCAACATACCGAACACGGACAACATTGCCACGGAGGCTAAAACTACGACCCTTTTCATACCTAGTCCCTCCTTACATAAAAAATAACAACCACGATAACCGATAGACACTAGTTTAAGGACGATGAATTGATGGAAACGGTTTCAGAGATCCTCCAACCACGAGTGATGGGTTCTGCCACCTCCTTTGCTCTCCCTCGCGTTGAGTCCCTCGATTGAGAATCGTTGTTAAAAAGTTCGGTCATGGTACTGAAATCCCCAAAACCTGTCAAGGAAATGTTTGGCCTGTGTATAATCTTGATAAAATCAATAAATTAAGCATTAAATCAATACGTTGTATGAATTTGCGCGCGCGTATTTTTTATCGCTTTCTAATACTCGACACTCATCTATTAGAAAATTCTCATCTGAACGACTGAAGAGTCCGTGGCGCGAGAGGTCCCAAACCGGTAATTGCGAGAGAGTCTAGCTTGAAAAATTGACGGCCCACATTGCATATCTGCTCCTCGCTCACGCGATCGATATGGGTCAGCATGTCATCCAGCGACGTATGTCTTCCATATGTGAGTTCGTCCTTCGCCAATTTGCTCATACGGCTATGCGAACTCTCCAAGCTCAACATTAGACTCCCCTTCATCTGGATCTTCGCCCGCGCAAGCTCTTTTCCACCGATGCCTTTATTTCCCATCCGTCTGATTTCCCGACAGACGAGATCCACCACACGATCCACCTCTTTCGGTCTGGTCGCCGCATACACGGTGATCATGCCGCCGTCAGAATAGCCGGACAAATAGGAGTAGATCGAATAGACGAGCCCCCGCTTCTCCCGGACTTCCTGGAACAATCGCGAGCTCACACTGCCGCCCAACACGCTGTTGAGCGCATACAGGGCATACCGGTCCTGATGTCCGGCGGGAACGCCTTTGAGCCCGAGACAGAGATGAACCTGCTCCAACTTCTTCTTCTTCAGCAAAACGCCACCGCGCAGATCGGGAGGACGCCGCCCGTTCACTGGGGTCGCTTTTGCGGCTCGTCCCTTGCCGAAATATTTCGCAACCAATAGATCGAGTTTGGCTTGCTCGAAATTCCCGGCAATCGACACCACGGTCTGCCCAGAATCGTAGTAGCTCTCAATATAGTTCAGCAGGTCCTGACGCCGCAGACCTCTGATCGTCTTCTCTCGTCCCAAAATAGAGCGGCCGAGCGGGTGGCGTCCCAACACTTGCCCCATATGAAGCTCTTGTACGAGATCTTCCGGATCGTCCTGGACCATGCGGATTTCTTCCAGGACGACCTGTTTTTCTTTTTCGATGTCTGTGGGTGCAAAACGGGAATGGTGGAACAGGTCGGAGAGGAGTTCGAGCGCCCGGTGCAGTTGCTGATCCAGCACCTTCACGTAATACGTCGTCGTCTCGCGCGACGTGAAGGCATTCATTTCTCCGCCGAGTGCGTCGATTTCACGCGAAATCTCGGCGGAGGAACGCTTGCGCGTTCCCTTGAAGAGCATGTGCTCGATAAAGTGGGAATAGCCAGACTGGCAAGGCTGCTCGTCCCGCGACCCGGTGTTGACCCATATCCCGACGGTGACCGACTTGAGCGTCGGCAACCGTTCGGTCACGACCCGCACCCCGTTGTCCAGGACGAGCTTGCGATACAAGACAGTTACCCGGCAGACGGACCCGGTGTCGCACCCTCCGCCGGAGCCGGCATGGCTTCCTTGCGGCTGAGGCGGATCTTTCCTTGACGGTCCACTTCCATGACCTTCACCAGGATTTGATCCCCTTCCTTCACCTCGTCGGATACTGCCTGGACCCGGTGGTGAGCCAACTGCGAGATGTGCACCAGTCCGTCAGTCCCAGGTAGAACCTCGACGAAGGCGCCGAAGTCCATGATCTTCCGGACCGTGCCCATGTAGATCTTCCCGATCTCGACTTCCTCGGTAATCCGGTTGATCATGCCCTTGGCCTTTTCAGCCGAGGCTCCATCGACCGAGGCGATCGTCACGGTTCCGCTGTCATCGACGTTAATTTTGACGCCGCAATCCGCAATGATGCCGCGGATCGTCTTGCCGCCCGGCCCGATGATCTCGCGGATCTTATCCTGCTTTACCTTCATCGTGAAGATCCGTGGCGCATAGGCCGACAGGGTGGTCCGTGGTACTTGGAGTGCTTTCTCCATGCAGCCCAAAATGTGCAAGCGGCCGGCCTTCGCCTGCTCCAACGCCTTCTGCATCAAAGCTGACGTAATACCGCCGATCTTGATATCCATTTGCAACGCCGTCACACCCTGTTTGGTGCCGCAGACTTTAAAGTCCATGTCACCCAGGTGATCCTCCAGACCGAGAATATCGGAGAGGATCATGACCCGATCGCCCTCCTTGATCAATCCCATCGCGATCCCGGCAACGGCTTTGCTGACAGGCACACCAGCATCCATCAATGCGAGACTCCCGCCACAGACGGTCGCCATCGAAGAGGATCCATTCGATTCGAGAATATCCGACACGATACGAAGCGTGTAGGGGAATGCTTCCTTGCTCGGAATCACCGGGGCCAACGCCCGTTCCGCCAAGGCGCCATGGCCGACTTCCCGGCGTCCCGGTGAACGAAGCGGCCGCGCCTCACCGACACTGAACGGTGGGAAGTTGTAATGGAGCATGAACGTCCTCATGTACTCCCCTTCCAACGCATCGATCCGCTGCTCGTCGTCCGCAGTTCCCAACGTAACCACGGCCAAACTTTGAGTCTCGCCTCTGGTGAAGATCGCGGAACCGTGCGTCCGCGGTAGCGCGCTCACTTCGCAAGTGATCGGACGAATATCGGCAGGGCCCCGTCCGTCCGCCCGCGATCCCTTCTCCAGGATCATGTTTCGGACTTCCGAATACTCTAGTTCATGAAACACCAGCTTGACGTGCCGCTCCCGATTTGGATCGTCCGCGTTCTTGAGCTTTTGAACGGCGCTGCTCTTGACCTCATCCAGCTTCTCCTGCCGGGCCGACTTGTTCGGAATCATGATGGCATCACGGATCCCTTGCGCCACCAAGGTCTTCACTTCCGCGGCGAGCGCGTCGTCGATCTGCTCCTTCGCCACCTTCCGCTTGGGCTTGCCGGCGAGGGCTTGCAATTCACGAATTTTGGCGACGATCTTCTTGATCTCGGCATGGGCAAGTTCGATCGCCTCAAGCATGATGGCTTCGGATAATTCATTCGCCCCCGCCTCGACCATCATGACCGCATCGGCCGTCCCCGCCACAACGAGGTGCAACTCGCTCTTCGCCATCGTCTCAAGGTCAGGATTGACGACGAGCTGGCCGTCCAGCCGGCCGATCCTCACGCCTGCGATCGGATTGTCGAAGGGAATGTTCGAAATGGTCAGGGCTGCGGACGCCGCGATAATGGCAAGGATATCGGACGAGCCGGTTTGATCGGCCGAAAGAACTGAGGCGATAACTTGGGTCTCGAAGTAATAGCCTTCGGGGAACAGCGGACGGAGCGGACGATCGATCAGCCGGCTGGTCAGCACGGCCTTTTCCGATGGACGCGCTTCCCGCTTGAAATACCCGCCAGGGATCTTCCCAGCCGCAAATGATTTTTCCTGGTAATCGACCGTGAGGGGAAGAAAGTCGATGCCAGGCTTGGCCACCTGCGATGCAACGGCTGTTGCCAGCACCACCGTATCGCCGTACGTCGCCCAAATCGAACCGTCCGCTTGTCGTGCGACACGACCGGTCTCGAGCCGCAGGGTGCGCCCGGCAACCTCTACTTCAACTGTGTGTACCATCTGTCTCTCCTCTGGTTAGGCCCCACAGATGCCCACAGAGATGGGCTCGAGCCTGAGCGCAAGGCAAAAGGAAAAAGTAAAACGGCAAAAGTGAAGAAGTTTCTACTTTTGATTTTTTCCTTTTTACTTTTGACTTGTGCGCGCGAGCGCATCTCCGTGTTCACCTGTGCGACTGACGACTACTGCCCGCTGTTGCGCCCCCTGGCGCGACAGCGAGACGGGATACTACTTTCTGATGCCCAATCGCTCGATCACCGCACGGTACCGTGCGTCGCTGACACCACGAAGATAGTCCAGCAACCGACGACGACGCCCGACCAAGAGAAGCAGGCCGCGCCGCGAGTGATGATCTTTCTTGTGGAGCTTGAAATGTTCCGTCAAATACGTGATCCGGTTAGTCAATACCGCGATCTGGACTTCCGGCGAGCCGGAATCCGTCTCATGCTGCTGATACTGCTTGATCAACTCGGTTTTTGCTTCTTTGAGTAATGCCATGGGTTCCTTCCTTCCTATTCCTTCCCTTTAATCCGCAACGGAGGCTCATACGTCCTGATCGATCAATACCTTCTCAACCTTGAGTGCATCTCCCGAAGTTTCCGGGCACATTCCGATCGCCACCAAACGTCCGCCGGTATCGTGAATACGGACCGGCACGTGTGGCTGCCGCTCACCATCTGCCGCCCCCTCCCAACGAAGGATTTTGGCCGCAGGCACCGGAGCCCCATGCCGCACGCGGTCAACGGTCTGTTCATCCACTACCGCAGTCGCAAATCGGTCCAACACCACATCCAGCGACAACAGATCGTCTCCTAATCGACCGAGAGCATGACGGGTAGCCACTTCATCGACCGTCAACGCCTGATCGACCGTTAAGGGACCGACTCGCCTTCGCTCCAACGCCAACATGTGACCACCGACTCCTAAGGCTGCTCCAATGTCGGCACAGAGCGTCCGCACAT
The DNA here is from genome assembly GCA_041178465.1 of Nitrospirota bacterium. Taxonomy (GTDB): domain Bacteria; phylum Nitrospirota; class Nitrospiria; order Nitrospirales; family Nitrospiraceae; genus Palsa-1315. The sequence goes on from JBEGVJ010000036.1 coordinate 42,105, forward strand.
AGGTTCCCTTGGAGCACACAATGCGCAACGTCACGTCACGCCCCTCGACCGCCAACACCTCAAGAGTGTGGACAACGATGGTTCGCGCATCCCGAGCAATCGTTTTGCCCGCGCGGGCAGATTTGTAGAGAGGAACCCCCGCGACTTTCACCGCAGAATACATCGGAGGCACCTGCTCAATCGGCCCGCGAAATCGACCGACCGCCTCGTGAATCGCTTCCGGCGTCACGTGGTCCGTCGTCCGGCTCGTCAAAACCGTTCCCGTCGCATCCTGCGTATCGGTGGTTTCACCAAGGCGAAGCACGGCCAGATATTCCTTATCCCACTCAACGAGGTATTCGGCAATGCGGGTTCCCCGCCCGATGAGCACGGGCAGCACTCCCGTTGCGGCAGGATCGAGGGTTCCGGCATGGCCGACCTTCACTCCGCCGAGAAGATGTCGCACTTTCGCCACGACATCGTGGGAGGTCCAGCCCGCTTCCTTCTTGATGATCAGCACGCCATCGACAACGGCGCAACTCTGTGCAAGATCCATCATCACGCCCCCGATGCTACGAGCCCGTCTTCTCTTCGGACGAGCCGCCCTCGGCCTCCTCTTTCACGTGAAGTTCATCCAACAGCTTCAACACGCGATCGCCCCTCGGCCCGCTGACATCCTTGGCAAAAACGATCTCGGGCAGATACCGAAGCGAGAGCCGGCGACCCAGTTCACCGCGCACAAACCCGCTGGCCTGCTCCAGCCCCGCAAAAACGTGCCGCTCCTCTTCTTCCGTGCCCATGGTCGTCACGAACACGCGGGCGATCCGCAGATCGCTGGTCAACTTGACGTCGGTTACGGTCACGGACTGCACACGCGGGTCCTTGATCTTCCGCATGAGGATATCGGCCACTTCCATGCGAACTTGATCGGCCACACGATCGGCCCGATGATATCCCGTCTTGGCCACCGTGCGCTCCACCCGGACATGCCGCCGTCACAACAATTCCACTCGCGACTGGACGATTTCCACTGCCGGAATGCTCCGAATCAGATTCAGCGCCTGGTCACAAACCTGGTTGACGTAGCGTCCCTCGTTGGCCACGCAGGCCAACCCCAAGACGGCCTTCTGCCACAGATCCTGCCCATCCACCTCGGCGACGGAAAGGTTGAACTTTTCCCGCAAGCGATCTTTCAGGCTCAACAGCACCTGCCGCTTGTCCTTCAACGACTGACTCTCAGGAATAAACAGCTCGACCGTACAGAGCCCGACGATGATAGCCACAGGGCAGACTCACGTTTAGAGCTTTGCGGCAATCTTGTCGACCGCGTAAGCTTCGATGATATCCCCGGCCTTGATATCGTTGAAATTCTCGACGCTGATTCCGCATTCGTAGCCCTGCTGCACTTCACGGACGTCGTCCTTGAAGCGGCGCAACGACCCGAGCTTTCCTTCGTAAACCACTACGTTGTCGCGAAGCACCCGGACGCCGACGGCCGCACGGCTGATCGTACCGTCCACTACATAGGCTCCCGCAATGACCCCAGCCTTGGACACCGTGAAGACCTGTCGCACTTCGGCCCGTCCCAAGACCCGCTCTTTGAGCGTCGGTTCGAGCAGCCCTTCCATCGCGGCCTTAATCTCGGTCATCGCATCGTAAATAATGGTGTACTGACGGATATCGACGCCTTGCTGTTCGGCCAGGGCGGCAGCCTTCGGCTCCGGCCTGACATTGAACCCGATCACGATGGCGTTCGACGCGGCAGCCAGCAACACATCGGACTCTGTGATCCCACCCACGCCACTGTGAATGACGCGCAGCTTGACCGCGGCAGTCGCAAGTTTTTCGACGCTGGCCGTCAGCGCTTCAGCCGACCCCTGGACGTCAGATTTGATTACCAGTGCCAGCTCCTTGACGGACCCTTCCTTGATCTTGGAGAACAGATCGTCCAGCGTGACCTTCGCTGACCCGGACAAATCCGTCGTTCGCTGCTTATGGGCTCGATCTTCCGCAATCGCTCGCGCAACCCGCTCATCCTTCACGACCTGAAACACATCACCGGCAGACGGCACGCCGGGGAGCCCTGCTACTTCGACCGGAATAGAAGGACCGGCCTCCTGCACCTTGGCCCCCGTATGCGTAATCAGCGCGCGGACTTTCCCGCTAAATACTCCGACGACGAACACGTCGCCGACGCGAAGCGTCCCGCTCTGAACCAGCACCGTCGCGACCGGACCTCGCCCGCGCTCCAGCTTGGCCTCCACCACGACACCTTTCGCCATGCGATGCGGGTCGGCCTTGAGCTCCAGCACTTCGGACTGTAGAAGGATCATCTCCAGCAACGTGTCCAGACCGATCTTCTCTTTGGCCGACACCTCAACCATGATCGTATCGCCGCCCCAGGACTCAGAAATGAGTCCCTGTTCAGACAGGGCGTTCTTGACGCGATCGGCGTTGGCGCCGGGCTTATCGATCTTATTGATGGCCACGATGATCGGAACAGATGCGGCCTTGGCGTGATTGATCGCTTCAATCGTTTGCGGCATCACACCATCGTCCGCTGCCACGACCAGGATGACGATATCGGTAATCTTGGCGCCGCGACCGCGCATGGCGGTGAAGGCTTCGTGGCCAGGCGTGTCCAGGAACGTCACCTGCTTTCCGCGAACTGCAACCGTGTAGGCGCCAATATGCTGCGTAATCCCGCCGGCCTCGCCTTCCGCCACCTTCGTTTGCCTGATGGCATCGAGCAGCGAGGTCTTGCCGTGATCGACATGGCCCATAATTGTCACGACCGGTGGCCGCGATTCGAGCTGGGCATCTTCCTCCGTCTGCACGACGGACTCCAACAATTCTTCTCCAGCCTTCTCCGTCGAGAGATCAATCTTGATCCCGTTCTCTTCCGCAATGATCACAGCCGCGTCTACGTTCATCGTCTGATTAAACGTAAGCATCTGGCCCATATCCATCAGCTTGCGCATGATGTCGGCCGGACGCTGCCCGATCAGCTCGGCAAACTCCTTCACCGTCATGCCAGGCGTCAATTTGAAACCCTTCCGCCGCGGCTTGGTGACCTCCCCGGGCGTGGCGTGATGCACGTGCCTGCTGCGGTCGTCGCGACGTTGCTGCAACGGAATAGCGCGAAGATCCTGCCAGCGGGCCGCATCTTCACGAAGCCGAAGCTCTTCTTCTTCCCGCGTACGACCCGGCTTGCGGACCTTCTTCGCCTTTTCCTTCAAACCCTCCGCTTGAAGCTCTTCAAGAGAGAGGGGCTTCTTTTTTCCAGCAGTCAAATCGATGGCAGGCGCAACGGCGGGCGTGACGACAATCGCTGGAGACGGAACGATCGCGGCTCCGGCAGAAGAAGGCGGCTCGGACATAACCGTCAGTTCAGGATGCGGAGCGACCGCGGTCTCAACTTGAGGATGCGCTGAAGGCTGGCTGGCTAGAAGCGAATCGGCAACCACGCCACTCGTACCAACGGCTTCAAGGGATACAACACCTTCCGCTGGAGCCTCGTCGTCGCGTTTGCGCTTAATCAGAATGCGGCGCTTGTCAGGCTTGGAAGAATCCTCCGCCACTGGAGCTGCCTGGGTCGACCCAGCCTTAACGCCTCCCGTACTGGCGGTCTTGCTCCGACCTGCATCGGCGTCCTTGCCCGTCGTTTTATCGGGAGCCTTGACTTTCTGGCCGAGCTTCTCCAGCGCCTGCTTTACCACGTCGTCATCCAACGCGCTACTGTGCGATGTGACAGCGACACCCATCCGCTTTAATTCCGGAATGAGTTCACGGTTTTCCATCCCGAGCTGCTTAGCCAATTCGTAAACACGCATGAGGATTTGACACCTGTTCTTCTTTACCCGGCATCCGACTCCGACTCTGCCCGGGCTTGTAATTCCTGTTCCCGGGCCTCTTGTTGCTGGTGCAGCGCCTCGGTTTCCTCTGCTAACGCCGCCTTGATATCTTTATCCCGCTCAGCCTTTTCCTTTTCGTACTCCGTCGCGCTGATGATATCGATCTTCCAACCGGTCAAACGAGCGGCTAACCGCACATTCTGGCCGTTCTTTCCGATCGCCAACGACAGCTGGGAATCCGCAACGACAACCAACGCCGACTTCTTCTCCTCATCCACGCCAACCTTTTCGATGCTCGCAGGATTGAGGGCCTCCGCGATGAAGACGCGCGGATCCGACGTCCATGTAATGATGTCGATTTTCTCTCCGCGCAACTCGCGGACAACCGCCTGAACCCGCGAGCCCTTGATCCCCACACAAGCCCCGACAGGATCGACCGCTTTCTCGCGAGACGTTACGGCAATCTTCGTCCGATCGCCGGGCTCCCGGACAATGGACTTGATTTCGACGATCTTCTCGAGCACTTCGGGCACTTCCAACTCGAACAGCTTCGCGACAAACTGCGGATGGCTCCGCGTCAAAATGACCTGAACATCTTTCGGGGTCCGGCGCACTTCCAGGAGCATGGCCTTCACCCGATCACCACGGCGATAGGTTTCCCGCGGAATCTGCTCTTGAATCGGCAATACCGCCTCGGTCTTGCCGAGATCCACCAGGTAGTTCCGGCGCTCCATTCCGAGAATGATGCCGTTGACTAAATCTCCCTGCCTGGTCGAGTATTCTTTTTGAACCGCTTCCCATTCGGCCTCACGAACCTTTTGGAAAATCACTTGCTTGGCGGTTTGCGCGGCGATCCGCCCCAAATCGCTCATCTCGATGAGCGACCCGATCTCGTCACCAACCTCTGCCTCACTGTCGAACTGACGTGCCTCCTGAAGAGAGACCTCAGTTTTTGGATTGGTGACCGCATCGACGATGGTCTTCTTCGAGACAACGGAGATCTCACCGGTCTTGGAATCGATCTCGACCTGAATATTCTCAGCCTGGCCGAAGCGCTTCTTGGCGGCCATCTGAAGAGCCGATTCGATCGCCCCGATCACTCGACTCTTCTCAATACCCTTTGAGCGGCCAAGTTCGTCGATGACGGAAATCAATTCTCGATTCATAGTTCACTCTCCGGCGACTGCCCTGCAGCCGCAATCCAATACGGCAGTATCAATGCCGCGGCGATCAACTCCAGCATGACCTAAAACGTGACCACGCGACGTGCTTCAGCGATCGAGTCGAAATCAAGGATGACCGTCCGTTCGGGGCGCGGCTCACTCACCACGAGCGTCACGCCCTGCTCTCTGACTTCCGTCAACAGCCCGGCTACACGCCACTGCCCATCGATCGGTTGCCGGAGCTTCACGCTCACTTGCTTCCCCACCGCCCGGCGATAATCCTGAATCCGCCTGAACGCCCGATCCAGACCCGGGGATGAGACTTCCAGCGTGTATGCATGAGGAAACGGATCAGCGACATCCAAAGCCGGACTGATTGCAAGATGTGCACGCCCGCAATCTTCTACCGTCACACCGCCCGACTTATCGATATAGACACGAACAACCGTCCGCGCGCCTTGCCCCACACACACCACGTCGACCAACTCCAAGCCCAATGCCCAGAGGATGGGCGAGACCACCTCACTGATACGGTCGACGACCGGTCGGGACTCCTTCACCGACACCCCTAACCATGCTTCTTTGGGTAACGCATTCACGAGATCAAACAAAAAAGTGGGCCTGAGCCCACTTCCAGTAGCGGAACCATAGCATGCCCCCTATGCCAAAGCAAGGGGCAGGGCTAGCCGGCTAAGCGCATAAAGCCTGCGGCCAGTCGCTGGGTAATTGGTCCTGGAAGCCCACCCTTAATGACCTTTCCGTCTACCTGAACGACCGCTAAGACCTCGACCGTGGTTCCCGTAAGAAAAACCTCGTCGGCACCGTACAGCTCCGCCTGAGATACAAAGCGCTCCTGAATCGGCAGCCCCTCCTTCCGCGCCAGCTCCAACACGATCGCCCTTGTGACCCCGGGCAAAATACGCGGTCCCTCCGGAGCGGTCATCACGACTCCTCCCCGGACCACCATCACGTTGCTGACAGCCCCTTCCGTAACCAACCCCTCTTTGAGCAAAATGGCTTCGAACGCCTGGGCTTGCTTGGCCTGCTGCCGTGCGAGCACATTGGCCAACAGATTCACGCTCTTGATATCGCAGCGGCCCCACCGGATGTCCTCAATCGTCATTGTCCCCACGCCGGCAGTCCGCACCGAGTTATCAAGCGGGTGCAACTCCCGAACCGTCATCACAACCGTGGGTATCACTTCAACCGGGTAGGCATGGTCACGAGGCGCCACCCCCCTGGTAAGCTGAATGTAAATTTTTGCCTCAGGGTAGGCCGCCCGCTTGATCCCCTCCAGCACATAGCCGGTCCATTCGGCAGGGGGATGGGGCCGCGGCAAATCAAGCGCCGCAGCACTACGCTCAAGTCGAGCCAAGTGGGCATCGAGTGCAAACGGATGCCCCTTATACGTGCGAATTACTTCGTAGACGCCGTCGCCAAACTGAAAGCCCCGATCCTCGATCGAGACCTTTGCGTCGGCCAGCGGCATAAATGTTCCGTTGACGAACGCCACATCCGGCACGATCACACGCTCCCACGGGACGAGGAATCGGAAACGACTACCTCGAAAACGCGCCGGTCTTCGGCTGTGAATTTCCACCCCATGCGCTTCTCAAACAGCACCCGATGAGTTCCCGGCTTGACCGCCTGTAACTCGAAGGTACGCCGCCCGTTGTCGACGGCATTATTCCCGGCAATGCGCAGATAATCATCCGCGAGCATTACGAGCCCTCCCGGATCATAGGTCGGAACCCAGAGCTCCCCTCGCGTCCGGTCCTCCCAAAGATGAATCAGGACGGGATGCTCAAGGTTCGCTTCAATAACCTTGGCCCCATCTGAATGCTTGAGGCTGTCATGGTCATAACTGGCCGTCATACTCATCGTCGGTTGCATGGCAACCATCCCCTTCTCCGCCTTATCAGGCTACGCTTTCCGTCGCGGTCCAATAAAAATTTCCGCGCCTTCAACCCGGACGTCGTAACTTCCCACACAGTACCCACCCCCGTCCGTCCCTTGCCCGTTTCGGATATCGAAGGCCAGATCGTGCCAGGGACAGGCCACAACAAAACCTTTCACCCGCCCTTCGCTCAAAGGCCCTCCCTCGTGGGGGCAGAGGTTATGAATCGCAAAATACGTCCCCTCAAGATTGAAGAGCGCAATCTCCCGGTTGTTCACCGTCACGACTTTTGACTGCCCGGGCTGCAGCTCTTCGACACGGGCAACAGATTGAAACCCCTCTAACATACTGCACCATTCCCTCTTTCCATGCTCTGCGCAACACGCACATGCTTCACATCCGAAGCGTGTATTTTAGCTCCAATCCGACCGTAATCCCCTCCCGTTTAATAAAACCTGCTTCGGCTTGAATCGCGTAGCGGACCGCGTCGGGAGCGGAACTATATTGAGGACACACATCCTCCCGGCAAGGCGCCACATGTTCTTTGAGTCCCACAATATGATGACTTTCATCAACCCATATTATGTCCACCGGAAACTGATATCCCTTCGTCCAGATATGATTTTGTCCGGTGGACTCAAAGATATAAAGCATTCCGTTATTCGCTGGCAACGTCTCTCGAAACGCGAGGCCAAACAACAGCTTCTCCGGCGTATCCGCCACTTCCGCTTCAAGCTCACGACCGCCTGGAAAGGAAACCACAATGATGGTTTCGTCCTTTCGGTCGATAAGAAAGTACGAGGCGCTCATCAAGAAAATCGCCATAAGGACGAGGGTAATGATGCGCTTCTTCTTCAATTCCCGATCACTAACCGGTGCAGTTGCCATAACGATCTTTCTCTCGTTGCCCACAATGAATCACTGGGCCCAAAGGCCCATAAAACGGCCCATAATATAGGGAGGCTAGGCCTTCTGAGCAAGCGCCGTTCTGTTGACTTGGAAAAGAGCGACGGACTAGAATGGCCTTCACGTCGCGGCATGCACTATGTCGTGACATGACGAGCTTGTCAACCATGTGTGTCTCTATTGTGGTGAGAAGGAGGCGAGGGTCATGGCGCTGCTGATTACCGATGAATGTATCTCCTGTGGGGCCTGCTTGCCCGAATGTCCGAACGAGGCGATTTTCGAAACTCGCAGCGACGCGGAAACGAAGGGCAACCATGTCGGTGATGGCCAGGGAGTCGGCGATAGTATTTATGTGATTACGCACGACCGCTGCACTGAGTGCGTCGGACACTTCGATGAACCGCAATGCGCCGCCGTTTGCCCGGTTGATAATTGCTGCATTGCCGACCCGCTCTACCCGGAAACGACGGAAGTCCTTCTTGAAAAAGCCAAAGCGCTCAATCCGGACAAAGCAATCGATCCGGCGAAAGTCTGGAGCGGCGTACGCAACTAATCATCACTTAGGGTTCAACATCGAAGGCCCTGCTTTTCATAGGAAAAGCAGGGCCTTCCTGCTTCTGCCATCACTTCCATAATGCTCGCTTCATGGATTTCCTTCCCTCTGCGGAGTAGAATTAATCTGTAAATGGTGAGTGGCCATCCGGCTCCCTCTTTTCTCGATGGAGCCGCCCATGCTTTCCTTCCCCTCCCATAGAGGTACAACATGCGGCATCAATGGATCATCATCGGCATGCTCTGCGGAGTCCTTACCGCGCCCGCGTTAACACAGGCCAGCACCGGCGACGTGGTGACTATCATCGAAGCCTTTGTGACTCGACAATTTCCCGATGCAGCCAGCCACTATTGGGTGATCAATGAAACCCAGTGGGAGGGGGATGAAATGATCGTAGACGTGCACACCATCGTGAACACACGACGCGAAACGGAACCGACCTTAAGCCGCTTCTTGCTGCTGATCGTGGCGGGAGAGATCCGGGGGGTTCAGAATATTCCGCTCGAGCCTGGAACCGACTGTCGAGCCGAAGAGGAAGTATAAACGACGCAAAAAACCATCGCCCGCTCCGCGTTGTCGCGGAGCGGGCGATGGTCATTGACGGCTATCAAAAACTCTTACTTGATCATCAAAATCTTGCCGCCGACATGCGCCGGATGCAGGTGACAGCGATAGCTCAGGGTATTCCCCTGCGTCGCATAAAACATATCGCTGGTCGGAACGCCAATATACTTCGTTTCGCCAGGCTTCAACACCACTTCCGCCTTCATCACAAACGGCGAACCGGCGTTCACGGCATCGGTCATCTGGAATCCATGTTCAGCAGTGGAATTGTTCGTCACCTTGAGCAACACAGGACGACCAGGCCGAACCTTGAAATCGATGATCGTGACGGGCGGATACCACGTCTTTAAGTTTCCGATCTCGATCGCGAACAGCTGGGCGTCGACGTCCAGCTCCTTGAATGACTGACCCACGACGGAGCCAGTCTCCAGATCCCCGACTTCGACTCCGCCTGCTTGGAGCGCAAACGCTGTGGATGCCCCAGCCGCGACCATCACGAGGCCGAAGAAGACCCCTAACATCGTCTTGCCCATGACCTACCTCCTTAAGAAAGAAGAAGAGATGTGATTAGGTTGGTAAAAACTACCGCTAAGCCCACGTAGCCTTGACCTTGCTGACAACGACTTCTCTGCATGTGCGAATCATATTGCAACAGCATGTATCTTCTTCAAGAGGCAACCTTATAGCACAGCGGAGAAAATGGAAGCAAGAACGTTAATAATCTGGCTTTTTCAGGCGACGCCTTCAACAAAAACACTTCGGTGAGCTGAATACCCCAAGCTATTTCAATAACTTAGTTCGTGCTGCCCGCCTCGGGCGGTACCTCTTGGGCCGCAGAGCCGATCAAGAGATCGTATGGCGCATAGTTATCGGTTAGCACCACGCCCGCCTCCCAGGGTTGCGTGCGATGAGCGCCCAGCAAGGCAAGCGCCTCGAATGGAAGCCGCTGTTGTTCAACCAATCTGCTTGCATTGGCCACAATGGCAGAGAGCGGATACTGTTCAAGCGGCGCACCGGCAAAAAAAATCAAATTCTCCGACCGCGACTGAGCAGACTTCCAGGGGCCCTTGACCGCAAAGGACTCGACGTGGGGGAACGACCGTCTCATCGTCTGCACAACCGCATTGGCCCGCAACAGATCTCCCCCCTCGCCAGACGAGGCCAAATTCACTGCCAGAATACCGTTCGGCGCAAGATGGGCACGCAACTCCGCAAAGAATTCCACGGTGGTCAGGTGAAACGGAATCATGTGTCGAGCGAATGCATCGACCCAAATGAAGTCATACATCCGCTCTGTGGAGTTCAGGAAAACCCGGGCGTCCCGGACATGCACGTGATGCTGGGGAGGAGGCTGATAGGAGAAATACTCTTCGGCCATGCGGACAACCACAGGATCGAACTCGACCACATCCAGCTCAAGTTCAGGCCATCGATAGGCAAGCCACTTGGCCAGCGATCCGCCTCCATGACCAAGGATCAAACCTTGTTTCGGCTCCGGCACCAGAGCCAGCGACGCGACCATCAATTGGCTATAGGGAAGAAACAGCGTGACGGGATCCGCCTTCCACATGACCGCATGGAAGGTCCGATCCAGAACGAGATAGCGGAAGAGGTCGTCATCGCGAATTCTGACTTGCTGATAGGGGCTGTCTTCCTGATAAACCGGCTGCTTCAACTTCTGGATCGGAGACAAGGCCCCAGCTCCCAGGCCTCCGACACAGAGGATGAGCATGCCGATCACCACGGGCCTGGCTCGCGTCCCGCCGATCAACCACCAGAGGCCAAGCGCCACTTGAATGACACCGAGCCACGCGACAAGCGCCTGACTGCCGATCCAGGATAGAAAGAAAAATGCCGTTCCCCAGGTTCCGACCAAGCTCCCCATCGTCGAGAGCGCGATCATCCGGCCGGTATGCCGGCCGAAATACTCAAGGTCCGACACGGCCAATCGCAACATGGCCGGCAACACACCGCTCAGACCGAAGGCCGGCGGACCCAGAAGCAGCGCCGCAGCGACACAGGGTCCCCATCGTGGATCCTCGATCGCCGCTGCTACCATAAAGAGTACCGGTTGGCCGAGCCAGGCGATCAGAAACGTCCAGGCCCCTGAGAACAGCAGCAGGCCTGCCAGCACCTGTGCGCCGTGATAACGATCGGAAACCCAGCCGCCAAAGGCATACCCTCCGCTCATAGCGGCAAGAATCACTCCGATCAAGGCACCCCAGACGAACAGTGAATTTCCGAAAACGGGAGCCAAGAGCCGGCTTCCCAGAATTTCGAGCGCCATGACCACGGCACCGGTTATGAGCGCCGTCATCAGAAGAAACCAGCGAGGGGTGTGAGTCGATAAGTTCATAAGCCTCACGTCGAACCGTCACATGAAAAATAAAGACACTCCGGCGCTGCCGCGCGCCTTCAAGCGATCACAGCCCGCCCCAATTCTTAAAGTACCGTACAAGATCGCGAACGGAGATGATCCCGACAATCTGCCCGTCGTCGGAAACCGCCAGATGCCGAATCCCCTGCTCCGCCATTTTCTCACTCGCCTCGTGAGCCGAGGCGGCACTATCGATCGACACCAGCGGGCTGCTCATCACGGCACGGACCAGCGTCTCCTGAGCCGGGCACAATTCGGCCATCCCTTTACGAACCAAGTCCGATTCGCTGACCAAGCCACTGTAGTGGCCGTCCTCATATACCAGCAATGCGCCGACCCTCGCGTCACGCATCGCCCGGGCCGCTTCCAACAATGTCGCGTCCGGACTGATCGTGCGTAGCGTCCGACACATCATCACGACGAGAGGTCGCTGTAGAGGCCCGTGCTGAGTCGCCATATAAATAACAGGGTCCGTCCGATTGAGGGGGCAAATAGTACTCAGCCCTCGTACAGCTGTCAACGAGCGTCCTCGTTGCGCGCCTCTACCGCCGTTGCTATACTCGGCCGAATTGCGCTTGTTACAGGAGAACCGCGACCCATGCATATCAGTGTGATCGGAACCGGCTATGTCGGGCTCGTAACAGGAGCCTGTTTTTCGGAATTCGGCGTCAGCGTCACCTGCATGGATACCGACGCCAAACGGATCGCCCGTCTTGAGAAAGGCGATGTGCCCTTCTACGAACCTGGGATCACGGAGCTCGTCGCCAAAGGAATCAGAGAGAACCGAATCAGTTTTACCACCGACGTCGCCAAAGCCGTCGACAAGGCCCTCGTCATCTTCATTGCGGTCGGAACCCCTCCGCGACCGGACGGATCGGCCGATCTCTCCTACGTCGAAGAAGTCGGCCGCGGCATCGCCCGAACCATGACCGGCTACAAAGTCATTGTCACCAAATCGACCGTCCCGGTGGGAACCGGGGAAAAGCTGCGCGAGGTGATCAACGCCCATCAATCCGGCAAGTTCCGGTTCGACATCGTCTCCAACCCGGAGTTTCTTCGTGAAGGGTCCGCCATCGAAGACTTTATGCGGCCGAACCGGGTCGTCATCGGCGCAGACAGCGAACAGGCAGTTGCGATCATGAAAGATCTCTATCGTCCGCTGTACCTCATCGAAACACCGTTCGTCGTGACTGACATCCCGACGGCCGAAATGATCAAGTACGCCTCGAACGCGTTCCTCGCCACCAAAATTTCCTTCATTAACGAAATCGCAACCGTCTGTGAACGGGTGGGCGCCGACGTGCAGATGGTGGCGAAAGGCATGGGGCTCGACAACCGGATCGGGTCGAAGTTTCTCCACGCAGGACCGGGGTTCGGAGGGTCCTGCTTCCCGAAGGATCTGGCTGCGCTCCTACAGACAGGGGAACGCGTCGGCTATCCCATGCAGATCGCAGGCGCCGCCGCCCTCGTCAACGAGCAGCAGCGGGGCCGGATGATTGAAAAGATCACGAATGAAGTGGGGGGACTCACGGGCAAGACCTTCGCGATGTTAGGCCTGTCCTTCAAACCCAACACCAACGATCTGCGGGATGCGCCGGCTCTGGCGATTGCGCAGGAACTCATCAAGCAGGGAGCCACAGTTCGCGCCTACGACCCTGCTGCGCTGGAAGAAGCCTGTCAAATCGTGTCCGGTCTCGTTCCCTGTAAGGACGCCTATGAGACAGCGCAGGGAGCGGACGCGTTGATCCTCATGACTGAATGGAACCAGTTCCGAACACTCGATTTCGACAGACTGAAAACCGCAATGCGTCAGCCAGTGTTCTTTGACTTGCGCAATGTCTACGATCCCGACCGAATCGCGGGCTTTGGCTTCCGTCACATTTCGGTCGGGAGGCCCAGCAAGGCTCCTTCACAGGCCATGTAACAGTGCGTTAGGTCAGTCGCGGTGCTTCGACGGCTGTAGCCTCATCTTTCACTTTCGGCTTATAGCCCATCCGGTCCAAGACCTTCATCACCCGCGTCTTCAAGCGATCATCGGCATCGACAAGCGCCGTGGCCAACGGCTCGACGGCTGGCTTTCCAATCTTGCGGATGATTTCTGTCACAGATTGCCTGATCTCATCTTCCTCCGACACCAGCAACGGCACAAGCGACGACACCGCCGGGCCACCGATCTTGATCAACGAATCATAGGCGCGCTGCCGAACATCGCCGACTTCGTCCGCCAAGGCATCGACCAACGGCCGCACAGCGCGCACTTCTTTCAGTTCACCCAACACTTCCGCTGCATACTTTCGATTGAGCCAGTGGCTATCTTTCAGATCCAGAAGCATCGCATCGGCGCGCGCCGCATTGGGATCCTTCGCGCGAATCCGGAAGCTCTTGGCGACCCGCTTGCCGCCTTCTTCGACGACGCGGATCGTGGCACCGTCCCCCACCTTGAGCTTTTTCAGCTCTTCCAGCGCCTCGTCATCCACGTCCAGCACGACCGTCTTGCCGTCGTAGGCCAGCAGCTCGACTTCAACCTGTTTCGCCTCAGGGTTCACCGCGACGACCCGTTCCGTGACGAGATTGAACCCGTCCTTCTTCACGCCGCCCTTTGGACCGATCTGAATCAGCTTTGGAGGAGCTTCATCCGCCATGATGTATATCCTTTACCTCGAAATAAAGATTACGGTTTTGCTTTCCACCCGAAACTTGCCAATACACCCTCGACCGTTTCCTGCACCATCGTGTTCTCATCTTCAAGCAGCGGAAGCAAGGGATCGATCGCCTCCTTCGCCCCGAGCCGCGCGAGCGACTCCGCCGCGTTCCGCCGCACGAGCCAATCTTCGTCCTTGAGCGATTCGATCAGCGGACCGACTCCGCGGACGTCGCCGATCTTGCCCAAAGCTTCGGCCGCATGACGCCGCACCATCCAATTATTGCCCAGAAGTCCGTCGATCAAGGCATCCACGGCCCGCGCATCGCCGATCTTTTTCAACACCCGAGCCACGTCTTCGCGCACCGTATTGTCGGTCAACGCCTCAACCAACCCTGGCACCGCGCGCGCATCGCCGATACGCTCCAGCGCCCACACCGCGGCGGTCCGCACCGCGCCATCTTTGTCCTTCAACGCCTTCACCAGCGGCTCGACGCCCCGCGGGTCCTTCAGCTTGCCCAATCCCGCCGCCGCCTGCTCGCGAATCGCCCATTCATCGTCCGTCAAGGCCTCGATCAAGGGATCGACGACGGTGGGACCGATCCGCACAATGGCACTGGTCGCCGCTTCCCGAATCAGCACATCTTCGTCCGCCATGAGCCCGATCAGCGGCCCCACCGCGTCCTCACCCACCTGACTCAAACTGGCAATCGCATGGTCGCGGAGCGCTTCGTTGTCGTCCCGCAACGCCCCGATCAATTGCTCGATCCGTTCCGCCTGCACATTGTCACTCATCGTCGTCCTGCCCTCCCTGACTCCCGACAGGCGTCCCGTCGAGCGCTTCCAGTTTGTCGGCAATCAAGCCTGAATTGTACGCAACGAGGCCATCCCGGTCTGTCCTCAACCGATCGAACAACTCCTTGTATGGACGCAACACCTCCACGTCCTTCACTTTGGCCAAGGCTTCCATGGCAAAGACCCGCAGGGGTCGAATCGGAATGGCCTCGATATAGAGTTGCGCGGGTCTGGCATCGCCGATCAAGCCCAAGGATTTCATCGCCAGCTCTTTGACGCCCGTATCTTTATCGATCCGCAACCGTTCCATCAATGGCTCCACCGCGCGCACATCGCCGATCTTGCCCAGCAAGTCGGCCGCGGCTTCACGGATGACCCAATCATCGTCTTCAAGATACTCGATTAAGATCTCCACGCTCGGACGCCCGATGGCCAGCAGATTGATCACGGTGCTCATGCGAGCCTCTTCCCGTTCGCTCAACTCCTCGATCTCGCGAAGATCGTCGAACACTTCGTTGATGCGCTCACGAATGGCGGTCAGCTTCTTGAGCGTCCGCACAGCAATGTCGCGAATGGCCGGCTGCCCCATCGCCGCGATAAAGGCATCCGACGACCGGGGATCGAGCAAACGCTCCAACATCGTCGCGGCCATAATCTGCGCTTCCGAGTCTTGATGGGTCAGCAACGCGCTCAATGGCCCGATCGCATTGGGAATGACCCCTAACAACTGCGAGGCCACCTGACGAATCTCTTCATCCTTCGATTCATAGAGCAGTGAGGTCAACGCCGCGGCGGTCGTCTCGTCCAGCACCCCCGCCATATGTTCCAACGCCGACGCGCCGGCCTTGCGGACCGCCGCATCCTCATCGCGGAGCAAGCCGACCAACGGCACGCCGGCTTGCGGATCGTTGACCCGCGCCAACATGGCCGCCGCCTCGGCTTTCAGCGCCGGCGCACCGGTCGCCAGCACCTCGACCAACGCCTGCACCGCGCGGGGCCCGCCGGACAGGCAGGCCGCCGTCGCTCTCATCCGTCGCCAATCCTCTTCATGGACGAGCTCGGCGACCAGCGTTTCAATCGTTTCTTTCGACATAATTTCTTTCGAAACAGGCACGAGGCCAGCGGCGAGAGGCAAGGGGGAGTCTTTGCCCACGGTCTTCGAGCTTCCAGACCTTTCGCCTCTAGCCTTGCGCCCCTCGCCTTCTCTTACACCCGTCCAGCCCGCCAACCTACCTTCGCTAAGGTCTCTTTCACATGGTAACGGATGTTGTCGTCCGGCTCCTGTGCCAGCACAGCCAGCAACGGCGCGATGACGGCACTCCCGAATCGAGTCAATGCGTCTGCTGCCTCTGATCGCGTCACCGTATACCGGAGCGCTTTCATGAGCGACGGAATGGCCGCCTCGTCCCGAATGACACCCAAGGCTCTGACCGCCGCACCCAGCGTGAGTATTTCTTCATCCCACTGATCGCCACAGCCGTCGATCGGCCGTGCGGCCTCCGGTCGGTCCACTCCCTCACACAGCGCGATCAACACCGGCACGGCACAACGATCGCCGATCTTGCCCATTGCCTCAACCGCCAATGGCCCCAGCCCCGGCTCTTTCATCGCCGTCACAAGAAACGCTACCGCGCGCACATCCCCTATCTGACCAAGCGCGCGGACGGCATCCTCGCGAACCGCCCTATCACGATCGTTGAAGAGCACCGCCAACAGAGGGTCCACCGCCTCCGGCGACCGCGTCTTCCCCAAGGCCTCGACCGCATGCAGCCGCACCAGCCATTCCGCATGGTTCAACGCGGCAACCAGTGACGAAAGCGCCGCCTCTCCGATGGCTGCGAGGGCAGATGAGGCCTCTTCGCGTACGGCCTTTACTTTGTCCTGTAAGAGCGGCACCAGCGGCGCCACCGATCCAGGATCTTGAATCCGTCCCAGCGCTTTGGCCGCATGCATCCGCACGATCCAGTCGTGACTCTTGAGCGCCGTCGTCAGCGGAGGGAGCACCCGCGCATCGGCAATGGTGGCCAGCACCGACGAGGCCAATTCCTGAACCGTCAGCGCCGGATCGGAGAGACAGGCGCCCAGCGTCGTCACAGCCGGCTCTCCGATGGCCAAGAGGGCGCCGATCGCCGCATCGCGCACCGCGCGATCGCCGTCCCGAAGCACGGAGACCAGCGGCGCCACAGCCCTCGGGTCCCGAAGCCGGCCCAGGATCGCCGCGGCCTCTTCGCGAATCGCCCAATCCTCGTCCTTGAGCGCTGCGATCTGTTCGGCTACTGCGTCTGCCATGCCCGACCTCGATTCAACGGATGCTGAAAAAGTCCGCCAGCTTCGTTCTCAGCTCATCGAAATCCTCAACGTACCCCAGAGGGTACGCCTCCGGTTTCGACTCGCCTGCGGCCTTGCTGAACGGCCTTTTTGAGCATCCTTCGTGGTGCGCCATAGCTTCGCGGAAACCTCTTAGCCCCGTTGGGCGAAATCACCAGAGGGACCGAATCGGCCTGTGTCGCCAAGGGGCATGTCCACCCGCGCATTGTCGACCACGCTCGAATTGACCACGATATCTTCCGGCGCCGGCATCCAGCCCAATTTTTCAAGTGTCTCCAGCGTCAATTGCCGCAAGGCATCTTTCGCCGTGAGCCGGACCGACGCGTAGGACAGCACCCGCTCTCCTTCTGCAATGACTTCGGACGCTTTCGGATCGTACAGAAAGGCGATCAGCGGCTCGATCGCCGTATCGCCGATCGTCGCCAGGGCGGCACTCGCCTTTTCGCGCAAGACACCGTCCTTCAACAGCATGATCAAGTCGGGAATGACGCGCGGATCGCGGAACTGGCCGAGCGCCGTCGCAGCCGCTTCCTTGATAAAGGCATCTTCGCTGACGATACAGCCGGGGGTCGGGGTTCCATCCTGACGAATCCCCTTGCCCTTCAAGGCATCGAGCACCGGAGGCAAGGCGCGAGGGTCGCCGATCATGCCGAGCGACGCAATGGCATGCCGCTTCACCACACCGTCCTTCATCGCCTCGATCAAGGCATCGATGGCTCGTGGATCACCGATCTGGCCCAGAGCGATCGTGGCATCTTCGCGAACGGCCCGATCCGGGTCTTTCAACGTAGCAATCAGGATATCGACGACTTTCGAGTCCCGCACCCAGGTTCGGCCAATTTGATAGTCGGTGGTCATCCCGCCGAGCGCGCGGGCTGCATGGCACCGGACCACAAAATCTTTATCCTTCAGACATTCCATCAGCGGATCGACGGAGGGCTGACCGATAGAGATGAGCGCAGTCCCGGCTGTTTCTCGCACGGTTTTCGAGGGATCGCGGAACAGTTTGGTCAGGGCCGGGATCGCCTTGGGGTCGCGGATCTTGCCCAACGCCTCCGCCGCAGCGCTCTTGACGGCGCCGTCGCGATCGCGACAGACGAGCATGAGGGCCTCGACGGCTTTCGGATCCTTTATTTCGCCGCACGTTTTCGCGGCATGCTCACGAACCCGCCACCGCTCATCCTTCAAGGCCGCGATCAGACGATCAACGGCTACGGCTCCCACCGAGGTCATGGCCGCCACGGCATCATTCCGCACATCCATGATGGAATCGTTAAACAGGCCGATGAGCGCTTCCACCGCTTTGCTCCCGCCGATCTTGGCCACGCCACGGCCCGCATGGGCCCGCACCGCCCAATACTCGTCTCCGCAGGCACTGACTAGCGCATCCAATGTGCTGGGATCGGCAAGTTCGGCGAGGGCCTTAGACGCCTCCTCGCGGGTCGCGTCGTCGACATCCTCGAGTGCTTCTAACAGATCATCAAGCGCCTGAGCCATGGATACCGCTCCTCTACTGATAGTAGTTATCGCGCTGGCCGCCGTGCGGATAGGTCCGGCTGCAACGGATGGTTAAGGTCTGAGTCCCTCGTCCCTCCACACATTGGTCGAGCGACTGGGCAATTTCCAACTTTCCCTCAAGATTCACCGTGAAGGGAAAATCAAATGTGAAGCTGATAAATTTGTATTTGCCGGGCTTGAGTTTGAGGGCACGGGGCTCGGTCGTCCTATAGGCATCCATGGACTCGGGGTCCGAGGCCTGGATGGGCGGAGTGACGCCAGGCACATACCACCAGGTCTGCGGATTAATCGTGGTGGCGTCGATGGTAATCACATG
>JBEGVJ010000037.1:0-13611 GCA_041178465.1 Nitrospirota bacterium
GCGCATGCCGATCTCGACCTCTACCGTAATCGTGTCGTCCTCTTCGTCGACGGCAATTTCTTTACGGACCGGAGCGCAGCCAACGTCCTCCAGCCGAGTGAGTTCGATTTGGTCATGGGGCTCGCCGTCCGTTACCACGAAATGGAGCTCGCGCTGATCCATGAACGGGACGTGCCGTTGGATCGAGGGGGGCTGGTGCAGCGGTATACCGCCTTGCAGCTGCGGTACGAATTTGAATGGACCAAGTCGTCGAGCACGGCAAGTATCGCAAAAGGCGGTCATCATGCCATTCGATGAACAGGATCAGGCCTTCATGCGAGTGGCGCTGGAGGAAGCGGCCCGCGCAACGGAGCTCGGCGAGGTGCCGATTGCGGCGCTGGTGGTGCAAGGAGACAGGATTCTGGCCCAGACGCACAACTATCGCGAACTCTGGCAAGATCCCACGGCCCATGCGGAGATCATCGCCATCCGCGCCGCCGCAACCGCATTGGGCAGCTGGCGATTGCTCGACACGACCCTCTACGTAACCCTCGAGCCCTGCACGATGTGCATCGGTGCAATTATCCTCGCGAGAATTCCACGAATCGTCTTCGGGGCATGGGATCCGAAAGCCGGCGCCTGCGAATCGGTGTTCAACCTGACGTCAGAGCCGAAGTTAAATCACCGGGTTTCCGTGACCGGCGGGGTGCTTGAATGGGAGAGTCAGGCCCTCTTACAGAAATTCTTCAGAGAGCTGCGCGAGGCCCCGCCAGCGACAAAGCCATTGCCGCCGCAATAGGCCAGCCCCTATCGCACCAAGCCGCAACGCATGGCCCAGTCCTTCCCCTGAGCCGCGACTGCCGCCTCCCAACCCTCTCCACACGAGAGAAATCGAATCGTCCAACTGTCCCGACGCAGCGAGCCAGCCGAACCCAGCACCTCGGCTCCTGCCCCGTCCGCAGCCATGAGAACCTCGCACTGACTCAGCGCCCGCAGTCCAACACCCTGCGCCTTGAGCACAGCCTCTTTCGCAACCCAGTATCGGAAGAACATCGCTGAACGCTGCGCCTGAGCCGACTGCATGATCGTGGCCTGTTCGGCTGGCGCAAAGTAGCGTTTAGAAAGTTTCTCTGCCTCGACATCCTGACGAATGCGTTCGAGATCCACTCCAATCTCTTGTCCCTGTACGATTGCGATGAGCGCCCGGCCATGGGCATGAGACAGGTTGAACGTGACATCGCTCCCGTGTGTCTTCTCACAGAGCACAGGCTTGCCAGCCGGACCCAGTTGCAACGTCACAGCACCAGGCTCAATGTTCAGGTAATGGCCCAACAATACCCTGAGACTGCCGTGCGCGAAAATGTACCGCTGCCGGTCTTCATCCCGGATACACCGATCGGCTCTCGCCCGCTCCTCATCGGAAAGATACTGCTGGCATCGATCCCGGCACCCCTGAGGTCCGTCGAGGGTCACGCCCCAGACCGCGATGGTCGTTGCGTCAAGACTGCGAAGATCTTTCCCGTGAGCATCCAGCACCGCTTCAACCGGATGAAACGGCAGCGGCAAGGCTTCAGATGAACCGGCAGCTGTCATACGTTCCACCCCCGATTGATCGTACAGATGGAAACAGGCCATGCCAACCAATCCCTCTGACCTGATTCGGGCAGGAAATCGATTGAAAAATTGCTCGCGGCGCGATAAGCTCGCCTAACAGCTGATCACACACACGACACAGCCCCACCCTACCCTGACCTTTAGCGAGTGTTACCACGCGGAGAGGTGCGAGAGTGGCCGAATCGGGCAGTCTCGAAAACTGCTGTCCTGGCAACGGGACCGTGGGTTCGATCCCCACCCTCTCCGCCAAACCGAGCTTGCTCGTGCCGTCGGCCTTCTAATCAAGGCCGACGGATAAAACCCGCAACTTCGGCTTTCTCATTTCCCATTTAAGCTTGCTCGTACCGCCGGCCTTGATGATAAGGCCGGCGGATGAGTGCCTCAGTCGGCTTTCCTCTGCGCCTTTTCCTGCAACGCTCGTCTAAGCTCAACCATCGCCAGCGTATCCCGCTCGCAGTATCGCAACAGGGCCTCTTCAATCGCCGCCCGCTCGACCCAATCCGTTTCGACGAAGACCATGCGGTAGTACTGGCTGGCTGCGTGGCCTCCCTCTTTGATCGCTAAATCGTCATAGGCAAGCGCGGGGACCATCGCGGGTAGCACCGACTTGATGGAGTAAGACCCGCCGAACGCCGGATGGTAATAATGGTCTCGGATGATCGGAAAGAGGTCCCAAAGCCTGGCAATGATGCGAGACAAGGCCGGCTTGAGTGCCGGAATGGCGACAGACAACTGTTCCAAAATCGACCGTTCATAGGGCGAGTACACACAGATACTCCCCTTCTCCCCCAGAGACTCCATCAAAGATTCAGCCAGCACCCTCCTGGGATCGCTCACATCCTTGTGCAAAAACTCCTCATGACGCAACTCGCCGGTTGCCTCCTCAATATGATTCGACCACTGAACCGGGAGGGCCTGATAGGGTCTCGTCTCTGAAAATCGAGGCACCGGCAACATGACCGTCTCGAAGTCGAGATGATGCACCGGATATTGCACGGCCTTTAGCACCGTGCCAAGCTTCGCGGACGTCCACTCGACATTCTCCTTCACCCGGCGCTGGACCGGCGACAGCTTCGTACCGGCGGGAATCTCGTCGATCGTCGTCACCCCCTGTTGCGTTAACTGACCGACGATCTGCTTCGCGCCAGGCAAGTAATGAATCCAGCGATCCGGCTTGTCTTTGGTGCAATGGTCCCAGAAGGGGCAATCGTAGGGTGTATGGCAATGCCGGTCCGGCTCGATGGCGGGAGCTTGAGGCTGGAGCAACATGCAACTCATCTCGGCCAACCGCCCTGGCACCTCGGCCCTGCGTTGCGCCACCGCCTCAGACAGATCCTGAATCGCAAACAATTCTGTCAGCTCGACGGCACCCTCTCGGTACAGATAGGCGGTATTGATATGCATGAGACCCACTGAGGCGAGCGTCAGTCCTGCGCCTTGTATCACCTCGCTTTGCACGGCCAGATCTTCGAGATGGATGTCTTTAACCCTGGTGGAAGACTTGACCTCGATCAGACGCCAACGGCACGGCTCTCCCTCAACGGACGGCACACGCTCCAGCACATCTGCACGAACCAGCACCCCGCCGTGCAAAAACGCCGCTTCGAAAATCGCCGGCACTGTGAGATCCTGAATCAGGGAAGCCGTCTGCGCCAGCGCCGCCTCGGTCTGGCGATAGCCCGCCGTCACCAAGACCCCGCCAGGGAAGCGGCTTCTGGCCAGCTCCCCGACTTCTGTGCCCATCTCGAACATCGCCTGGGTCGCCGCATCCGGCTTGGTCGCAAGAAAGGGCTGATGGACTTCGAGGTACAGACGCTTATGACATTGAAGGCCGGACAGAAACTTCGACTTCGACAGGCGCGGGGCCTTCGGAGGAGCAGCTGGTACGAGATCGTTCAGTTCATTCATGGTAAGACGACACTAGTCGGACAGACCCTCATTTGTCCACAAGAGAGCGAGATTGGCAGGACGGGCGAGAAAGGCGGGATGTGGATAGGACGAATATTCGCCTTGTCTCGCTCATCTCGCTCGTCTGGCCCGTCGCGCGCGTGAGATGCTGGCGGCCTTTGGCAGCAGCCTGTTAGGATGGCCCGCCATGGCCTCCCGCATCGCTCAAATCAGAAAATCCGTCCTGACCCTTGCCCTGCCAGTCACGGTCAGCAGCCTGCTTCAGCGCACCGAGGGCATCGCCGCAGTCTTCCTCGTCGGCGGTCTCGGTGCCACATCCATTGCCGCAGTTGGACTCGGCCAGTTGCTAGCCTTCATGTCCACCACGCTCGTCTCCGGATTATCAGTGGGCGCCAACGTCCTCATCGCCCAACTGTGGGGCGCCCGCCGCACCAAAGACGTCGGAGAAGCCGCCACCCATCTCCTCGGATTGGCCGCCCTCGTCTCTTGTGTCCTTGTGATACTTGGCTTGTCGCTCAATCGTCTCACCATGGAGCTGTTAGGCGCGGAGCAGGACGTCATCGCCTTGGCCCTCCCCTACTCGAACCTCATCTTCCTGGTCATTCCCTGCACCATCTTTCTGCAAGTCCTCTCCTCGATGATGCAAGGCACCGGAGACACCAAAACTCCCATGTATGCCTTGATCGCAGTGAACATTCTATACCTGACGATCGCCTATCCGCTGATCTATGGCCGTTGGGGTTTTCCTGCCTGGGGTCTTACAGGAGCAGCAGTGGCCACAGGTCTTGCCGAGGGGGCAGGGGTGCTCTATCTCCTCTGGGTCAACCGGACAGTCTTCAAAAAGTCGCTCACGATACGCCGCGATCTCATGCGCTCCACCTGGCAGATCGGAGCGCCGGTCTCCGGCGAACGGATCTTTCAGCAGGCGGGAATTATCATTTACACCAAGATCGTCCTGTTGTACGGAACCGTGACCTATGCCGCCCATCAAGTCGGCCTGTCGATCGAGTCCCTCTCGTTCCTGCCTGGGTACGGCTTCGCAATTGCAGCGGCCACGATGGTCGGACAGAGTATCGGCGCGGGAAAATATGTGAGGGCCAAACTTGAAAACTGGGAGGCGAACAGGCTGGCCAGCATCGCGATGGCCTCGATGGGCGTCTTGTTCTTCTTCTTTCCCTACATCCTGCTCCGCGCCTTTACCCATGACGAAGCGGTCGTCGAGCTGGGAACCGGCTTCCTCCGCATCGTCGCCGTCCTCCAAGTGCCGCTGGCCCTCACCATGGTCCTGGCAGGGTCATTGCGGGGAGCGGGCGATACCAGGTTCATCATGTGGGCCACGACCATCGGCATGTGGGGAGTCCGCGTGCCCCTCGCCATCATCGCAGGCCCCTGGCTCGCGCTGGATGTCCTCTATGTCTGGAGTGCGATGATCGCGGATTGGACGGTCAGGATGGCGTTACTCTTGTGGCGTTACAGATCGGAGCGGTGGAAAGCGATTCGAGTCTTTCGCTAAGAGATCGCCATCAGCCCTGACTCAGCGCAAAGTCACACAATACCCCTCCCGTGTTTCAAGTCCGGGGCGATCAGCTTAAGCACTTTGCTGGGCTGGGCATTGCCAGCCTCTAATCTGGTAATGTGGTCGAATGCGGCCAACTTGGCTTGATCTTGAGTCTTGTAATTTCTTCTGCCATGCTGCACTAAAGAATTATCCTCATTACTTACTGTTGTGGCCCACCCGTCCCCACGCTCATAGACTGTGATTCTGTAGCCATCTGCACGAAGCCAAGGATTGCCCTTTGCAGAAATGCGCCACTTTCGAGTCAACCAACGTTTTCTTTTTCCGACACGGCTCTTCATCGATGCTTCGCGCTTGTGTGCCGCAGCAATATTTCCCTCCATATGCCCCGCACAGATACACCCAACCTTTAATACTTTTTGAGAGTAATCCGGGTGCTCCATGTGGTGAACGAAGCGAATCGTCTGCGATTCGCACATTTCACATTCCACCTGAGGCTCCCCTAAATCTTCAATATCTACACAGTGCCACCCACGGTGCGGCAGCCCAGGCTGTGACCACTTCCCACGGCCTGCCGCAACCAAGCTTTCTTCATGTTCTAGGGTGCCATTCATAGACGCTTTTCCCTTTGCAATGCCCACCTATTTGAGTATTACTGACCCGTATATTATGCAAAATCAGCCCGCAAATCCCTCTGCAATTGCCGTGTCGGTCCAAAAGCCTTCACGTGCGAGACTTGCGAGAAAAGCGAGACAGGTGAGGTGGCCTGGAAGCTGCAGTGTTCGGAACCTCGAACCCCAGCCTTCAGCCTTCGGACCACGCCCCTCTCGCTCGTCCCGCCTGTCTCGCGCGGCTCAGCAGTTCGTCCTCACAGATGGCCGCGTATCTGTTCCCGTTCCGATCGTGACTTCGATCCGCGCAACCCCCTTCACATTGGCGCACAAATCTCCCAGACCCGGGGTCACCAATCGATAGGGCCCGCCTTTCGATTCAGGGAGAGCCTCCCCGTCCACTTCATACAGCAGAATCCCCCACTCCAAGGCTTGCGCGAGGGTCAGACAAGCGGAATACTTTCCGTCGCCCGAATGGACTGTCACATGATCGGCCTTGATGGCCAGAGCCGGCACATCCAGCAAAGCTTTGAGTCGGATCCCTTTGCCCTTCATATTGGGCATTACCGTCGAAATATCGAGCTGCTGGTCTGCCGGCAAGGCCGCAATTGCCGCGCGATCCAGCGAGACTGGCTGGACCACCGCCCCGTCGATTCGCACGATACCGGGGCCGGTCTTTTCCTTTTCCGTAATCGTCTTGATCATCGCTGTCAGCGCCTCATTGACCGGTATCGGGATGCCTAGTTCACGCCCCTTCTGCACAATGTACCCGTTCAAGTAATCGATCTCGGTCGGACGTCCCGCCTTCCAATCGTCGTACATGGAGGTATGGATGTCGCGAATCTCCTGCGTCCAGCGCACGACCTTCTCTGCCATATCCGGCGACAGAGGCACCTTAACCGACGCCGCGACGGCCGCGACTTCTTCGACAATCTGATGGATAACACGAAGCATCTCCGGATGTTCCAGCGTCTTCGCCACTTTGTCATCGACAATGACGGTGAGCGGGTTGAAGACGCAGTTCCAGCACATCTTCTCCCATTTACTTTTCCGCACATCCTCCGTGAGCTGACAGGGAATCCCCGCCTGCTTGAAGATCTCCGCAATGGCGAGCAGGCGAGGGCTCTGGTGCCCCATCATCTCGCCGATGGCCACAGCCCCCTTCTTATAGTGATCGATGACGCCGGGCGAGGCGATCTTGGAATAGATGAAGGCCACGCCCCCCACGACGCAATCCCGTTGCAAGCGCGCCACGATGCGATCCTCCGTATCGACCCCGTTCTGGAGGGTCAGGATGACGGTCTGATCGGTCAGGACCGGTTCGATTTGGGTCAGCACCTCGTCCAGGTCATAGGCTTTGACGGAGAGGATGATCAGATCCGGCTTTGGAAGCTCTCGCGGGTCGGACGCGGCTGGAGGATGCACAGTGAAGGAGCCCTTGGCGCTGCGAATCGTGAGGCCATTCTGCTTCACGGCTGCGAGCGTCTTAGGTCTCAGCAGGAACGACACATTGGGATTATTCTTCGCCAGATGCGCCCCGAAGAATCCACCGACCGATCCAGCCCCCACCATGAGAATCTGTTTCATCATGCGCCTCACAAGAATAATGGAGACGCACTATATCACGCAGATTCGTCGCTCGAAATACAGTACAATCTGCTCCTT
The DNA here is from genome assembly GCA_041178465.1 of Nitrospirota bacterium. Taxonomy (GTDB): domain Bacteria; phylum Nitrospirota; class Nitrospiria; order Nitrospirales; family Nitrospiraceae; genus Palsa-1315. The sequence goes on from JBEGVJ010000037.1 coordinate 7,294, forward strand.
CAACCATGGCCACCGACGACCAGATCCTCCGAGCCCGCACGCAACTCGCATCCGCCAGGAACGTGACCATCCTGACCGGCGCGGGCATTTCCGCCGATAGCGGCGTGCCCACCTTTCGCGGCAAGGATGGTTTATGGCACAACTACCGGGCGGAAGATCTCGCGACCCCGGAAGCCTTTGCGCGTGACCCTCGGCTCGTGTGGGAATGGTACAACTGGCGGCGGGGATTGATTGCCACGAAACAGCCGAATCCTGCCCACCGCTCCCTCGTCGAGCTTGAACGTTGCAGATCAAACAGGTTCTGGCTAATCACGCAAAATGTGGATGGACTCCATCGTGCCGCCGGATCGCAACGCCTCTCCGAAATTCACGGCAACATCTGGAAGGTGCGATGCACCGGCTGCGACATGGTCTCGGAAAACCGGGAGGTCCCTCTTCCTCTCCTGCCAATGTGCAGGCAATGCGGCGAATTGCTCCGGCCCCATATCGTCTGGTTTGGGGAATCACTCTATGAGAAAGATGTGCGCCGCTGCGATGAGGCGTTGCGGGCCTGCGATCTCTTGCTGGTGATCGGCACGTCGGGAGTCGTTTATCCGGCAGCCGGCTTTGCCTCGGTCGCGAAACAGGCCGGGGCGCTGGTCATCGAAATCAATCTTGAGAGCACCCAACAGTCGGACCTGGTTGACCTTTCGCTACAAGGCCGCGCCAAAGACCTGGTGCCGCTACTCCTTTAGCCCGGTCTATCTGGTTATCTGGTCTATTTGGTCCATCTGGTTGGTCTGGTTTAAGTTAATCATCGAGACAGACCGAACAGACCAGATAGACAACATTAACAAGACAGGCTGGCGGACTTTTTCAGCGTCGTACCAGCGGGAGCAGCTCTTCCAACGTCCTGATCACATGCCCGCCCGACGCCGGCGCGCGGCCAGTTCGATCCAGCAACACACCGGTCAGCCCTGCCTTCGTCGCACCCTCCACATCGTCCCTCAGACTGTCCCCTACATGCATCGCTTCATCCGGATCGACCGCATGTTTCTCCAGGGCGATCTCGAATATCTTGGCAGCTGGCTTGGCAGCCCGAGCCATGCTGGAAATCGTCACGGTATCGAAGAGCCGATCGATGCCGAGTCCCCGTATCACAGGAAAGAGCCGGGTGTCGAAGTTGGATACAATCCCCAACTCAAACCCCTCTTCGCGCAGCCTGGTCAACACGGCATGGGTTTCAGGAAACAACGTCCAGGAGCGCGGATCTTCAAATACCTGAAAAACCTGCTCGAAGAATGCATCGAACGGCTCGAACATCCCGACGCGGTAAAACACGTTGTGCACGATGTCGAACCACCAAAGCCGCTCACACTGCTTCAACTTGATCGGATCGGTAACGGCAAAAATCGGAGGTGCCGCGTCGCGAAAGGCGCGTTGAAACGCTTGTGTGATCAATGCCTGAGAGTCGGGAGTCTGCCGAAATCCGTGTTGCACCGCATGCGTGAGATAGATGTCCGCCACCGAACCATTGACATGAAACAATGTCTCGGCCGCGTCAAAGAAAATAACCTGGATTGGCGTTCTCATTGGTCGTACGATTCCCACCTGTGTCGAATTGTAGTCAGTTTAAAAAAACGAAGTAAAAACAAGCACCTGCCCTGCGCTTTCTTGACAAAGAATACCCCCGCTGCTAGCTTTGACTACGATCAATAATCTTGGAGGGTTTGGTGTCTTCAACCATCTTTATTATCGACAGTAGTCCCGCCGTTCGCCGAATGGTCGAAGAGTTCTCAGCAACCGAAGAGTGCGATGTCATGGGATTTCAAGATGGCCCCACCGCCTTGGAGGCGGCACGCCGAATCAGCCCCACGCTCATCATCGCCGACTATCATTTAGAAAACATGACCTTCACCGGGTTCTGCAAGGCCGTCTCCAACCTGGATAACCTGGCAGAAACCAATATTGTCTCCCTGGTCAGCCCTTCCGACCGTGTAGACGAAACTCACTTGCGCTCGCTCGGAGTGAAGGCCTTGCTCAAAAAGCCCTTTCAACCTGAACATCTTATCGAGGTAATCAAGGACCTGAAAGCACAGCAGGCATCCCGAACAAATGGGGCAAAGAAAAAGTCCCGCTCTTGGCCGCCGGTCTCAACCATGACGGACGCCGACGACGACGACGCATTCAACGATGGCTGCCTGACCGAAAAAGAAGAGGAACTGGACATCACGCCCCACCCCCAGCCGGAAGATGCCCTCACAACCACCGCCACAGCCGCCATGACCTCCACAACCGAACCGGAAAAGGCGATGAATGGCCTCTTTACTCAACTTCTCCAGTCGATGTCGGAACAGACAGAAAAAAAGATTGCCGAACTGCTCCCCCAGATGGCAGGAAAAGACCTGGCAACCCTCGTGGCCAAAGCCGTGGAAGCAGAGGTCCGCACACAGATGAATGCCTCCCTCTCAGACGAGCGGCTGGCACAGGTGCTTGAGCCGTTGCTCGTGCAGGCACTGCCGAAGATCCTAGAAAGGGAAATAGCCCTCCTTGAGCCCATTATCCGGCGCAGCATGGCCGAAATCGCTCGCCCCCTGATCACCACGCACATCGATCAATTCATCCGCGAACAGACTGCCGCTGTGCACACCGCACTGCCCGATATGGTTCGAGAACAACTCGGATCGATTGAGGGACTCGTCAAGGAAGAGATTCAACGCACTGCCGCGAAGCAGACAGCCGGAATGGTTGAAGAGCTCGTTCGCGCGGCGGCCCGCGAGCAGATCGAACAAGCCGTTCAACGTCTGGTGCCCGACCTCGCTGAAGCGCAAATCAGAGCAGAGATCACGCGCCTCACAGCTGCCGAGTAAGGCTTACCCCTTTTTGCTCTTCTTGCCACGTCGGGCCGTCGCCAGCGCCTTCACCCTCGCCATGTTCTTCAGATGCTTCTTTCTCGTCTTGCGATCTTTTTCACGCCCTGTGGCCATAGTCTCTCCCAATTATAAAAAAGTGGAGGCGGTGCGAACCTTTCGCCCTCGCCTTGTGCGAGTTGTATAGCACACGGCACCACACCCCTCAAGCTATCTGTGTCCCCCGTCTTTCCTTGAGAGGTCGCCACTCGCATGTTAAGATGCGCCGCGATTCTAGCAGGATGCTGAAAAAGTCCGCCAGCCTCTCATGCGCGCGACGGGCTAGACGAGCGGGATACGCGAGACAAGGTGAATATCCACCCTATCCACGTCACGCCTTTCTCGCCCGCCCGCCAGTCTTACTCAACGACTGTGCCAACATAATTTTTCCACAGACGCCTAGGACACCACCACTGAATGAGCACACCCCAACTCGACAAAAGCTACGATCCCAAGGCGGTTGAAGCCCGCTGGTATCAGGTCTGGACCCAGCAAGGCTATTTCCATGCCTCGACAACCCATCCAGGCCAACCCTACAGCATCGTGATTCCGCCGCCCAACGTCACAGGCTCGCTCCACGTCGGCCATGCGTTGAATCATTCCATACAGGACATCCTGGTCCGCTGGCGGCGCATGCAGGGCCGCAATGTGCTCTGGCTGCCAGGCACCGACCATGCCGGCATTGCCACGCAAAACGTTGTGGAAAAACAGCTCATGTCCGAAGGCGCTTCACGGGAGTCCTTGGGACGAGAACGCTTCATCGAGCGGATCTGGCAATGGAAAGCCACCTCCGGGGATACCATTATCCGTCAACAGAAACGGCTGGGTGAGTCCTGCGACTGGGAACGGCTTCGCTTCACGATGGACGAAGGACTCTCGAAGGCCGTGCTCGAAGTCTTCGTCCGGTTGCATGAAGAGGGACTGATCTATCGAGGCGAGCGGCTCATCAACTGGTGCCCCCGCTGCCTAACCGCCCTGTCCGATATCGAGGTCGAGCACGAAGACATCAAAGGGAAGCTCTATTCGATTGAATATCCGCTTGAACAAGATCCGACAGTTCGTCTCACCGTCGCGACGACCAGGCCGGAAACCCTGCTCGGCGACACGGCTGTGGCGGTTCACCCGGAGGATCCCCGTTACAACAAATTGATCGGGCAGCGAGTCAGCCTCCCCCTCACCAATCGCACCATTCCGATTGTGGGCGATGCGATCCTTGTCGACCGCGAGTTCGGCACCGGCGCCGTGAAAATCACACCGGCGCACGACTTCAACGACTTTGAAGCAGGCGAACGGCATGGCTTGCCGCGGCTGCCCATCTTCGACCATCAGGCCCTACTCGATCGACAGGGGCTCACAACCGCTGGCGTCGAACCAGCCGTCATCGAGGCGGTCGCAGCCCTTCCCGCCCTCAAGGCACGAGCTAAGATCGAGCAGCTTCTGAAAGATCGCGCGCTCCTCACCAAAATCGACGACCATAAAATGGCCATCGGCAAATGCTACCGCTGCAAAACAGTGGTCGAGCCCTACCTCTCTCCTCAATGGTTTGTGAAGATCAAGCCGCTGGCAGAACCGGCTATCCAGGCCGTGGTGGACGGACGCATCCGGATTATTCCGGAAGGATGGACGAACAACTACCTCGGCTGGATGAGAGAGATCAAAGACTGGTGCATCTCACGGCAAATCTGGTGGGGGCACCAGATTCCCGCCTGGTATTGCCGTACCTGCAACAAGGATTTGATCGTTGAAGGGACCACATCGACTGACTCAGCCACGTCCGCTCCACGACTCACGATCCTCCAAGGCGCCACACCGATCGTCGGAAAGACTGCGCCCACAACTTGTCCGACTTGCACGGGCCATGATTTCATCCGCGACCCGGACGTCCTTGATACGTGGTTCTCCTCCGCCCTCTGGCCCTTCTCGACCTTGGGATGGCCGGAGCAGACGGCTGATCTCAAAACCTACTACCCGACCTCCACCCTCGTGACCGGGCTCGACATCCTTTTCTTCTGGGTCGCCCGCATGATCATGATGGGCTTGAAGTTTATGGGCGAGGTGCCCTTCCGCGACGTCTATATCCATGCCCTCGTACGGGATGCCGAAGGGCAGAAGATGAGCAAGTCGAAGGGCAACGTGATCGATCCGCTCCATGTGATGGAGCAGTTCGGCACCGACGCGCTCCGCTTTACGCTCGCCTCGATGGCCTCGCCAGGCCGCGACATCAAACTCGCAGAGGAACGGATCGAAGGCTATCGCAACTTCGCCAACAAGATCTGGAATGCAACCAGGTTCAGCCTCATGAATCTGGACGGGCCTCGAACGGCGAACGCGCCAGCCGAACGCAGCTTCCCGGACCGCTGGATCTTGAGCCGCCTCAATCACACGATCCAGGTCGTCACCACAGAACTGGAAGCCTATCGATTCGACCGGGCGGCCAATGCGCTCTACCAATTCATCTGGCACGAGTACTGCGACTGGTACCTTGAACTGATCAAGCCCACGCTTCAAAATCCAGACAGTCCGGATGCACCGGGCACCAGACAGACTCTCGTCGAAACGCTGGAGACCACGATGCGGCTCCTGCATCCCTTCATGCCCTTCCTCACGGAAGAAATCTGGCAAACGCTCCCCCACCAGGGAGAGAGCATCGTGGTGCAGCGCTACCCGACCCCCGAAGCACCGTGGGTGGCGCCGGAGATGGACCAGCGGTTTACGCTGCTTGAACAGACCATCGGCCTGGTGCGCTCGTCCCGCGTCCTCTTGAACTATCCGCCGGGACAACCGATCACATTCTACGTCTCGCACGACGAGCCCCAGAGACAGGCTCACCTGGATCAACTCAAGCCCTACCTCGCCCATCTGGGCCGTGGCACGGTCGAGCTGACCCCGACGGCAACCTGGCCGACCGGCAACCTCCTCAGATTGGTCATCGACGGTTTATCCGTCGGCATCCTGGTGGCGGGCGACGTGGATCTCAACAAAGCGCTGGATCGCCTGCTCAAGCAACAGTCGGAGCAGACGAAGGAAATGGAACGGCTGGAGGGAAAACTGCGCAATCAGGAATTTACCGCCAAGGCCCCGCCGGAAGTCATTACCGACCACCAGGATCGCCTGGCAAGCCTGCGCCGAGATCAAGTCATGCTCGCCAGCAGCGAGCAACAGTTGCGCGCCATGCTGGAAACATAACCGATGATCAAGCCCCCGGTTGCCGACATAGGCCGCGCCGTCAGGCAGGCGCTGCAAGAAGACCTCCCGCACGGTGACATCACGACAGCCGTCCTCTTTCCTGCTCCCGTTCCGGCTCACGCAAGCATCGTCGCCCAACAATCGCTGGTGGTCGCAGGACTCGCCGCAGCCATTCATGTTTTCCGAACCATCGATCCGTCCCTCGTCCTCTCCATCCACCGCCAGGATGGGGACCGGGCACAGG
>JBEGVJ010000038.1:0-4546 GCA_041178465.1 Nitrospirota bacterium
ATGGCTTGAGGTCGGCCTCCACAAATCCAACCAACATCCCGCTGCCGTCGGCAAGCTTATGGATCTCGAAGGCATTGGCGGCGGGCGGGGTCTGCTCCAACGGAAGATCAGGACTCTGCGTAACCAAAGCCAATCCCAGAAGCCTCGGGGTCACAAAGCCAAAACTCCCCGTTGGCGCGACTGAGAAACGGCCACCAGGAACAGGAACCTTCAGCTCAGACACCCCGTTCTTGACCCGCAATTGACGCCGCAACTCCATTTCACTTCCAGTCGTCTCGATAAAAACCGCTGCCGGTGCGGCTGTCTGCACCGGCAACACCTCCGTCTTCCCTCCTCCCCCTCCTCGTGCCGCATCGAGCGAAGCAGGAAGAAGGCTCATCAGGAACAGACCCAGCAACATACCGACAAGCACCGGCCTGACAGGAATGGGTCGAATCAATCGGGCAGCGAGATCAAACATGGGTGCGAATCCTCCTGATACATCGATAAAGAGCGAGTCTTTATACAACAACTGTACTCTTAATTATCAAGCTTACCCTCTGCGGCGCAATCTAAGGCCCTAAAACGTGAAACGAAGATCAGCGTATCTCGTGAAGCGTATTTCGCATCTCGTTTCAGATCCGACTCACCAACGAAAATCACCGCGCGCCGCGAAATATCGGCTAGAAGTGGCTCCATTCGTTTGCACCGCAGCCCAAGGTTTTTACGCGGAGTCTCTGCTGCTACTTACGCTGCCAGTTTACCCGTCGGCAGCATCACGGCATAGGCCTCATCCGGTGTTTGCCGGTCCAGGCTCGAATGGGGGGTCTCGCTCGGTTGTACCAGTCCAAGCATTGCATGATCGACTACCTGGCTTCAGCGACGGAATCGTACGCATGTAAATACACCCGCTCATATTTTACCGATTTCCACAGGCACTCGACGAACAGAACGGTCACATTCTGTAAAGCCAAGTTCAGGGTAATCGCCCTACCGGGCTCGCTCGTCCCCCTCTCTCTCCCCCTCTCCCCCTGCCCCGCCCAAATTAATAATATGGTACGGTAGTGATAATCAGGAGCCTGACCATGACCATCAAGGCCCAATTTCCAGACGAACAGAGCATCGCGGGTTCATTCACCAGGCAGCCGGATGCCCTCAAAGACTGGGTGACTGCGAGTGGGAGTTCCGGCTACCAGGCGGAAAGGGGCCGCTACCATCTCTATGTTTCCCTGGCCTGCCCCTGGGCCCATCGCACGATCATTGTGCGGAAACTCAAGCAGCTCGAAGACGTGATCGGCATGACCGTCGTGGACCCGATCCGCGACGAGCGGGGCTGGGCCTTCCGCGAAGGGCCGGGCCATTCGCTCGATCCCATCAACGGCTTCCAGTTCCTCAGCCAGGCTTATAAAGCCACCGATCCTGACTATCGTGGACGCTTCACTGTCCCGGTGTTGTGGGACACCATGACGAAACGCATCGTCACCAATTCCGACGACGACCTCATGCGCATGTTCAACGGCGAGTTCAACCGCTTCACCAGCAGCCCAATCGACCTCTATCAAGACGGCATCAGGAAAGAGATCGACGACCTCAACACCTTCATCTACGAGAACGTGAACGACGGGGTCTATCGCGCGGGATTTGCCACATCGCAGCAGGCCTATGAACGAGCCGTGTTGCGCCTCTTCGACGCCCTCGATCAACTTGAGGACCGGCTGGCGCGACAACGCTACCTTTTCGGCTCACAATTCGTCGAAACAGACTGGCGCCTGTTCGTTACCCTCGTGAGGTTCGACGCCGTCTATCACGGCCATTTCAAGTGCAACATTCGGAGGATCATCGACTACCCGAACCTCTTCAACTACCTGAAAGACCTCTATCAGACCGACGGCATTGCCGGCACTGTGAACTTCGACCATATCAAGCGGCATTACTACATCACCCACAACGACATCAATCCGACCCGCATCGTCCCCCTGGGCCCGGACCAAGATCTGACCACCCCGCATGGCCGCGAACGCCTCCGATAGTGGCAGCCCACCATGAGCTGATAGCAGAGAGGGAGAGCATCGTGCGTTTATGCTGGGTCCGATACCATCGGCCATCAGCTATCGGCTATATGCTCTTATCTTTGGCCGAGCAGCGTAGCATTTCAGGACAGTCCACCAATCGCCATTGCCCTATTCTGCTACGGAACCGATCCATTACCTCGTCAGCCTCTGTTTTGATCCTGCACTAACCACGCAGCACATCACACATTTACCTGCTCCTTCCTACGCGAACAAGATGGCATTCCCCTTGCTACTTTCTTACTTTGAGCGCCGGTGGAGCCTACGCGCTTCACCCCTTACCTTAGCCGGAGGTACCTTATGCCAGTCCTCAAAAGACTCCACCTCTATCTCGACAACCACAAGATTCCCTACGAAGTGGTCAGTCATAGCGCGGCCTACAGCGCGCGAAGAACGGCTGAGGCTCTCCATGTGCCGGGCGATATGTTCGCCAAAGTGGTGATCGTCAAAGCCGACCAGCGGTTTGTGATGGCTGTCGTCCCCTCCACCTGGCGGGTGGATTTCAAGCGACTCGAAGAGGTGCTGGACACCAAGCATGCAAGACTTGCAACGGAAAGCGAGTGCGCGAGCCTCTTTCCGGACTGCGAAGTGGGGACGATGCCCCCGTTCGGCAATCTCTACAACATGGCGGTCTATGTCGATCAGCTGCTCACGCAAGATGAACACATCTTTTTCGACGCCGGGACCCACACGGGAGCCATGAAGCTCCGCTATCGAGACTTCGCCGAACTGGTGCATCCCACCGTGGCGCAGTTCCATCATGAGCCCTCGACGCTCCAGAGCTAGCAGCTCGTCCAGAGAGAAGAGCGTATGGCGGATAGCTGTGGCAGGGAATCAGAGTTGGAGCGACCGAAACCAAGGCCACATCCTCTTCTCGACAAAGGATGTTTTCCTCATGTCATCAACCATACGCTACAAGCGATCAGCGCTTCCCCTCGGCTATCAGCCATCGGCTCTTGTTTCGCCGCGTTGCCCATGATAAGGTGGCCGTGATCGCATAAGACCTTCCGTGTTCGGAGGCGGCAGTCCTCCACTAGACACGAAGTCTGATGCGATCTTTTTTTGTCCGCACGCAGCCGTTCTGCATCTGCTGAGCTCTCCGCCTTAGGCGTACCCATCCATCGCTCGCATTGCTAGCCCGTCATCGCCGTGGGGTCGTCCGTTACATTCAAAGAGGTGCATCCTTGTTTCAAGAAGTACAAGCAACAGTCCGGGCATTCCTGCGCGACGCCGCGGGGACGCTCTATCACATTGTCGTCGTCGCCATGAGTGCGGGCATTGCGCTCTTGCTCCCGGCGGGCGCGAAGCAGTTTTTGTCGTTCTGGTCTCGCGTCGAGCATGACAAGCTCTCGCTCATCGCCGTGGAAATGACGGTGGCGGTCCTCCTGATTGTCTGCCTCAACTACGTTCACCGCAGCAGGCGGGACCGAGCCCTCGCCGCCGTGGCGACCGGCGCGGGCCTCGTCTCGTTTTTCCCGCGCCGCACGCACGCGGCACAACGGCACATCAAGGAACTTAAAGAGGAACAGGGCACAGGCCGGACCATCTCGGTCATCGGATCCAGCGGCCACAGCACCTTTGTGGATCACGTAGGCGGCCTGTCGTCGGTCCTCGATAAATGCTTGGGAGCCAGAATCATGCTGGTAAATCCCTACGGCCAGGAAGCGAGTGCGCGCATCCAGGCCGTCAACCATCCCGAATTCACACTGGACACATTCCGGGAAGAAGTCCGGCAAAGCATCCAGCTTCTCAAGCGGCTGAAGGCCATGGGGAAGGCCGTCAAGCTCAAGTTCTACGCGGATTCTCCATCGATCAAACTGGTGATCCTCGGCGATTACCTCTGGCTCCAGCATTACCATGCCGACCTGGATGTCCAGACCATGCCCGAGTATGTCCTGCGGCACAACCGCAAGGACCACGGCCTCTATACCCTCTATGCCCACTACTTCGTGCAGCGATGGGAGAGCACGGAGATTCCGGAATACGATTTCGATACGGACGAGCTGGTCTATCGCAATGGAGCCGGCAACGAGATCCGGAGAGAGCGGTTTGAGATTGACGCAGCACACGAAGAAGTTGGAGCCCTGATGGGATCACGAACCATCACTGTTGCTCGTCCCAATCCGAGACCGACAGCGGTGCGAGAAAGCTCTTCCCGCGACCTGCGAGGCTGCGGAAGCACCGCCCTGGCACGGTAGCCGGTTAATCGCCTCTACGTTTGGGACAAGAAGAGCGCGCACCCAAGGATGCTCAAACAGTCTGTCCAGCAAGGCCGCAGGCGAGTCGAAACCGGAGGCGTACCCTTCAGGGGTACGTTGAGGATTTCGATGAGCGAGAACGAAGCTGGCAGGCTGTTTCAGCATCCGCTAACAGCTAAAAGAGCGGATGATGCGGGCTCGACGTAACCGGCGCCGTGCTTGGCGCGGCGCCGGCATTCCCGAGAAAACGCCAGGCGCCGCCCTCATGGACCAGATAGTGGACCTCGCGGAACCAGCTAT
>JBEGVJ010000039.1:0-2620 GCA_041178465.1 Nitrospirota bacterium
CGCCGATCGTGAGGGTCCTGGTACATGTAGCCGAGCGAATAGGTGTAGATGATCGTCCCGACGCCGGAGATCAACACCATCATGACGGCGCTCAAGCGGTCGACATAGAACCCGATGGGGAAGGCCAGCATGGCCGGGGATGCGGGATCGTAGAACCGGAGGGTGATGGGCCCTTGTGTGGCCACCCACCAGAGCGTGGCGAGCGCGCCGAGAAAGGCCCCGCCGATGGGATAGGCCGCCATCCTGGCACGTTCCTGCCGCGAGCGTTCGTCACCCACCAGCACGAGGAGCGCCGTGAGCAGCGGCAGCAGCGGGACGAGGATCACGAACGACATGCCGTACCTCACGTATGCGGAATAAAAAAAGCCAGCGGGCGCGCCTCGTCAGAGCGCGCCACACTGGCTTGTATTGTTATCGGCCAACCGAACGGGAAGCCGACGACCGTACGTGCCCTATGGCGGAGTTGGGCTTACACCTGTGTGAGTTCCCAGCGACCGGTTCCGCCAGATCTCTCTGGAAATGTAGCCTGCGGCACCGTCTTCCACTGCAAGATGTAGCAGGATTCCGGAGATAAACGCAAAGAATCATTCGGTCCAGCGGTACAGGAACATCGGGGCCGCCCTCATGGGTCTTTTGTCCCATTTGCACGGGAAAACAGCTGAAAATGACGGGAGGGATGATGCTGAGGATTGGCTCTTGTCGTTGCCTTGTTTGTCCGGCGGTCTCTATAATCCACCCCATACGAAGACACCGCAGCGCATCGGCATTGCCCATGTAAAATGGGTCATTGAGCGGGGGGATATGCACAACGCGATCAGACAGGCTGTCATCAAGTTTGAGCAGGACTTTATGGGGCGGGGACCGACGGATGTGAAAGCGTTCATCATCCGAGACATGGTGGTCGTTCGACTCAAAGGCGTCCTGACCCAAGCCGAACGTCAGTTGGTCAAGAATGCTGATGGCGTGGAGATGGTCAAACGCATGCGCCAGAATCTGATCGCGCAAGGCAAAGACAATCTGTGCGGCGAAATCGCCGGCATCACCGGCATCAAGGTCGCCGGATTGTTCACGGACATCGACACGCAGATCGGTGAGCGGATCATGGTGTTTACGCTCGATCACGACCTTGAAACGATCGAACCTTCCGCCAGTAGTTCTTGAATCGCTGTCGGACAGGCTCCTAGCGACTCTCCACGGCTCAGTGGCCTGACCTGACCGACTCGGCTCTGCGCCCCGATGAGGGCTGGCGATTGGTTCTGAGGCCATGATAAGAGAAACGCATGGCTCTTCTTCGGAAGCTTGAAGAACTTTCCTTCGACAATAGCTACGCACGCCTGCCAGAATCGTTTCATGCGAAGCTGAACCCCACGCCGTTCGCCACGCCTCCCTATCTCATCAATTTCAATCCCGCGGCGGCAAGCTTGATCGACCTCGATCCGGCAGAAGCGACGCGTCCGGAATTCGCCGGGGTATTCGGCGGGAGCCTGCTCGTCCCGGGAATGGAACCGTTGGCGATGCTCTATTCCGGCCATCAGTTCGGGGTCTATGTTCCGCAGCTGGGAGACGGGCGTGCCATCCTCCTGGGAGAAGTACGGAACGAACGGGGCGAGAAGTGGGATCTGCATCTGAAAGGGGCGGGACCTACGCCGTTCTCGCGGGCGGGAGATGGCCGTGCGGTTCTGCGCTCGACCATCCGGGAATATCTGTGCAGCGAAGCGATGCATGGCCTGGGGATTCCCACAACTCGGGCGCTCTGTCTCGTCGGGAGCGACCATCAAGTGTATCGCGAGCAGGTCGAGACCGGCGCGATGCTCGTGCGGATGGCGCCGTCCCATGTACGCTTCGGCACCTTCGAGATTTTCTACTATCGTAAACAGCATGAGCAGCTCAAAACCCTCGCCGACTATGTCATCGCGAACCACTTTCCTCGCTTGGTGGAGAGCCCGGACAAGTACGCGCGATTTTTTTCCGAGGTTGTCGAACGCACGGCGAAGCTGATCGCGCAATGGCAGGCCGTCGGCTGGTCTCACGGGGTCATGAATACGGACAACATGTCGATCCACGGCGTCACGCTCGATTACGGTCCGTTCGGATTCATGGACGACTACGACCCCGGTTTCATCTGCAACCACTCAGACCACAGCGGCCGCTACGCGTTCAATCAACAGCCGTACATCGGACTCTGGAATCTCAGCTGTCTGGCGCAGGCGCTGCTTCCCTTGGCCGGGAAGGAAGATTTGAAAGCATCGCTCGACCGCTACACGCCTCTGTGCGAAGGTCGGTACATGGAGTTGATGCGGGCCAAGTGCGGACTTCTCGAGGTGAAGGAGGCGGATGTGTCGTTGATCCAAGACCTCCTGGCGCTCATGCATCTGCACCATGTCGACTACACGATCTTCTTTCGTGCCTTGAGCTCGTTTCAGATCGGGTCCGCATCGCGGAACGAGCCGCTCCGCGATTTTTTCCTGGATCGTGCATCGTTCGACCAATGGGCCGGTCGGTACGAGGACCGGTTGCGCGAAGAGGGGAGTTGCGACAATGACCGGTTGGTCCGCATGAATCGCGTCAATCCCAAGTATGTGCTCCGCAACTATCTGGCGCAGACAGCCATCGAGAAGGC
>JBEGVJ010000040.1:0-3006 GCA_041178465.1 Nitrospirota bacterium
TTCTCACAAGCCCCCGCAACCGCCTGCCGGCGCCGTTCGGGGCTTACAAGTTTCCCGAGGCAATATCCTTGAGGACCTGCTTCTCAAGCGACAGGTCGGCAACCAGGCGCTTCAGCCGGCCATTTTCCTTCTCAAGGTCCTTCATCCGCCGGGCCTGGTCCAGATCAAGACCCCCGTACTCCTTGCGCCAGCGATAGTAGCTTTGATCCGATATCCCGGCCTCCCGGCACGAAATCGCTATCGATTTACCCTGGGACGTCGCAACCTCTATCTGCCGCAGCAGCAGCACAATCTGCTCCGGCGTCGGTCTCTTCTTCGGCATGTCCAAGCTCCTTATCCAAGCCAATTTCTATCAATTCGCTTGGTACAAAAAGAGCCGGGCAGGTCAGACGGGCGCAGTCTGATGCAGATGTGGCGGAGCTGAAGGCTCGGCTCGATGTGCTTACCACGACCGACATGGCCGTCATCGTCTCGCCGGGGCAGAACGAGATCGAGCAGATGAAGAAGCTTGGTCTCGACATCGAGCCGCACCGCCGGCGTATGAATGAGTCGCAGCCCGGCCTCGACGAGAAGTTCAAGGACACGCAGGACCCGCTGCGCCTGGTATTCGTCTGCGCCATGTGGCTCACCGGCTTCGACGCGCCAAGCTGCTCGACGGTGTATCTCGACAAGCCGATGCGCAACCATACGCTGATGCAGACCATCGCCCGCGCCAACCGGGTCTTTCCCGGCAAGCACAGCGGCGTGATTGTCGACTACGCCAACGTCTTCGCCTCGTTGGAGAAGGCGCTCGCGATTTATGGCGCAGGCAAGGACGGCAAGAATCCGGTCAGGGACAAGCAGAAGCTGGTCGATGAGCTGAGGTCCGCAATCGGGGACGCCACGGGATACTGCGCCAAGCATGGCGTCAGGCTGGATAATATCGAGCAGCTCGCTGTGGGCGGGCTGGAGCGTCTGCAGGCCATCGAGGACGCCTTGAACGCCCTGATCTCGCCCGAACCCATTCGGCGGGACTTCTTCGCACACGAACGACTTGTGTCGACGCTGTACCGCGCCGTGAAACCCAATCCGGCAGCATTCGAATTTTCCGGTCGTGTGGCCAGCATCACCACCATCGCTGACGCGATCCGCGCCAAGCTTAACCCGAACCCGGCAGACATCTCCGGGGTGATGGGCGACATTAACAAACTTCTCGACGGCTCCATCACCGGCATGACCATTCGCGAGGGAGGCCCGCCCGCGCTTGACCTTTCCAAGATCAACTTCGAGGCGCTTGCGCAGCGTTTCCGAGAATCCAAACACAAGAACACTGACCTGGAAGTCCTGAAGGCGGCCATCCGTGCCCAGATGGACAGGATGATTGAGCTGAACCCGACACGCTCCGACTTCGCCGAAAAATTCGAGAAACTCATCGAGAGCTACAACGCGGGAAGCCGGAGCATCGAGGAACTGTTCGAGGAACTGCTCAAGGTCACCCGCGACTTGAATGAGGAACAGCATCGGCACGTTCGCGAGAAAATGACCGAGGAAGAACTGGTAATTTTCGACATCCTCACCCGCCCGACCCCGGAATTGTCACCTGAGGAGCGCGCTGAGGTGAAGAAGGTCGCCCGTGATCTACTGGCACGGCTCAAGGAATTGCTGGTCCTCAACTGGCGGCAGAAGGCGGCGGCTCGCTCCCAGCTCAAGATCGCCATCGAAGACACCCTCGATTCGGGCCTTCCCCGCGCCTACACACCCGATCTCTATCAGCAGAAATGCGCAGCTCTGTTTGAGCACATGTACGAAGCCTACCCCGAACGAAACACGGGGGTTTACGCGTGACCGGGCTGAACTTGCGGAATGTGACCCAGTCGTGACGATATTTGCCCTGCACTCCTAAATGGGGCTCAAAAGCGCGATATTGAAGCGGAGGTAGGGCGCGCGACGGCGGTTGAGATGCCTGCGGCGGCCCTGCCGGTCTGGTCCGGCGTCGGCTGGAAGGCGGGACCGGTTGCGGCCATGCCGCCGCCGGGTCCGTGTGCGCTTACTTCTCCGGTTGCGACTTTGAGGAAGAAGCTGCGGGCGGCGGGTCCGAACGCATCTTCGGCGGTTCCGAATCCATTGAGGCTAAACGCGCTCTTGCTTGCAGATAGGGCGTTCCGCACCTTGTCATGTAGCGGGGCCCGAAGACCCTTTTCACCGCGTTCGTCGGCATTCTCAGCAATGGCTTCCTCGTTTCTGTCACCGAACCAGCGCTTGAAGCGCTACGGTATCGGTCGCGTCGGTATTGCTCTGGAAGGCGGGGTTGGTGGCAGTCTTCCCGCCTCTTGGGCCGCGATTGCCGATTTTCCCGCGTTCAATATCCTCAAAGATAGCTCTGGATTCGGCCCCGAACACGTCCTCGGGGGAATGAAACTGTCGTCCGTTGAAAGCGGATCGTATTTGATTGATGGCGTCCCGCAATGTCCGAAAGATTCTATTGATGACGGCAAAGCGCGCCGTGCGGCCCTTGGCCCAATCTTAGTGGGCGAGCGCAACAGCTTCCTCAACCAGTTGATCATTTTGGTAGCCTTTCAGCTTGTCGGCATACTGGTCAAGCCTCTCGGTCTGCACACCGGTGGGCAAGAGCGTTGAATATCCGCTTATGGGGCTGGGCGGGGTAGTTTTTTAATCGGGGAACCTTGCTGGTGTTTTCTGGGAAACCAGGCGCAAGCCACACCCTGACTGTCAGATCCGCCCGCTGTTTCAACATCAGGGCGCTATGCGCGCTGTATGCGTGACAGATCGAACGGTACTAGGACGAGCTTCATGGGGCTGCCATCGCGGCTGATTGGGTGGCGGCCTATCGGTGGTATCTGGGCGAGCCGTGAACCGGCCCGGCGGCGGCACTCGTCTAGATGTAACGCCAGCTATGTAGTAGCCTCAATCACGCTGGTACAAAATATTCGGCAGGCCAGCAGGCCAAACGTGAGCCGGAAAACAATCAGGGAAAACGCCAGAATGAAGAATTTCGTAGCGGTCACG
>JBEGVJ010000041.1:0-10629 GCA_041178465.1 Nitrospirota bacterium
GACGTGCCCAGATAGGACCCGCCGCGAAAATGAATGCGGCTGACTTCTTCGATGGAGAGGGGGCGCACCTGCCCCGTGCTTCCCTCCATCAGCCATTTGAACCCATCGATGATGCCGACCACGTCGCAGCCGCCGAGGATACTGCGGATCGTGACCGCGCTGATCACGCTGTTGATGCCGGGCGCCGGTCCTCCTCCGACGAGTATCCCGACGGTTGTGTGAGGAACATGCATAGACAGAAGCTCCTATCAGGCTGCAAAAAAACTCGGCGCACGTAAAAATATGGCGAACGTATCTCGTACGGTGTTGGCGCCTCAATTTCCAAGGATGCTCAAAAAGGCCGTCCAGCAAGGCCGCAGGCGAATCGAAACCGGAGGCGTACCCTAGGGGTACGTTGAGGATTTCGATGAGCCGAGAACGAAGCTGGCGGTCTTTTTCAGCATCCTGTTAAAATTTCGTCCAGCGGCCTTCCAGCTTCTTCATGATCTCCGGCATGGTTGTATACTCCATCTCTTCGAGGGGCAACCGGTGCGGCTCGAAGGGGCCATGGAGACGGAGAACATCCGCAATTCGATTGGCATCCCGCCGCGCTTCATCGTAGGACGGATCGTCGAACATATCGCGCGGCCCGATGAGTGTGCCGTCAGCCAGCTGAAACCCGATACAGGCCACGCGCGGAGGGCCGTCGAACCTGGTCGGCGTCGCTTGTTTGACCGACACGGGCATCAGCGGACCGTAATGCGAGCCCCTCATCCAGCCTTCGATGATCCAGGGGTAGCGAAACGGTTCCAGCACTTCTCCGACCGCGGGAAAATTCTGCTGCGCCCGCACGATCATGACCGGGTCGTCCTTGCCGACGTACTTTCCCGCAATGAGCGAGAGCCGTTCCGTGGACGTGGCGGCAGCAATGGTCCCGTCTGCGCGCGAGAACACATGTTTGACGGTGTACTTCCCCGGCGACCCGATAAACATCAGCATGTCGTAGAGATCTTCCGGGCAGTCGAAGGTGATTTTCTTGTGTTCGCGGATATCCTGCACCTCGAATCGGAACCCCTGGTGCAATGTCGGGGCGATCACAAGGCCGGCTGTCGTAAAGGGATCGGCGAACATCTTATAGAGAGGAAGGTTCCAGGCCCCGGCTGAGGTCTTGTCCGCCATGAAGATCAGGATCGGCTCGGATTTCCGTTCGACGAATTCCATTTCAGCCACGCCGGGCCCCTGGCCCCTGACATTGCCGCTGAAAGCGTCGGAAAGGAGGTCCTGGCCCGCTCCATAGAGATGGAGCTCCTTGGCCACCTGCGTTCCGGCTTCGAAGGTCTCCCAGGCAAGACAATGGACCGCTTCGCTATCGACGCCATGCCGGTGCGTCATGATCAGCTGCAAGTCGTCCCCGCAGGACGAGACGTGGTAGTCCACCAGCATCCCGCTGGTTTTAGCCGGCGCGAGTTTCCCGTTGGCGTTCTCGATCAACGCCGGATGGATCGCCGAGTGACCGACCCACCCGCCGATATCCGCCTTGATCACACTCACCGTGATCTTGGACTCTTGCTTGCTCGTGTTAACCGCCATGTAGCACCTCCATGAAAGGGGGCGACGTTACCGAACGGCCGGCCCCTCGCCTTCCGCGCGAAGATAGACAAACCAATAGACCAGTGCCACCAGGATCGTCCCGCCGAAAATGTTGCCGATCGTCACCAGCGCAAGATTACTCAATGCTCCGAGAATTGAAAGGGGGGCTGGGCCGCCGGCTGCCAGCGCCACGCCGATCGGAAGAAAATACATATTGGCAACGGAGTGCTCGAATCCGCAGGCGACGAAGGCGCTGATGGGGAAGACAATCGCGAGGATCTTGTCCGCAACGGATCTCGCCCCCATACAGAGCCAGACAGCCAGACAGACCAGCACGTTGCAAAGGATGCCCCGGGCCACAGCCGAGACCGGATCGAGCGACATCTTCGCGCGCGCAATCCGCACCATTGTCTCCCCGACCGCGCCATCGCTCATGGTGTGCACGCCGGCCAGCCAGACGAGGAGCGCCGTGCCGACTGCGCCAACCAGGTTGCCGAAATAGACCCAACCCCAGTTCCTCAAGACTTGCTGTGTGGTCACCCGGCCGGAAGCCCAGGCCATGGCAATCAGGTTATTGCCGGTAAAGAGTTCCGCGCCGCCGACGACCACCAGGATGAGTCCCAAGCTGAACGTGATCCCGCCAGCCAACCGCATGAGTCCAAAAGCCGACGGTTGACCGGTAGCACCCATGGTCATTGTGACCGTAAAGAACAAGGCACCCAACGCAATAAACGCCCCGGCCAAAACAGCCAGCGCAAACATGGTGAGAACCGGCATGGCTGCTTTTGTCACGCCGATCGCCCGCACCCGCATGGCAATCTGCGCAGGAGCGTAGGCATCATGCGACGGCAGCGCCTCGGGCTCTGGGCCAGAGGCGTGAGGCGATGGAGAAGAAGGTTTCAATAAAGGATCGACCATAATCTTTTCTATTATCCTTGTAAGGTTTCCACTCGCCCCTATCCTTTCGCCCCTTGTCCGCCGCTACGTGATTAAGTGGCGTTGCATCCGCCGCAACTCCGCTTCATCTTCCGGATCAAGTTCGTCCAGTTGAATCGGTTCCACCCGCACGGCGGAGACTTTGTACTCCGGACACTTTGAGCTTTCGTCCGCGCTCGACGAGAGCAGTTCGTTCACCGTTGAGGCCGGGAAATGAAAGCTGGTGAAGAGATGACCACGAAGGACTCGCTCACTCCCCACGGCAGGGAGCAAGGCCTTGCCGCGAGCACTCACCAGACGAACGATCGCACCGTCGTCCAAACGCAGGCCCTCCATATCGGCCGGATGCATTTCCAAGACATCGGTATCGACCAGCTCTAGAATCTCCGTCCGCCTGGTTTGGGCTCCGCAGTTGTAATGCTGGAGAATGCGGCCCGTGGTCAGCACGAAGGGATAGTCTTTACTCGCAGCTTCACCGGGCGGCAGATACTCCACTGCCACGAAGCGCGCCTTCCCCTTCGGGAATGTCTCACGGTGCATCAGCGACGTGCCAGCGTGCGAATCAGCCGGCACAGGCCACTGCAACCCCTCATGCTGATCCAGGCGATCGTAGGACACCCCGGCGAACATCGGCGTCAATGCCGCAATCTCGCCCATGATCTCCGAGGGATGCCGATAGGGCATGGGATAGCCCATCCGATTTGAGACCTCACAGACCACGCGCCAATCCGGAAGGACCCCATGGGGCGGCTCCACCGCTTTCCTGATCCGCTGAATGCGGCGTTCGAGGTTCGTAAACGTGCCATCCTTTTCGAGGAACGACGCGCCGGGCAACACCAAATGCGCAAACTTCGTAGTCTCGGTGAGAAACAGATCTTGCACGACCAGAAACTCCACCTGCTTCAAGGCCTCGTGCACTTTTTTTAAGTTCGGATCTGTCTGCGCGACGTCGTAGCCGATGATCCAAAGCCCCTTAAGCCGTCCCGCAATCGCCGCATCCCACATGTCGGGCGTTTTCATGCCTCGCTTCGTGGGCAAGGGGCGGCCGGTGACGGTCTGATGCAGCGCTGCCAGCCTGGGATCGTCCAAACTCTGATAGCCGGCAAAGTAGGCCGGGAGGCAACCCATGTCCGAAGCTCCCTGCACATTGTTTTGACCACGCAGGGGATTGATGCCGGTGCCGGGCTTTCCAAAGTTGCCGGTGGCCAATGCCAGGTTACAGAGCGCGATGACCCCATGACTGCCCCAGCGATGTTCGGACACGCCGAGGCCATGGCAGCAGAGCGACGCGCCGCTGCTCCCATAACGCCTGGCCGCTTGATAGATGAGGTGAGCCGGCACGCCGGTGATGACTTCAGCGGCTTCCGGCGTACAATCCGAAACGGCCTTGAGCCAATCGTCGAGGCCTTCGGTTCTGGCCGCGATGAAGGATCGATCGAGGAGCCCTTCCTTGACCAGGACGTGGCCCATCGCATTGAGCAAAGCCACGTTGGTACCGGGCCGCAATTGCAGATGCAAATCGGCCAGCCGCGCCAGCTCTGTGCGCCTGGGATCGATGACGATCACGGGCACCCCTCGCCGCTGTGCCTGCTTGATCCTGGCCCCGACCACTGGATGGGACTCCGTCGGATTCGCCCCCACCACCAGAATCAGGTGGGCCAGATCGAAATCCTGGATCGAATTGGTCGCAGCGGACGTGCCGAGCGTTTCCATCATGCCGGTCACGGTCGCGCTGTGGCAGACCCGCGCGCAATTGTCGATGTGGTTGGTCCCGATCACACAACGCATGAACTTGCTGAACAGATAATTTTCCTCGTTCGTGCCGCGGCTGGACGAAATAGTCGCGAGGGCGTCAGGCCCTTGATCGGTCTTGATACGAGTAAATTCCTGCGCGATCCGATCCAATGCCGCATCCCAGGAAATCTCTTCCCAATCGTGACCGCGGCGCAGCAACGGAACGCGCAATCGATCCGGCGCATCGGTATAGGTCCAGCCGAAGCGTCCCTTCATGCAGGCATGGCCCTGATTCGACGGCCCGTCGCCTGCCGGCATCATCGTCACCACCCGGCCATCCCGCACGCCGGCGTCGAAGGCACAGCCCACACCGCAATAGGCGCAGGTCGTGCGCACCATTTCTGTCGGCCTCCCCTGCTCCAGCACCCGCTTCTCCGTGAGCGCACCGGTCGGACATTCCGTTACACAAGCGCCGCAGGACACGCAGTTGGATGTGGCGAACCCAAGAGCCGATGGCTGATCGCTGATGGCTGAGAGCTGGGATGACCCCGCCGCAGGCCTGGATTCAAATCCCCGGCTGAACATCGTCAAGGCGAAGGTGCCCTGAATTTCGTCGCAGGCCCGCACACAGCGGGCACAGGACACGCAGGCTGCGTTATCGAACACAAAGAACGGATTCGAGTCGTCGCGATAGGCCTGACGGCGCGATGGATTCTGGTAGCGCACGGAACGGACCCCAGAGGAATCGGCCAGACGCTGCAATTCATCCGGCACAGGGCCGGCCGCAGGCTGTTCAGAGAGATACAACTCGACGACGTTGCGCCGCAGCCGTTGGAGCCGCTCTGTGTCGGTTCGCACCACGAGCCCTTCCCGCGCCGGCATCGTACAGGTCGCAGGAGTTCCACTCTGCCCCTCGATCTCGCAGAGGCAGAGGCGGCAGGACCCGAAGGGATTGAGGTGATCAGACGCACAGAGGCTGGGGATGGCAATCCCGGCTTTCTTGGCCGCCCGGTAGACCGTATCGCCGGGCTCGGCCAGCACCTTCTTACCGTTGATTTCGAATTGCATCGTTTTCTTTCTCTACGGTCTATTTCTATGGTCTATCAAGTTGGAAAGTCGTTTAGTCATCAAGTCGACAGACATAAGACCTTCCCGCCTCTGAGACTTGATGACATTCAGACTTTAGACCTTCGGACGCCCCCTGAACTCCCCGGGAAAATGCTCGATTGCCGTCAGCACCGGATAGGGCGCTCGCCCTCCCAAGGCACAGAGACTGGCGCTCTTCATGGTCTCGCCGAGATCGGAGAGGAGATCGAGGTCCGCCTCTGTCCCCTGGCCGCGCTGAATCCGTTCGAGAATTTCCCGGCCCCGCACCGACCCGACACGGCAGGGCGTACATTTTCCACAGGACTCGTCCGCGGTGAAATCCATGAAGTGTCGCGCCAACTCGACCATGTCCGTCTCGTCATCGTAGACGACGATGCCCCCATGCCCGAGAATGGCTCCGGCCTTGGCGAAGGCGTCATAGCAGATGGGAATATCGAGTTGCGATTCGGGAAACAGGCTCCCCAACGGCCCCCCGACCTGCACGGCTTTGAACCGTGCCCCAGGCGCCATGCCGCCGCCGAATTGTTCCAACGCCTGGCGCAAGGTGAGACCGAAAGGGATTTCGACCAGCCCCGGCTGTTTCACCCTGCCACCGAGCTGGAGGGCCATCGTCCCGCGAGACCCCTCCGTGCCAAGCGAGGCATGCCAGGAACCGCCGTTCGCCAGAATGTTGGGAATCGTCGCAAAGGTCAGGACATTGCTGACGATCGTCGGCTTGCCGTGCAGTCCCGATTCCGCCGGATAAGGAGGCTTCGCCATCACAACACCCCGGCGGCCTTCCAGCGATTCCAGCAAGGCTGTTTCTTCGCCGCAGACGTAGGAACCGGCGCCGACCACCACCTCAAGGTCGAAGGGATAGCCGCCGCAGTTCAGCAAGTCCGCCTCGCGCGCCTTGTGAATCGCGAGCCTCATGGTCCGCGCCGCCGCCGGATATTCGTACCGGCAATAAATATATCCGCGCATCGCCCCGATCGCCCGCGCACAGATCATCATGCCTTCGATCAATCGGAAGGGATCGCCTTCCATGATCATCCGATCGCTATAAGTGCCGGCGTCCCCTTCGTCGGCATTCGCCACCACATACTTTTGTTCCGCCCCGGCTTGCTGCGCGACTTGCCACTTTTTCCATGCAGAAAATGCCGCGCCTCCGCGGCCCCGCAATCCCGAAAGACGCAACTCTTCGACGATCGCCTCCGGCGACAGGTTCCGCGCCGCTGCCAATCCCTTGAACCCGCCACGCGATTGGTATTCATCAAGTGCAAGCGGCTCCGTCATGCCGAAGTTGGCGAAGGTGAAGCGGGTCTGTTGTTGCAAAAACGGTATCCCTGCCACCGGCGTCCCGCCGACCCCCTCCACGATGCGTGGCAAGTCGTCCGGCACCACATTGAACCAGGCCTCTCGCCCGTTGGGCGTATCCCGCTCCACCATCGGCTCCAGAAAGAAGGCGCCGCGCGAGGAGGTGCGAATCAATTGAATCTCGGGACGATCGCCCCAGGCGTCGGCCAGCCGTCCTGCTCCTGCCGCAAGGGAAGAGGTATCGTTGGGGAGATAGAGGCGTATCGTCTTCATCTGGAGTAACCACCTTGGGGATATAGGCTGAAGGTGTTTAGGCTGAAGGCTTCGAGTCTTTAGCCTTCGGTCTTCAGTCTTCGGTCTTCAGCCTTCGGTCTAAACACCTGAGCCTCCAGCAATGCCGGAACATCGGAAGGCGTCACTCGCCCGCAGATATTCTCATCGATCATCACGGTCGGCGACACCGCGCAATTCCCCGCGCAGGACATCTTCTCCACCGTGAATCGCCCTTCCTGCGTCGTCTCTCCCGCTGCAGCGCCCACATGTTCTTGGATCGCACGAAACACGCGCCCGCCGTGGTTGGCTGTGCAGGATTCGCCCATGCAGACCCGAATGAGGTGCCGGCCAGCCGACTGAGTCCGGAGATCTGAATAATAGGAGAGGACCCCCGCCACCTGAGCCTCCGTCACGCCCAACGTCTGCGCAATTTGAGGAATGGCAGTCACCGGCACATGGCCCAGGACAGACTGGACAGCCAAGAGTGTCTTAAGGATGTTGGGCTTAGCTGGCGACACGGGCCTGCATGATTCGAGCGCTTCGGCAAGTCTTGACTGGTGCCGGGTCGTCATCGCGTCACCTCGCAGACTGCAAAACTATTCAGGATGCTCAAAAAGGCCGTCCCCTTCATTCGTCGTTCGTGAAGCGTGAGCGAGTCAGGCGAGACGTGCGCGAGAGGCGCGACTCGCGCAGATGATACTTCCGATCAGTCTCGCTTTTCTCGCACGTCTCGCGATTCTCGCGCAAATAACGAGGGACGCTTCACGGTCTTTGCGCTGGCGGACTTTTTCAGCATCCTACTCATCGAGCCCCACGTGAGCTCTCAGTTTATTGTAATCAAACGATGCCAGACCTACGCGTCTGATTCCTGGGTCGTGGCGCTCCATGTCGGCAATCAAGGCTGCGACCTGCTCGCGGCCGGCTGCTGCCGCGACAACGTGGCGTGGCATGTGATTCCCCAGCGCCGGGCAAGCCCGCTCCGCCCACTCTAAGTACAGGGTCTCCAGGAATCCATTCAAGAGGGATCGATCTTCCTCCGCCGAAATCACCAAGATCAGAGGCTCTTCGACGGCCAACTCAGATTCTTTTAGTTGCCGGGGCGGTGGCGTATAGGTCTCGCCGCGGAAATGCAAAGAGAATCCGAACGTGGCAGCCAGCTTGTGCTTGATGACATCGAGCCGCTCGCGCGAATCACACTCTACCCACAACTGGGACGCCGTAAGGATCAGTCTTGCGACCACCGCGGATTCAAGGGCGCCGGAGGGTCCTCGCTGCACAAAATGCTGCGCCTCCACCTCTTCCCGCTCGAACCCTTCGAGGCCTGCAAGCTGGTCGGCTATAAACCGGTACTCGTTATGATCGTACAGGGCCAAGGCATACAAATAGGACTGCCCATTTTTCGTCACATAATGAATGCTTTGCACTGCGTCAACGAGCGCGGCAAACCTCATGCGGGCGAAGGTCCACAGCAATACATGGCCATAGCGCTTGGCAAATTCAGGCCAGTCACCAAGCTCGAAGGACCCGGCGGAAATCTCCACCTGCCGCCGGTAATCGAGCGTCGCGTTCAGCAGGCCCTTTCCATCTTCGTTGGATAATGCGATTGCGGCACCCGCGATCACCGCCCGCTCCCACTCCACATCACCCGGCTCGCGAATCAGCCTCGTGAGAAGAACCTGCCCCGGCTGGAGCCCCTCGCGGAACGCTCCGTCCGGCACGCGATAGACCCGCGCATCCCCTAGCGAGCGGAAGACCAGGCGCTGGTCCTGCTCGTCGACCGACAGGAATTCGGCCAGATCGAGATAGGAATGTTTCAGCGGATCCAGCCACTCTCGCTCTTCTTGCGGAATATGCTCCGTGATGACGTCGCGCAACTGCTCGATCAACGTCAGTTGCCCGTCCTGCGGGTAAAAGTCGGCGTAGAGGAAAAGATCGGCTAACTCCGTTTCCTGCGGCAGCGGCGCCAACAGCGCCCCCCCTCCTCCCTCAAGATAGGGCTGGAGGGCAAGACCCAGTGCGATCTGCCGCTGAACGGCCAACCCCGGCTCCAAGGAAAGGGATTCCAACCGGACGAGCAACGCATCGAGCGAGGGGACGAGAGGCACCCAGAGGCCAGCTGTCGTTTCACTCGCGAGCTTCATGAATTTCTTCCGCAACTATCGTCTCGGCATCGAACCAGTCCTCAAGATCGTGCCCCTCCCGACAGCCCCGCTCCTTCCACAGCTCGAACGCCTTCTGAGAAATCCGATCCCACATGCCTTCCGGCAGCTCGATCGGCCGATGCGGCACAGATGCAGGCCGACGTGGCGAAGCTTTCGGTCCCCCTGGTTGTTTCTTTAAACTCATCGTCACCACCTCTATGAATGTATATGGTTAAGGATGCATTACAGAAAACGTCGCAACCGGAATCACCCGGCTATGGCCCGGCCCGAACTTCGGGCTGCGCACCGTGAGGACAGGACAACGGGCTTTTCTCAACACTGCCTCCGCCACGCTGCCGGCTAAGGCGTGCGAAATCCCGCGGCGGCCGTGCGTGCCCATGACGATGAGGTCGCAGGGCAAGGTCTTGGCAGAATCTAAGATCGAATCGGCCGGAAGGCCGCCTCGCAGTTGAGACGCCACCGGCACCTGAGCGGCCCTCAGGACTGAAGTCAGCTCTTCCAGTCGTTTCGTCCAGCTCTCGCGCACTTGCTCGCGCGTCCCGACATGGCCGATGGTAAAGTCCAAGCCGTACGACACCGGCTCCAAGACATGCAGCAACGTAAGGGAGGCCTTGGCCTGCTGCGCCACCATGGCCGCATACTCCAAGGCGTCGAGCGAACAATCGGAAAAATCGACCGGCACGAGGATGCGCTCCAAGGTCACAGGCTTCGACAGGATGCCGTCATCCTCGCTATCCGCCTGCTCCATCCGCACCGTCAACACGGGACAGGGGGCTCCGCGAATGACCCGCTCAGCGGTGCTGCCCAAGAGAACGTGTGCCAGGCCGGTCTTCCCTCTGGTCCCTACGACAAGAAGATCCGCATCCTCCGCCCCTGCCGCGGCGATCGCCTCTTCGCTCGGAATCCCCGTCGCCACCCTGGTCGTGACCGCAATGCCTCGCCGCTCCGCACGGCCTTTGAGATCGGCTAACTGCGACGATGTCTGCTTGAGCAGATCCGCCAAATATTGCTGATTGACGGGATAGTCTGGATTGAGCCCCGGTGAAAATTCCGCGACGCTGAGCACCGTCAAGGACGCCTTCCACGAACAGGCGAGGGCACAGGCATAATCTTCCGCCCGCTTAGCCCACCGTGAAAAATCCGTCGCAAATAAAATCTTCTTAATCAAGGATGTCCTCCCGTCTCTCGTCGTTCGTGAAGCGTGAGCGAGTCAGGCGAGACGTGCGCGAGAGGCGCGACTCGCGCAGATGAAACTTCCGACCAGTCCCGCTTTTCTCGCAAGTCTCGCGATTCTCGCGCGAATAACGAGGGACGCTTCACATTCTCTAGACTGCCTCCACGCTCAGCAACAGCAACTCGCCCTTCATGTTTGGATGGATTGAGCAGCGGAACTCATGCCGACCAGGCCGCGACATGTTGAACCGAATGGCTGCATCCCGTTTGGGATCGAGAAACACCCCGCTTAAACCTCGTCTATAGACGATCACCCCATCCTTCTCGATCTGAGTGGGAATGCCCTCAAACATGGTCGAGCCGAAATCGTGTCGTTCGG
>JBEGVJ010000042.1:0-4041 GCA_041178465.1 Nitrospirota bacterium
CCGCTGTAGGCCGCATCGCCCCACACCCGCGTCTCCTGCCCATGCAGCAATTCCGGTAATACCTGGCTGTCATGCACATTCGCCGCCGTGGCGGCTACCGAATGAATCAGCTTGGTCTGGCTATCCACACCGATATGCGCTTTCATGCCGAAGTACCACTGGTTCCCCTTCTTCGTCTGATGCATCTCCGGATCTCGCTCCTTCGTCCGATTCTTGGTCGAACTGGGCGCGCTGATGATGGTCGCATCAACAATGGTGCCTCGACTCACCTGCAACCCCTGCTTGGTCAGATACTCCCCGATCCGGGCAAAGAGCTGTTGCCCCAACTCGTGCGCCTCCAGCAGATGCCGAAACTTACAGATCGTCGTCTCATCGGGCACGGGCTCACGGCCCAGATCAATCCCGACGAACTGCCGCATGGCGCGGGAGTCATACAGGGCTTCTTCGACGGCGGGATCCGACAGATTGAACCACTGTTGCAGACAATGGAGGCGCAGCATGCGTTCAATCCCCACTGGCGGACGCCCGGGGCCGTCGGCCTTGGGATAGACCGGCTCGATCACCGCGACCAATTCGGCCCACGGCACCACGCGATTCATTTCGTCGAGGAACCGCTCGCGGCGGGTGGATTTGCGATATTGCTCGAAGGGGACTTCTGCAAAGGTCTGCTGATGCATAAGCGCGCCTCCCGTTCAGTGCTGGCCTTCTCATAGCACATCAGGAGCGGGGAATAAATCAGACCTTCCTTAGGTTCAAGGTTCTGTCCAGAGACAGATTTACTTGCCAGCATTGCGGTGCAAGCCCTGCAAAAATGTTGGGAGTAGATTTGCATGTAGATCACATCATCGCTTGGAGTAAAGGCGGTGAAACCGCCTTGCCAAATCTCCAAACTCTTTGTTCAAAGTGTAATCTTGGAAAAAGCAATCTGTAAGTCGTGATATAACCAGGCGTTCAAGAGGGACGCCGCAGAAGCGCGGCGCTCCTTAACTAGGGCGTTGGGCTGGTGAGAAGACTGAGCTTCCCGCATCCTCCGAGAGAAATTTCGCTTTGACCAGGTCCAAGATCAGACGGGCTGCATCGGTGGCAGTCGTGGTGGTGCTGTCGATTCGGAGGTCCGGTTTGGTCGGCGCTTCGTAGGGAGATTGGAGCCCTGGAACGGTGAGGGAATCGCCCCGCTGACCCTTTAGGTAAGTCCCTTTCCTGTCTCGCTCCATGCAAGTCGCGAGGGGACATTCCACGGAGACCTCGATGAACCGGGGGATCACGGACCGCGCAAAGTCCCGATAGGCCCGGCGGCTGGCTGTCGCATCGAAGATGACCGTCACCCCATGGGCTACGAGTTTCTGTCCGGTAAATGCCAAGGCGCGATAGAAAAGATCCCGCTCCGCATCTGAATAGGTCGCCGTCGGCGTCAGCACCCGCCTGACCTCATCCGACTCCAGCACCTCCACCGTCAATCCCAGCCCTTCGAGTTGCGGTTTCAATGCCGCGACAATCGTGCTCTTGCCCGATGCAGGCAGGCCGGTGAGCCAAATGGCGAAAGCCAAGCCGTGATGAGTGATCGATGATGGGTGATCAGAATTGGATGGCTCTTTCATCTTCTTTCTTTCTTCCTTCTTCCCTCATCACTCATCACAGATCACTCATCACGGCCTTCATTCCCGGCAATACTCATTCACCCTTGCAGGATCGAAGCGCGGCTCGTCCAGCACATGCTCGATAAATCGGAAGATGGTTCGACGCACCTCGATCGGCAGCTTGGGGTACCACACAGGGCTCGCCAAGACTAGCCCTCGAAACGCAAAGAACGGGGCGGCTGACTCTGCGACCGCATGGTCGTGGCTTGCCTCCCTATAGCTGTCCCAAAAGAGTCGGAACATCACTTCCAACGGTCCCTGCAATTTGCCCCAGCGGCAGAGCGAGAAAAAAAGATAATTGATCGTCATCGAGGTCACGTCGTCTGCCGGCTCCCCCCACTCCCCTCGTGACCGATCGAGCACTGAAAAATCCGTTCCTTTCCGGAACAAGACATTCCAGGGATGAAAATCTCCATGGACTTGCGACAGGCGGTGAGTCTCCCCCCGCAGACGCCAGCGCCACCGGTTGCAGGCCTCTTCGACCCCCCGCAAGAGATCCGCCGAGATGAATTCGTAGCGATTCGGGTAACTGTCGGTCAGCCCCATAATGCATTCGCCATGGCCGATTAATTCTCTGAGCCGACGACGGTAGAGAGACGGATCGCGCAATTTTCTGGCATGGATCTGCGCCAAGTACCTGGCAAGGGCGACCGTCCGCTCTCGATCCTGCTTCAAGAGCCTTCCGCCTTTGGCCAACCGCTCCAGGTCGAGATGGTAACTGCTCCCCTCCGTCCATTGGGTAAGAACAAAAAACTCACGTGCCGGTGCCACCGACATGAGTTCTTGATCGTCCGTAAACGCGCCGACGTCGAGCGCCTTCACGTGGCGCGGCAGCCGGCCATAGGAATCGTAATCCCAAAGAATCGCCTGGGCCCGGTCCGCCGGATGCTCATGACCGAACGGGCCTGGACTCATCGTCTCCAACACCGCCGACCGGACGGTGCGCCCGACTCGAAAGGTCAATTTGACTGGTGAACCATACCCATACTGTTTATAGGTGCCCTGCGAACTTTCTTTTCCGATAGCTCCATAGGATAGCAAGACCGCCTTGGGACCGAATCGGCCACGAAGATATCGCTCGATCGATTGCTTTTTCAGAACAGGCATGGCTGATCGAATCACGCAAGTCACGTTCCATCAAGATACCAGGCAAGGGGCAAGAGGCCAGGGGCGAGAGGAAAGGGAAAATCCGTGAAATGCCAACCGGCTTGCCCTTTGCCTCTCGCCACTCGCCCCTCGCCTGTCTTTTAACTGGTGCATTGGGCTTCAGTGCCAAGGTGACCACTGAGGAAAAAGGCGACACTCGAAACCGGGGCTAGGGGCGAGTGGCGCGGGGCAAGAGGCAGAATAATCAGGCCCCTAGCCTCAAGCCCCTCGCCCCTCGCCTCCTGCTGAGGCAGGCACATCGCTTGCTGATATCAACCACCAGAAGGCTGTAGGAAAACCAAGCCCGGTCTGTCCGGTTTCTCTGGTCTATCTGGTTTGTCTGGTTTTGGGTGAACGAAACTAACCAGGTGAACCAAATCAACCAGAGAAACCAGAGAGACCGAATAGACCAAACGAACAAGAACGGAGGCAATATGGATTTGGAAATTGAAAGCCGAAACGTCGGAATGACTCCCCGCTGGAAGAGCGAAATCGAAACTCGGATGGCAGGTCTGCAGCAGAGGTATGAAGATTTGATTCATGGACGAGTCACTCTGACAAAAAATCCCCACCACAAGAAGCTGGACAACGTCGCCGAGGCGCTCATCGTCGTCACGCTCCCCGGCCGCCATACCATGACGGCCCGCAAGGAAGACAAGACCTTCGAAGAAGCCATTCGAAGCGCCTTCGACGCCATTGCCATCGAGCTCCGCAAGTTCCGCGAGAAGCAGGGTCGCACCGAGGTGCGCATGGCTCCGATCCCGCCATTGCGAGGCGTGATTTGTAAATTGTTCCCAATAGAAGGATACGGCTTCATCCTGAAAGAGGGAGGCGGCGAGGTGTACTTTCACAAACACGCGCTGCAAGGCTTCACGTTCGATGAATTGAGCGACGGGACCGACGTCGCCTTCAACGTTGAAGAGGGCGAAAAAGGCCCTCAGGCGACAGTCGTCCATCGCCCGTCTCCTATCGTCCCCTAGCAGGATGCGAAGACCGTGAAGCGTCCCTCGTGAAGCGTATCTCGTTTGGGGATAAGAGCGTATGGCGAATGGCGTATAGCTGGAAGCAAAGATCCTTCCCCTCTTCATTCTGAACCATACGCTATTGGCTATAGGCTATACGCTCTTTTCAGGAACGAGAGACGAACGGCGCTTCACGAACGACGAGATACGAGCAACGGATGAAGAAGACAGCCATTTTGAGCATCCTGTGAACGGTGTACCTATTGCTCAGCAGGAATCACAATGACGATTGAAAA
>JBEGVJ010000043.1:0-5022 GCA_041178465.1 Nitrospirota bacterium
AATCGGACGAAATCAAAAGTGCGCGCCAAAGTCGAACATGCGTTCTTGGTCATCAAGCGGATCTTCGGCTGGGCCAAAGTGCGGTATCGGGGGCTGGCGAAGAACACCCACTGGCTGTATATCAGCTGCGGCTTGGCAAATCTGTACGTGGCACGACGGCGGCTCTTGGCGGGAACGTAGGAAACATGTGCCCGGAAGCGGGCGGCGGGCCATCGGAGAGTGGGGGTGCCCCACCAAAAGGCTCTCGAAACAGCGGCTGTCCACCGAATTCGTCCTGGCGACTACCCCAGAAATAGAGTTCCGAGTGGAAACGTGAATTAATCAGACCTTCCCTAAGTCTTAATGAGGGATCACGCCCAGTTGGGCGAGAGCCAGTTTTCTCTTCTGCTCTAGTTGGAGCCGATACGTCAGCCGAGTTGGCATATTCAACGAAGTGTTCAAGTGCGACAACCCAAGATTTAAACCTGCGATTGTAGGCACTTTGTGAAATTGTCGAAGGGGGTTGAGCCAATTCAGCGCGGCGCGGCTGGCGCCCATAGTGCTGCCAAAGCAGCAGTATGTTTTCGAACAGAGCCTCATCGGAAATATTGTACTGGTTAGATAATGATAAGCCAGCAGCTTCCAATGCTTTGTTCCAGGTGCCAAATCGGCGACCAACATTTGAGTAATCGTACTGGCCGTGCTCTCCGTAAAGTTTCTGAGTGACTTTGGATGAATTCAGCATACTGGAAACACGTTTCAGATCATTGAGGATTTCCTCGTCGCTGACGGGCGTGTTCTTTGCCCGTTCTAATTTAAACTTCAAATCTTCCATGCCACTTTCAGAGCGAGCTAACAATAATTAGGATGATCTGCATAAGATGCGGGGTGCTGGTTTTCTGTTCGTATAACACGCCTTGGGATTTCTTGTCGAAGGTCTGTCGGCCCCGTTACCTTCAATGGTGTGTTGCCTGTCTGTGGTTTCTCGCAGGATGCTCAAAAAGGCCGTCCAGCAAGGCCGCAGCCGATGAACGCACCGGAGGCGTACCCTCAGGGGTACGTTGAGGATGCGTTCAAGGTGAGAACGAAACTGGCGGTCTTTTTCAGCATCCTGCCAGCCGGTGCTTAATGGAACGCCAGCACCGGGCACGGCATCTTGTGCAACACCGCATGGGAGGTGCTGCCGAGTACGAAGCGGGTGATGCCTTGCCGGCCCCTTGTGCCCATCAGAATCAGATCCGATCGCAGCTTGGTGGCTTCTTGCAGGATCATGGCAGAGGGTGTCCCGAGCACCGCGTTTCCGCGCGCCTGATATCCGATGGCGCGTAAACGCTCTGCGACACCATCAATGAAGTCGCGCGCGCTTTGTACGGCTTGCTCCTCCAGCTTTTCGATGGCCGCGGCATCGACCGGCCATGGAGGCTGTGTCGAGGGCAAGACGGTCAGCAGCGTCAATTCAACCGGATCCTGAAACGGCTTGAGTTGGAGAAAACGAATCGCGGCTTCCGCGTCGAAGGGCCCTTGGAGCGGCAGCAAGATCTGTTTCATGGCCTTGACCGGGCCGTTCACGATCAACGTGGCGCAAGGGGCCAGCGTCAAAATACGATGAGAGACGCTTCCTACCAACCGTTCTTTGATGGGCCCCAGGCCGCGCGCGCCCATCATGATGAGGTCAACCTTCTTGGCTTCGGCCGTGGAGACAATCACTTCGGCTGGCGATCCCAGCTGGAGGAGTTTCGTCACCGGCCCTGCATGGAGTGGCAAAAGGGACTGAATCCGATCGAGCAGCCGTTCGCCGTCTTCTCTCATGCTCTGTTCGAGAGACGCATAGAGCTCCTCCGCCACTTCCGGCACCATCATGGGATAGGCAGGCCTCGGGACGTCCAGCGCGTGGAGCAGGGTGAGTTGCTCTGCTCTGGCAAAGTATTTCAGGGCATGGACGGCTTCATAGGAATTATCCGAACCATCGACCGCCAGTAATGTGTTCATCGAGCGTGCTCCTTTGTTCGCGCACTAGCAGGGTGCTGAAAAAGACCGCCAGCGTCAAAGACCGTGACGCGTTCCTCGTTACTTGCGCGAGACTTGCGAGAAAAGCGGGACTGGTCGGAAGTTTCATCTGCGCGAGTCGCGCCTCTCGCGCACGTCTCGCCTGACTCGCTCATGCTTCACGAACGACGGACAAAGAAGACGGCCTTTTTGAGCATCCTGCGGTTATTGAGGCTCCATGCCATATGGATCATGCTTAGCGATATTTTTCTTTTTCACCGGGTTTCCCCCGGCCTGCTAGAGCTCCCATGCGGGATAGGATGAAAGTGTTGCTGGAACCAGGCGAGCGCATGTTCCGCAACCTGTTCAAGCGTGCCGGGCTCTTCAAAGAGATGCGAGGCGCCCGGCACGATTACGAGCCGCTTGGGGCAGGCGAGCAATCGGTAGGCTGCTCGATTCATCTCGATGACCGGCTCGTCGTCTCCTCCGACGATCAGCAGAGTCGGAGCAGTGACGGACGGGAGATAGGGTTCCGCCAGATCCGGTCTGCCGCCCCGTGACACGACAGCCTGAATCGACGAGGGATCGCGGGCTGCCGCCTGCAGGGCCGCGCCAGCGCCGGTGCTGGCGCCAAAATAGCCGATGCCCAGGCCCTTGGTCCGGTTGTCCTGTTCGAGCCAGGTTTTTGCCAGGAGGACCCGGTCGGCCAGCAGGTCGATGTCGAAGACCTTCCGGCGGTCATCGGCTTCATCCTCGGTCAGCAGATCGATCAGGAGTGTCGCGACCTTTCCGTGCTGAAGATAGCGGGCCACGAAATTGTTGCGTGGACTGAATCGCCCGCTGCCGCTTCCGTGGGCGAAGACCACGAGTCCGACCGCCTGTGTTGGAAGGCCAAGGATGCCTTCAAGGGAGAGAGAGCCGCGCGAGAGCCGTATCGCCTCTTCACTCATTGCCGTTCACTCCTTCGACGCTCAGTGGCATTCCGTGGGACAGAAAAAGAGGATGTACAGGCCCACGGCAAGCCCGAGCAGAACAGCGCCCAGGAGCAGCCAATGCGTTCTTGTCATGAGTCCATCTCCAGTTTTTCCTGGAACTCGCAAGTCCGATGCCGCTGCCGAAGTAGTTACGTGAGGCGTGAAGGGTTGGTCGTAAGGTGAGGAGCGAAAGGCGTTTCGCTCCGTTTTTTCTCTCACATCTGAAGGCATACGATTCACGCCTCACGTCCTCTGTTGCCTTCTGCTACAGCAGAGGTTGTCAGCCTGTAGCAAGACACCCCCGCGGAATAGATATAGATATAAAGGCTGAAGGCTGAAAGCGTGAATAGAAGGGAGAAAGCCGTTGTTTCTACGCAGCCTTCAGCCTTCAGCCTTCGGTCTGGATCGGTGGCACCGGCCTTGCTGAAGTAAGAGGTTATGAGTTCATCCTTTGGGAGGTTGCATGGCTGAATCGCTTTTCAACAAGATTCTTGTGCCGGTAGATTTTTCTCCCTGCTCGGAAGAGGCGTTCCGTGTCGCGCTGACCCTTGCCAAGACGTTTCAAGCCAAGCTGCTGCTGCTGCATGTGATCGACACGAGTGCCCTGGCGACCTTCAATCAGCTGGGGTTATTGGCGGTGCCCTCGGATGCACAGGGCCAGAAGCGGCGGTTGCGCCATCATGCGCGACTCAATGTGCGGCGATTGCTCGAATCGGAGGCGGCCAAGGGCGTGCCCGTGACGCGCATCGTATTGGAGGGAGGGCCGTTTGTGGAAATCGCGAAGACGGCCCGGTTGGAAAAAGTGGATCTGGTGGTGATGGGCAGTTACGGCGGGCGCTCCGGTAACGTGGACAAGATTTTTTTCGGCAGTACGGCAGAAAAGGTGGTGCGGACCGCGGGCTGCCCTGTGTTGACGGTGCCGCTGCCGGCTAAATCTCGTCGTTCGTGAAACGTGAAGCGTGAAACGTCCGAATCCGGAAACGCATGACGCTTCACGAGATACGTTTCACGGGTTTCGAGTGTTCCAGTGGCGGGATTTTCGAGCATTTTGCCAAGGGGGGTGGGATACATGAACAGTGAGAAGATGCAGTGGGGATGGTTTCTGGTGCTGGCCGTGACATGCGGGTTCTGGTGGGAGACGGCGGGGCCAGTGTTCTCGCAGTCGGAGCAAGTCGTCGAGGTCGCGATCAAGGATTTCAAGTTTGTGACCAAGCAGGGGCCGCTCCGCCTCGGGCTTCCTTCAGTGATTAGGGTCAGGAACGAGGATGCCGAACGGCACGACTTCGGTTCGACCATGTTTGAGGGCATTCCCACTCAGATCGAGAAGGACGGGGTGATCGTCTATGGACGAGGTTTGAGCGGGGTGTTTCTCGATTCCAAACGGGATGCAGCCATTCGGTTCAACATGTCGCGGCCCGGTCGGCATGAGTTCCGCTGCTCAATCCATCCAAACATGAAGGGCGAGTTGCTGTTGCTGAGCGTGGAGGCAGTGTAGAGAACGTGAAGCATCCCTCGTTATTCGCGCGAGAATCGCGAGACTTGCGAGAAAAGCGGGACTGGTCGGAAGTTTCATCTGCGCGAGTCGCGCCTCTCGCGCATGTCTCGCCTGACTCGCTCACGCTTCACGAACGACGCGGACGGACTTTTGAGCATCCTGCTCGGTCAAGGCCGCTCTGTGCGGCGGTGGGTCAGCGGATGGCTGAGGCGCTGCGTCTGGGAATCGGTATCTTTGCTGGCAGGAGTGTAATGGTCACATGCTCCTGGTCGATGTGCAGGGTTAAAGGTCGGCCCACCTTCACAGGCGGAACTCCGATTTTTGGATTGAGCAGTACCTGGCCGATGGCGGTGCGGACAAAGACGGCATCGGATTTGAGCTTGGATACGGTCCCGGAGAGGAAGAGCTGCACGTCGGTTCCAACCGGCGGGATCTGGCTGACCTGCAGGTCGTACTGTAAATCGTGCACCCCGCGGATGGTATTTGTGTCATCGACTTCAACGGTCAGCAGATTGCCCTCGTGATAGTTGGCGAGGCGTTTTTCCTCTGTGCCGACGTGGACGGTTTGGTCACCCTCAGGTCCCCACC
>JBEGVJ010000044.1:0-5967 GCA_041178465.1 Nitrospirota bacterium
GCATTGATACGGTCCAGGGTCCCTGGCTCGGTCTTCAAGCGTCGATTGGCTGCACTCATCACCCCTTGGCAGGTGCCGCAGATCGTCATGACGTCCAGCCCCAGCTGTTCAGCTTGCGCAAAGGTTCTGGCATTGATCGCCAACGCCATATCGGGATGCGCTTCCGTCACCACCCCGGCGCCGCAACAGGCCGCCGCCGCGAGCTCGACGACTTCAATTCCCAAGCGACCGATGATCGCCCTTGTCGATTGATAGAGCTCTGGCGTCGCCCCTTGTGCTGCACAACCAGGATACAGCGCGTACTTCATCCGGACCCTCCCAACGAGATTCGCGACGCGAGTATATGCCAGACGCCCCCAAAAAATCAGGTGCCCCAGCCCTTTGACCCTACCCATCACTTTCAGCTAGGCTGCAAAGCGGTGATCGACCCAATCCCCCATGAGAGACCGACAGACCATGGGCCATGGCAAACCAAATCTACAAACAGGCCGGAGCCCTGACACTTCCGCTATTCGCGCCTTGCTGAATGAAGGCACCGCGCATCTGCAAGGAGGGCGGTTTCAAGAAGCAGAAGGGGCCTATCGGCGAGCCCTCGACTTGGCCCCGAACCATCCGGACGCGTTACACCATCTCGGCCTCTTGTTCTATCGACTCAACCGATTCGACGAGGCCATCGCCACCATCTCCCGCGCCATTGAACAAACCCCGGCGTCGCCGCTCTATTGGTTCAACCTCGGCGTGGTGACGCAGAAAGCTGCTCGCCCAGACGAATCGATCCGCGCCTATCGGCAGGCCGTCACGTTGAATCCTCGGCACCTGGAAGCCTGGATCAACCTGGGCAATGTGCTCAAAGACCGTGGCGCCACCCCTAAATCCATTGAGGCGTACCAGAAGGCCCTGGCACTCAATCCATCCCATGCCGACAGCCATAACAACCTCGGCGCCGCCCTGAAGGAACAGGGTGAGGTGGAGCGCGCCATCGCCTCCTATCGCCAGGCCCTTCACTTGAAGCCGACGCATGTCGAAGCGCTCAATAACCTTGGCCTGGCTTTGATGGAAACGGGGTCGCTGGATGAGGCCATTGCCTCATTCACGCAAGCACTCACGATCATGCCGGGCTACCTGAAGGCCCTCTACAATCTCGGCATCGCCTGGTCCTGGGCCGGAGAGGACGAGAAGGCCGTCGACTGTCTCCAGCGCGCCGCCACGGCCAAGCATGACCATGGCAAGCCCGTGACCGACGCCTTCGTCTATCGCTCGCGCATCAAACACGATCTCGAACAGATTCACTATCTCTTCGAGCGACAACTCCTGCACGACGAGCACCGCCCCTACCTCCAAGCACTCCAACAACTCCGCGGCGAATTGGACCGCCGCCCAGACCCAGGCAATCGAATCCCCATTGCCCCCCAGGATCTCACGCTGGTCGCCGCCTCATTCAACCGGCTCCTCTATCGCGCTCCGGCCCCGCACCTTCCTGATGGCGCGCTCCATCCTGACTTGGATGTCGAGGCCGTGGAGTCCCGCTATCTGGCCAAGCAACCAGAGGTGACCTTTATCGACGGGCTCTTGAAACAGGAGGCGCTGGAGGCTCTGCGCCGATTCTGTTGGGAGTCCACGATCTGGAAAAAGGATTACGAGAATGGCTACAGCGGAGCCTTTCTGGGCGACGGATTCGCCTCGCCCCTGCTCCTCCAAATCGCCGAAGAGCTCCGAATGAAATTCCCCCGCATCTTCAAGCAGCACCGGCTCACTCAAGCCTGGGCCTTCAAACACGACAGTGCGCGACGCGGGCTCAACATCCATGCCGACGCGGCGGCGGTCAATGTGAATTTCTGGATTACGCCCGACGAAGCCAACCTCAACCAGGAAACCGGCGGGCTGGTCGTCTACGACAAAGAAGCGCCACGCGATTGGAACTTTCAGGATTACAACAGCGACCAGAACAAACCGAAGATTCTCGCCTGGCTCAAGGAGGTGGGCGCGCAGGCGGTAAAGATCCCCTATCGGGCCAATCGTGCCATCGTCTTCAACTCCGATCTCTTCCACGAAACCGACGCAATCGCCTTCAAAGACGACTACCTCAGCCGGCGTATCAACATCACATTGCTATACGGATTTCGACGCAACGGGTGACGCCGCATGCCTGTGGCGCGGGGAAGGTCTACAGGCCATCGCACGGAGCCGATTGCGGTTACGCCGTTCCGGACATCTTGTCGGTCGGCGTCTTCTGGTAGGGGTGCAGTTCCAACTGCGTCACGATGCGTTGCAACCGCATCCATTCTTCTGGAGCCAGGGCAAGGAATTCGATACCGAAGCAACCCTCGCGCGTCCACCGCACAACGGCTTCACGGATGGTGATCGGCGGTTCGTCCGGCAACAGATGCATCCGTATCGTGAGCAGGCCTCCAGGGTGCACGGGCGCCTCGCACTCCACGCAACAGCCACGCAGCGACAGATCGACCACATGGCCCGCACCACTGACCACCGTGGCGGAGGTAAAGGAACTGTGAAATCTGGCGGGAAACCTGGGATGCTGCCGTTTATCCATACGACACTCCTTGTGCGATTACCCCTTGATATTGCCGATGGGACGCAATTCCGCCACCTTTTTTGTAATTCCCGCACGCTCGACCGACTCCACCACCTCAGAGATATTTTTGTAGGCCAGGCCGGCTTCCTCTGCGAGGCCCGACATCGACACCGCCTTGACCAGAATGCCACGCTGTTTCATCTGCTGCTGCAGCTGCTCGCCGCGAACCGTTCGCTTCGCTTGCGCGCGGGACATCGTGCGCCCGGACCCGTGCATCGTCGACCCGAACGTGTCGCGCACCGCTCGGTCCGTCCCCACCAACAAGTAGGAGCCGGTCTCCATCGAGCCGCCGCAGATGATCGGCTGGCCTGTCTGTCGAAACGCTTCTGGCAACTCCGGACTCCCCGGCCCGAACGCCCTGGTCGCGCCTTTGCGATGCACCACCAACTCCCCTTCTGCATACCGCTCGACCTTGGCAATGTTATGCGCCACGTCGTACACCAGCTCCATCCCCAAGGCCTCGGCGGACCGGCCGAATACCGTCGCGAAGGCTTCGCGAATCTGATGCGTGATGACCTGGCGATTGGCAAAGGCCGTGTTCGCAGCGCAGTTCATGGCGGAAAAATACTCCTGCCCCTCTGGAGAGCGAAACGGCGCACAAGCCAGCTGCTGATCCTTCACCTTGATGCCGTAGCGGCGCATGGATTTTTCAAATACCTTGAGATAGTCGCTCGCCACCTGATGGCCGAACCCCCGCGAGCCGCAATGCACCATCACGACAATCTGCTCGTGGCCGGTGATGCCGAGCGATGCCGCCGTGACCGGATCGAAGATTCGATCGTTCGAGACCACCTGGACTTCGAGGTAGTGATTGCCGGAACCCAGGGTTCCCAGCTGATTGATCCCCCGTTTGATGGCGTGATCGCTCACGATCGACGGATCGGCCCCCGCGATGCAGCCCCCCTCTTCCATGCGGACGAGATCCCGATGCCACCCATAGCCCCGCTCCACACACCACTTGGCCCCATGGGTCATCACGCGGCCGAATTCCTCCGCCGAGAGCCGGACGAATCCGCTCGCCCCGACGCCGGCCGGCACCTTCCGGAAGAGTTCGGTCATGAGCCGTTCCAAGTGAGGCTGCACATCCGCCAGCGTCAAATCCGTTCGAATCAGCCGCATGCCGCAGTTGATATCGTAGCCCACGCCGCCGGGGGAAATGACGCCATCCTGCACATCGAACGCTGCGACGCCCCCGATCGGAAATCCATAGCCCCAATGCCCATCCGGCATACAGAGCGCATAGCGGCGGATGCCAGGCAGACAGGCGACGTTGGTCACCTGATCGAAGACCCCGGAGTCCATGGCCTGAAGAATTCCTCTGGTGGCATAAATCCTGGCCGGCACCAGCATGCCGGGTTTTTCGGACGTGGGAATTTCCCAAATCTCATCGGAAATCCGATTCACTTTCATGTCCGTATTCACTCGCAACTCATCACTCATCACCGCTCACCCATCACATCTTCATACATCCAACACCACCAGGGCCTTCCAGCGCCCTGCCTCTTGGCTCACGCGATACAGATGCTTCGTGACCCCCTTCACATCGGCGTGGAGTTCTTGTGTCTGATGATCCACCGGCGCGCCGATCAGGCGGGCCCGCAACAGCCAGACACTCCCCTCAAGTGTCAGAGTCAGCGGCGCCTCCCGAAAAACCACCCCCGCGGCGTCCTTCCAGTAGACCACCTCCGACAACCAATCGAATAAGAGGGCTGACGGGTCCTCATCGCGCCGCTCAATCGCGCGTTCCCATCCTCCCGACACCGTCGCAGGGTTCGCCATGCTCTCAATGAGTGCCTGCGTCGCGCCGCGAAACATCTCCTCGGCCGACTCCCCTTCGGTTTCGAAGGCAAGGTCGGCCATGGCAATCTCTTCAAGAAAACGAAAGGTCCAAGCCATAGCGTCAGGCTGGCGGCGTGATACGTTTCGCTCGTCGGATGAGGGACTGGAGATGGCTGAGACCTGGGAGCGCATGGCCGAAGGGGTTAGGGACTTTTCCTTTGAGCAACATCTTGATGCCCAGAGGCAAGAGATGCAGCAAACCACGCGGGGCGAACCCCACCACTTTCAGCGGCATGATCGCTTCGTTCAAACGCCCTTGCCATTCGACCAGATCGGTAAAACCAAGGATATGGCGTGCGCCGCCGGTCGTCGTCATGCCTCGTTCAAGCGAGGCCCGCCGCAGCCGGATAATCGCCTCCATCGGTTTGACGTCTTTCGGACAGACTTCGACGCAGAAGTTGCAGCGCGTGCAGTCCCAGATCCCATGCTCGTCTTGGAGCGCCGACAGCCTCGCGCGCGTCGATGGACGAGGTTCGCGCGGATCGGAGAGGAAGCGATCGGCCTTCGCCAGGGCGGCAGGGCCGGCAAACCCCTTCGAGACTTCATGTACCGTACAGGCCGCCACGCAAGCACCGCACATGATGCAGGCATCCACATTGTGAAACTGCGGATTGGGATGGTCCCGCGCCTCCATCTGAACGGACCGGCCCTCGCGCCAAGGCCTGCCCGGCGAGAGCCAGGGCTGCACATCGCGGATCTTCCCCCAGAACGGCGCCATATCCACGACCAAATCCTTGATCACCGGAAAGTTGCGCAGCGGCGCGACCGTGATGTGCCCGTGTCGTTCAAGTTCTTTGCGGAGGGACGTGCGGCAAGCCAGTTTCTCGTTGCCGTTGATCGTCATCGCACAAGACCCGCAGATGGCGGAGCGGCAGGAATAGCGGAGGGCCAAACTGCCGTCGCACTCCTGCTTGATGCGAATGAGGGCATCGAGGACGGTCATCCCGCGCCCGACATCGAGCCGGATCTCTTGAGGATGATGCGTGGAATCGACTTCGGGATTGAATCGTTGAATCGTGAAGGTCAGGCGCATAGGAACATGATCAGTGATGGGTGATGAGTGATCGGTAGTAGCTACGCAGCGACAAGCACAGAACCTTGCGGCGCCACCACCCGTCACCTATCACTGATCACTCGTCACTGCTTCGGTCAGCCCAGTTCGAAGGTCTTGGGGAAATTCGTCAGATTACGGCACCCGTCTTTTGTGACGAGCACCATGTCCTCAATGCGGACGGCACCGAGACCTGGATAGTAGAGGCCCGGCTCGACGGTGACGACGTGACCTTCTTGGAGCAGTGACCCGGTGCGGCTGATACGGGGCATTTCATGGATGTCGAGGCCGACGCCGTGGCCGGTGCCGTGGAAATAGCCCTGCATCCGTCCATTGACGAGGCCGGTCTTATAGCCGGCTTTTTCAAATCTGGTGCAGATGCCTTGATGTATCCGCCTCCCATCCGCCCCGTCTTTAACTTTCGTGATGGCCTCTTCCTGCGCATCCAGGACCGTCTGGTAGAGCCGCTTGAGTTCCGGGCTCG
>JBEGVJ010000045.1:0-7477 GCA_041178465.1 Nitrospirota bacterium
TTGCGCAGCAGGATTTCGGCACTGCCCGGGATCAGAAAGTTCGGCATGGGGCCAATCTCCTGATAGCCCTGTTTCTTGTAAAATTGCCGGCCCTGCTCGTTGAAGTCCGATACGCAGGCAAACAGGTTCTTCGCCCTTGCGAAGACAGTTGTTTCAACGTGGGAAAGCAACCGCGCCCCTAGCCCCTTGCCTCTCGCCCAGTCCGCCACTGCAAGCAGTTCTAAATAGTCGCCGAGCAGAAATTTCTGCCGAACGACCGCGATGCCGGCCACTCTGCCGCCCTGTTCCACAACGTAGCTCTCACGTTCTTTGGGGAGTGGCGTGAAATAGCTGTCCCAGTCTTTGGCTTGGTAGCCCAGCCGTTTCCAAGGATCGGAACCGGCGAGTAATGCCATGATGGCGGTTCGATCTTGTTCCATCATGGGCCGAACGATTGGATCGGTCATGGAGCAGCCTGGCTATTACAGATTAGGAGATCGCTCATGGTCATGGGGGTGAGGTGCCGCTCCGGCAAGAGACGTTCGTGGAGATTCTGTACGACTTCATGGGTATGTCGGCCTTTTCCGTTGGCATGCATCACGATCACGCTGCCTTTCCGGACGAACCGCTTCAGTCGGTCCTCGATCTGGCTTGCAGTCAGTGTTGGGTCGGGATCGCCGGATACCACATTCCAGAGAATGAATTGGAGGCCGAGGGCACGGACCACGTTGACCGTGTCGTCGTTGAACTCCCCATAGGGAGGCCGGAACAAGGTTGCATTGTGACCGTACTTGGTTTTGAGCAGACGGACAGGTCCGAGGATTTCCTGCTTCTGCCCGTCTGACGAATGAAGCGGGAGATGGGCATGGACTTCTCCGTGGGTGCCGATTTCAAAGAACGGAATCTGGAGGAGGGCTTGTATGTGTTGCTCGTGCTTCGCCATCCATTTTCCTGACATGAAGAATGTCGCGGGGATCTTCTGTTCGATCAAATAGTCGATCAATTCCTGGTCGTAGCCCGCGCCTTGTCGCACAGGGCAGAGATCGAAGGTCAGGGCCACTCCGGGGCAGGAGGGCGGCCCGGACGTGATCACC
This sequence comes from Nitrospirota bacterium, assembly GCA_041178465.1. Taxonomy (GTDB): domain Bacteria; phylum Nitrospirota; class Nitrospiria; order Nitrospirales; family Nitrospiraceae; genus Palsa-1315. Next base: position 1,074 of record JBEGVJ010000045.1, read on the forward strand.
TGGGCCTGCGCGATGGGAGGCATTGCTGTGATAAGCAGCACTGCGAGGATAAGGCACGGCATGTGTGGAAAGTCGCGCGGCATGGTGATGAGTATACCGGAAGAGCGATCGAGCAGGCTGCGAAAACCTATTAATGGGCACAGGAGCTTTAGGCAAGACGCGCGAGACGGGCTGGACCGGCGAGAAAGGCGCGATCTGAATGTCGAAGTTCCGACAACCTCGAGCCGCGACTCCTCACTCGTCTAGCCCGTCCCGCTTTTCCCGCGCGTCTCGCCCGCAAGTTGACGCTCGAAATCCCATACTGTTACGGTGGATGCATGGCATTACCCACTTGGAAAATCGGTCGTGCGCTTGGCATCCCGATTCACGTGCACGCTTCCTGGTTTGTGGTGTTTTCCTTCGTGACCTGGTCCTTGGCGACGGGCTATTTGCCGGGAACGTTACCGGGCCTGTCGGCGCCACGTTATTGGGGCATGGGCGGGATTGCCTCTCTCTTGTTGTTTTTGTCTGTTCTTCTGCACGAACTGGGGCACTCCTATGTGGCGCTGCGCTATCAGATCCCAATCAAGCAGATTACCCTGTTCATTTTCGGGGGGATGGCCCACATGGGGAAGGAGCCTCCCAGTCCGCGTGCCGAGTTTCTGATCGCGATGGCGGGACCGCTCGTGAGTTTGCTCCTGGGGGCCGGCTGTCTCGGCGGAGCCATGGCCGTGGAATCATTGCTCGCACAATCAGGGGCTCAGGGACTCGCCGTGCTGGGGGGGCTGCTCGGCATGGTGAATGTGCAGTTGGGATTGTTCAATCTGGTTCCGGGGTTTCCCTTGGATGGCGGACGGGTCTTACGGGCCGGGCTTTGGGCCTGGAACAAGGATTTCAATCGAGCCACCAGGCAGGCCGCTCTGACGGGCATCGGATTCGGTGTGGTGCTTGGGTTGATCGGCGCGGTCGTGATAGCGGGGGCCTGGTCCGGCGCCCTGGGCCAATCCACCGCGGCGAACGGGGGCTGGCTGATGGTTATCGGCGCCTTTCTCTTCTCATCGGCTTTGGCCAGCAGACGGCAAGCGGCGATGCGGATTTCGTTGGCGTCGGTGACGGTTGGCCAGGTCATGGTTCACCCGGTCGTGACGGTATCGCCGGATATGACGGTCCAGGACGCGGTCGATCAGTATTTTGTCGCATATGGATTCGGAGGATTTCCGGTATGTGAGGAGGGGCAGATTCTCGGAGTGATCACCGTGGGGGAGGTGCAAGCTGTTCCTGCGGCACTGTGGCCGTGGCGTCGCGTGCGCGAGATCATGCGCCCCGTGTCGCAATCTCTCTGTATCCCTCCGGACTGGTCTGTCATGCAGGCGATGGAACGCATGGTCCAGGGAGGATGGGATCGCCTCGTGGTGATGGAGCATGGAGTGATCGTAGGGCTCATCACCCGATCAGCCATCGCACATTTCTTACAGTTGCATCAGCAGGAAACGTGAAATGCAAGGGTATTGAACGGGTGCGTTTTGTCACCCCTCACGTCTTACGCGCAGTCGCTCGCGTGGCTGCAGCTGACAGGACCTGTGCCTGTTGCTGAAGGTAGTGGGCGACCTCGGCGCCGAGAAGCAAGAGGGCGGCGGAGTAATAGACCCATAAGAGCAGCAGAATGACTTCCAAAAGGGATCCATAGAGGTGCGCGTACACGGTCGTATAGGTGCTGTAGGTCACGAACAAAAGTTTAGCCGCCACCCAGAGAAGACTAAATGTCAGCGCCCCGATCATTGCCTCACGCCATTGCGGCCGCCGCCGTGGCACGAGCCGATATAATCCCGTGACGGTGAGGAAGGCCAGCGCGAAAGGGAGCGTATAGGTAAGGAACAGATCATGGGCGGCGAGGGCCAGGAGATCGAGCCCCCAGAGCTGTGGCGCGTATCCTGTCAAGAAAGTGACAGTTTGGGTCGCGCCGTAGGAGAGAAGCAGCACGAGTCCGGTCACAGCGAGCGAGGCGACGGCGATGCCGGTTGAGATGAGTGGATGGCGGCGCCAAGTGCTCTCGAATACGACATTCAACGCATAGTCGAGCTCATAGAACACCAACGCGCCGAACCAGGCGAACGCGAGAAAGACCGCCCACCGGACGGTTTCCAAGGCACTCACCCGATGCAATTCCTTCGCCACATGCTCACCCAGCGAGGGGAGAAACCCCTTGAGAAAGCTGAGCAGGACCTGCTCCCCGATCACATCGTGACTCACGATGAAACTTAGGCCGTAGAGCAAGAGGAAGACGAGGGGGAAAAGTGAGAGCAAGGAAAAGAAAGCGAGGGACGCAGCGAGACTGGCGCAGCCATGGCGCCGAAAAGACCGGACAAGATCCAGGAGGAAGCGCAATGCTTGCATAGGTGCGAGAACTTGATGGAGGCCTTCGCAAGCCTAGCACGAGTCGCCCTCTAGTGCACCTGTTCTGAGTCTCGTCCAGTGAGAGGATTACTTGAGGGTCAGGACCGATTGGAGCGCGAAGCTGACGAGAGAGTTGGGGAAGAGGCCGAACAGAATCACGCCGGCGACGGCGCAGGCCAGCACGAATGAGAGGGCCGGCGACGTCACGAGGCGCGGCGCGACGGCAGAAGGATCCGGCTCGCGCATATACATCACCATCACGACCCGCATGTAGTAGTAGGCCGACACGGCGGCGAAGATCAGGGCGATGGCGGCAAGCCAGGCTAATCCCGATTCGACTGCCGCCATGAAGACATAGAATTTCCCAATGAAGCCGGCGGTCGGCGGAATACCAGCCAGCGAGGCCATGAAGACCAGCATGAAAAAGGCTGCGAGCGGCTGACGTTTTGCGAGCCCTGTGAAATCCTCGATCTCTTCTCCCTCGATCCCGCCCTTCCTGAGCATGCCGATCACGGCGAAGGCGCCGAGCGTCATGAACGCATAGAGCGCCAGGTAAATCATGACGCTGGCAAGACCGGGCGTTCCCCCTGAGGCCCCGACCGCGCGGCCTGCCGCCACAAAACCGATTAACGCGTAGCCTGCGTGCGCAATGCTGGAATAGGCCAGCATGCGTTTGATGTTGGTTTGGACGATGGCGACGACATTGCCGAGTATCAGGGTGACCAGAGCGACGAGCAGGAACAGGAGTGACCAATCGGCCTTGAGCCCGCCGAGTCCTTCGACGAAGACCCGCATGAAGGCGGCGAAGCTGGCAGCTTTTGCCGCCACCGCCATGAAGGCTGTGACGGAGGTCGGGGCGCCTTGATACACGTCGGGCGTCCACATATGGAACGGCACCGCGGCGAGCTTGAAGCCGAAGCCGACTGCCACGAGAATCGTGGCGATGAGCAAGAGGGGATCGTCTGCTCCGCGAGTGCCGATGGCGGCCGCGATCGACGCCAGCTTGGTGCTGCCGGCCATGCCATAGAGGAGCGAGATGCCGTAGAGCAGAATCCCCGAAGAGAAGGCGCCGAGGACGAAGTATTTGGCGGCGGCTTCCAGCGAACGAGGTTTCGACCGGTTGAGTCCGGTCATCACATAGAGCGAGAGGGACATGAGCTCGGTGCCGAGGTAAATCGTGAGCAAGTCGGCGCTGGAGACCATGACCATCATGCCGGAGAGGGCCAGGAGAATGAATCCATAGTATTCGCCGAGGTGGATGCGCTCCGCCTTCAGGTAGGGCAGCGATAGCACAATGGTCAGGCCGGTCACGCCATAGAGGAGGACTTTCCAGAATCTGGCATAGGCATCGACCACCACCAGATCGCTAAAGGCAGAGACTCGGATATTCAGCGTGCCGATTTGCCCCATCGTGAGGCCAAGACACAGGGCGAGAGCGCCCAGACTCAGCCAGGCCAGGAGATCCCGACGTGAGGCCGGCGTGATGGGGTCCAGCGCGATGACGAGACAGGCTGTGACGACGACGATGAGTTCGGGAAGCAGGGCTAAGAGGTCGGCGCCGTACAGACTCATCGCGATGGTTCCTCGGTCTTCAGTGGCTCGGTACTGTCCGCCAGCAGTGGCGCAGCCTCTCCGGCAGAGGGCTGGGCCGTCGGCGCGATTTTCGTGCGGGACATGGAGGCAATCATGCTGTTCACGCTCTGGTGCATCCGGCTCACGAGCGGATTCGGGAAGAGTCCGATCCAAAAGACCAACAGCGCCAGCGGCACCAGCGTGGCAAGTTCCCGCTGGTTGAGGTCCTTGAGTTTCGGGAGGTGGTGCGGGGCCGGGACCCCGAAGACCACCCGCTGGATCATCCAGAGGATATAGGCGGCGGCCAGGATGATGCCGAGCGACGCAAAGGCGGTCGCGACCTTGCTCCAGAGGAACGTGCCGACGAGCACGAGGAATTCGCCGACGAAACTATTCGTGCCGGGGAGTCCGAGCGAGGACAAGGCGAAAATAACCAACAGGGTCGCATATTGCGGCATCGGTGAGGCCAGGCCGACATTGTCTGCGATCAACCGGCTGTGGGTCCGCTCATAGATCATGCCGACGCAGAGGAACAGGGCGCCGGTCGTAATGCCATGGTTGACCATTTGCAGGACGGCCCCTTCGATGCCTTGCTGGTTCAAGACAAAGAGGCCGAGGGTCACGAATCCCATGTGGCTTACACTCGAATAGGCGATCAGCTTTTTGAGATCGACCTGGGCCAGCGCCATGTAGGCGCCATAGATGATTGCGACGATGGAGAGGGCGACCATCATGGGCGTGAACGAACGGCTGGCGTCAGGCAGCATCGGCAAGCTGAACCGCAGAAAACCATAGGTACCCATTTTTAACAGGATACTGGCGAGGATGACGCTGCCGGCGGTCGGGGCCTCGACGTGGGCGTCCGGGAGCCAGGTGTGAAAGGGAAACATGGGAACCTTCACGGCGAAGGCGGCAAAGAAGGCCAGGAAGAGCCACATTTGCAGCGACGCAGGATAAGTGCCCTGGCTCAGCGCGAGAATGTCGAACGTGTGGCCCCCGTAAAAGTAGAGAGCGAAGATGGCGACCAGCAATAGCACGCTTCCTGCGAGGGTGTAGAGAAAGAACTTGATCGCTGCATACAATCGATTGGGTCCACCCCAGACGCCGATGAGGAGATACATCGGAATCAGCATGGCCTCCCAAAACACATAGAACAAGACGAAGTCCAAGGCGACGAATACCCCCACCATGGCTGTTTCCATGATCAGCAGCATGGCCATGAAGCTGTGGACTCTCGTGGTAATCGCAGTCCAGGAAGCCAGGACGCAGAGGGGCATGATGCCGGCGGTCATCAAGACCAGCGGAAGGCTGATTCCGTCGAGCCCCAGGCTGTAGTAAATGGGAGGGGCGGCGATCCAGGCGACATGTTCGGTGAACTGCATCTGGCTGGTCTGCGGATCGAAGAGCCACCAGAGCGGGAGCGCGACGAAGAGGTCTGCCAGGGTCGCGGCCAGCGCAATCCAGCGAGCGGTCGATTCCGTCACGAAATACATCACCACGGCTCCCGCAAGGGGAATCAGGAGGAGGAGTGAGAGCCAGGGAATTCCGCCGCTATGCATAGAACCTCAGAACATCAAAAAGACGGTCAGGATCACGACGACCCCGAGCGCCATACCGAGTGCATAATGTTGTGTCTGTCCGCTTTGTGTGAGCCTCAAGATCCAGCCGCTCCAGGCGATCGCGCGAGCCACGCCGTTCACTGCTCCGTCGATCACCGCCACGTCCACACGCTTCCACAGTTCGGTTGCGGCGGAAAAGGTGGGGCGGACGATCGTTCGATCGTAGGCCTCATCGACATACCATTTATTCAGTGAGCCCTGATACAGCGTGTGCCATCGTCGCATGAACTGATCCGGGAGGGTTGGATTGAGCACATAGACATAATAGGCCCCGGCGATCCCGATCAATCCCATGCTCGTGGCCAGCACCATGATGACGATGGCGTCTGCTCCCCCGTGAGCGGCGCCGCCTGTGCCTGTCTCGAACATCGGCCCAAGAAATTCCGGAATGCCCAGATAGCCTGTGGCGACGCTCAATATGGCCAGGACGATGAGCGGCAGGGTCATGGTGTGCGACGGTTCGTGGATGTGGCCTGCATGGTGGGGATCGACATGCGAGGGACCCCAAAACGTGACGAAGACCAATCGGAAACTATAGAAGGCTGTCATCAAGGCCGTCACGAGGCCGAGTACGGTCAGGAACTGACCGAGGGGCCCGGCCGACCAGGCAGCCACGAGCAATTCGTCCTTGCTGAAGAATCCGGACGTCAGGGGAAATCCGGCCAGTGCGAGCGAGCCTACCACGAAGGTCCAATAGGTGACCGGTAATTTGTCTTTCAACCCGCCCATGCGCCGCATGTCCTGCTCATGATGCAGGGCGATGATGACGGATCCGCAACCGAGAAACAGGAGAGCTTTGAAGGCTCCGTGGGTCAGGAGATGGTACATGCCGGCTGTGTA
>JBEGVJ010000046.1:0-113989 GCA_041178465.1 Nitrospirota bacterium
TACCGATGGTCGATTCCCACTTACCGCTCAAGCTTTTGTCAGGCTGTAGTGAGGCAACGACGGATACTTGACCCAATACGGTTCCAGGCAATGCGTTTTTAGGAGATAGCTGAATAACTAGCTGAGCGCCGGCTGTGCCAGTGAGTGAATAGACAGAAGGACCAAAGCGAACATCGTTGATTCTTGCGATTCCAGTAATGGCCGAGGCTTGCTGTTGGATTTGGATCAGAATATCAGCCTGATTTGTTCCCGCGATCTCACCTGTCCACGTTCCGGCATAATCATGCATCCCCAACCCCCATTCTCTTAAATGATTTGTAAGAGAAGGCTGAAACCCTGGACAGTATCAGTCAGATAACAAGGAGGTGTAAAGCCCTCTGATTGGACAACCTAACCCTTGTGAGGCATAGGACCTTAAGTGCGGCGGTGCGTCAGCAAAGGCCCAGGAAAGGGGAACATCGGCAGCCAATACTGCCGCGCCGATGCCAGTCCGCTGCGGATGAGAAAGTCGCGTCGGTCGATCGCACCCATGGCAACCTCCTTCTTGGAGGAAGAACATTCGGGCACGCTTCACTCTACTGCGATGAGCGGATGGTGGCAAGCAGGGCTAGCCGGCACGGAGGAATTAGCGTGGGCTTACGAGGAAAAGAGATGGAATGCTTTAGGCCTAGGCCGCTCAAAAATCTTCGCAACTAGGCCGCAGGCGTACCCTGTTGGGTACGTCGAGGATGTTTGTGAGCCGAGAACGACGTTGAGGAGCTTTTTCAGCAGCCTAGGAATAGCTCTCTATGGGTGGGCACGTGCAGACGAGATGGCGATCTCCATAGGCTTCGTCGATGCGGCTCACGCTGGGCCAGAACTTATGGTCGCGCACCCAAGGTGCAGGAAAGGCTGCCTGCTCACGGCTGTAGGGCCTGGTCCATTCGGATGTCGTCACCACCTGTGCCGTGTGCGGGGCATTCTTCAGCAGATTGTTCGTGCGGGGCTGGCGGTCCTCAACGATGTCCTGGATCTCGGCATGAATCGAGATCATCGCTTCGCAGAACCGGTCCAGTTCGGCTCTCGATTCGCTTTCCGTCGGTTCGATCATCAGCGTCCCGGCAACCGGGAACGAGACCGTCGGAGCATGGAACCCATAGTCCATCAATCGCTTCGCCACGTCCATCGCTTCGACCCCCGCGCTCTCCTTGAACTGGCGAAGATCGAGAATGAATTCGTGCGCGACGAGCCCGGACGTTCCCCTATAGAGGATGGGATAATACTTCTCCAGCCGTTTGGCCATGTAGTTGGCATTCAAGATCGCGACCTGCGTGGCCTTCGTCAATCCGTCTCGTCCCATCAAGGCGATGTAGACCCAGGAAATCGTGACAATACTGGGGCTGCCATAGGGCGCCGCCGACACAGGCCCGATGGAATCCCGTCCGCCTAGGCGCATGACCGGATGACCGGGAAGAAATGGCATCAGATGCCGCGCCACACCGATCGGTCCCATTCCGGGACCGCCGCCACCATGAGGAATGCAGAAGGTCTTATGGAGGTTCAGATGACACACATCTGCGCCGATGTCCCCGGGGCGGCAAAGTCCCACCTGGGCATTCATGTTGGCCCCATCCATATAAACCTGTCCGCCATGCGTATGGACGATCTGACAGATGCGCCGTACGTCCGCTTCAAAGACACCGTGAGTCGAAGGGTAGGTCAGCATGAGCGCCGCGAGGCGACTGCGATGTTGCGCAGCCTTGGCTTCAAGGTCGGCTAAGTCCACATTGCCCTGTCGATCGCAGGCGACCGCCACCACCGTCATGCCCACCATGGCCGCACTGGCTGGATTTGTGCCGTGCGCAGACACGGGAATTAAACAGACATCCCGATGCTCTTCACCCCGGCTCCGGTGGTACGCCCGGATCACCATCAGTCCCGCATACTCGCCTTGAGAGCCTGCGTTCGGCTGCAAGGACACGGCGGAAAATCCAGTAATCTCGGCCAGCCAGGCTTCCAGCTGCCGGAACAACTCTTGATACCCTTTGGTTTGTTCCTGTGGCGCAAAGGGATGAAGCCGTGAAAATTCAGGCCAGGAGACCGGCAACATCTCGGACGTTGCATTCAGCTTCATCGTGCAGGATCCCAGCGGGATCATGGAATGGACGAGCGACAGATCCTTTGCCTCAAGGCGGTGGATATACCGCAGCATCTCATGCTCGGCATGGTAGCGGTTGAACACCTCATGGGTCAGGTACTTGCTGGTACGGGCGAGACTCACGGGGAAACGTCTGGTGACGCTGTGGCTCAAGTCCCGCACCTGAAACGGCAGGCGATCGTGGCCGACAAAGATCTCCAGCAGACGCCGGATTTCCTCTTCCGTGCTCACCTCATCCAGCGCAATCCCGATGGAGTGATCATCGTACCGGCGAAGGTTGATGCCGGCTTCGTTGGCCCTGGTCACGATAGGATCGGACTGCATCTTCGTCAAACGAACCCGGATTGTATCGAAGTACTCTTCAGCTGCGACATCGAAGCCGAGCTGCCGCAATCCCGCGGCCAGCATCACGGTGAAGCCGTGCACGCGCTCAGCAATCCGCCGCAAACCCTCCGGGCCATGGTACACCGCATACATGCTTGCCATGATGGCCAAGAGAACCTGCGCCGTACAAATGTTGCTCGTCGCCTTCTCACGCCTGATGTGCTGTTCGCGGGTCTGGAGGGAGAGTCGGCAGGCCGGTTTTCCCGTGACATCCTTGGACACTCCGACGATGCGCCCCGGCATCTGTCGTTTGAATGCTTCAGCGGTTGAGAGAAACGCGGCGTGGGGACCGCCAAATCCGAGCGGGACGCCAAAACGCTGCGTGGAACCCACGGCAATATCGGCCCCGAATTCTCCCGGTGGGCGCAAGAGGGTCAGGGCCAGTAGATCGGTCGCGACCACCACAAGAACCCCGGCCGCGTGGGCTTGCGCCACGAGCGCACTGTAATCCCCGACATAGCCGTCCGTGGCCGGATACTGGAGCAGAATGCCGGCTAGCTGAGGATTGGAAAAATCGATGATCTGCGTCCGCCCAACGTGCAGCGTCATGCCAAGCGGTTCCGCCCGCGTCTGCATCACGGCAACGGTCTGGGGATGGCAGTCTTGCGACACGAAAAACTCTTTCCGCTCGCAGCCGGATGAACGGGAGACGGCGAGACACATGGCCATCGCCTCCGCTGCGGCTGTGGCTTCATCCAGGAGCGAGGCATTGGCTAACGGCAAGCCGGTGAGATCGGTCACCATCGTTTGGAAATTCACCAGGGCTTCCAGGCGGCCCTGGGCAATCTCCGCCTGGTAGGGCGTGTACTGGGTATACCAGGCAGGATTTTCAAAAATGTTGCGCTGGATCACGCCGGGCGTGACGCAGTCGTGATAGCCCATCCCAATCAATGAACGGTAGATCTGGTTTTTTGCGGCAATGGAGCGGATCTCTTCCAGGACGGCTTGCTCGCCGCGGTGAAGGGGCAGGTCCAATTCCTTTCGCAGGCGAATATCGGATGGCACGGTCGCGTCGGTTAGAGCTTCCAGCGACTGCACGCCGAGCGTGCCGAGCATCTCGCCGACATCGGCGTCAGTGGGACCAAGATGGCGATGAAGAAACGTGTCGGTCGGGCTCAGAAAGTCCGGTGTGGCCATGCCGTTCGTCTTATCCTTCGGATAGGTGTCGTTGGTCGAGAGCTCTCTATCGATTGAGCCGTTTGCGGCCCGCAGAGTACCATGCTCACCCCCTCTCCTCCAAGGGTCATCAAGAAGGTTTCCGGACTTGCCTTCGAGCGGAGAGTCACGTATGAGTGCAGGCTGTGAAACAACACGATATTCTGATCGTCGGGGCCGGTCTGGCAGGAATGAGGGCGGCAGTTGCCGCATCGCCCGATCTCGACGTCGCCGTGATCTCCAAGGTCCATCCGGTCCGCAGCCACTCCGTGGCCGCACAAGGGGGCATCAACGCGGCGTTAGGAGAGAACGACTCCTGGGAAGCCCATGCCTTCGACACCGCGAAAGGCGGGCTCTATCTCGGCGATCAAGATGCCATCGAGGCCATGTGTCATGAAGCCCCCGACGATATTCTCGAACTGGAACGTCTGGGAGTCATCTTCAGTCGCGACGACCAGGGACGTATCGCCCAGCGTCCGTTCGGTGGGGCCGGTTTCCCCCGCACCTGTTACGCCGCCGACCGCACCGGCCATGCCATCCTCCACGCCATGTACGAACAGTTGCTCAAGCGGCGCATCACCGTCTATGAAGAATGGTATGTCACGGCCTTGATCGTGGAAGATGGTGCCTGCCGGGGAGTCGTGGCCTGGGACCTGATCCATGGAGGGTTGCACTCGATCGGGGCGAAAGCCGTCATTTTAGCCACGGGAGGCAGCGGGCGCGTCTTCCTTACGAGCACGAACGCGGTGATCAATACCGGTGACGGCATGGCGCTCGCCTATCGTGCCGGCGTTCCATTAGCGGACATGGAATTTGTCCAATTCCACCCCACCACACTCAAGGGCACGGGTATCCTCATCACCGAAGGCGCTCGCGGAGAAGGCGGCTATCTCCTGAATACGCGTGGCGAGCGGTTTATGAAGACCTATGCCCCACAACAAATGGAGCTGGCCACCCGTTCCACTGTCTCATTAGCCATCGGGCAGGAAATCCTCGAAGGCCGCGGGGTCGACGGCTGTGTGCTGTTGGATTTGCGGCACCTGGGCCGCCAGCGCATTCTCGAACGGCTCCCTCAGATCAGAGAACTCGCGATTGAATTTGCCGGCCTCGATCCGATCGAAACCCCCATTCCTGTCCGCCCCGGTGCGCACTATCAGATGGGCGGAGTCCGGACCAATCAATGGACGGAAACAGGCATCGCAGGCCTCTACGCGGCCGGTGAATGTGCCTGCGTCAGCGTGCATGGCGCCAACCGGCTCGGAGGCAATTCCCTCCTTGAAACGATCGTATTCGGTCGGCGCGCCGGCATTCGAGCCGGAGAATATGTTCGAACCATCGCGCCCCAGCCACTCAAAACGGATCAGCTCAGCATCGAACAAGCTCGCATCCAGCGCCTATTTGCGCAGGAGGGATCGGTCCGAACCTGGCAGATCAGGGAAGAACTCGGGCAGGCGATGAGCCTCAATCTTGGCCTTGTCAGGACCCACGAGTCCATGTCTGCCGCACGCTCAACTATCACAGCCTTGACCCATCGCGCCGCCTCCGTCACGTTGCAGGACAAGGGATTGGTGTTCAATATGGATCTCGTGCAAGCGCTCGAGCTCCAGTGCCTGCTCGATGTGGCGGAGACCATTGTCGCCAGCGCTCTCGCCAGGCAGGAAAGCCGCGGGGCCCATTACCGGTCGGACTATCCCTCCCGTAACGATCAACAGTGGTTAACCCACAGCCTTATCCTCCGGAATCCCGAGGGGCCGGCCTTGACCTATGAGCCTGTCACGATCACCCGTTTCCCGCCTTCATGAGCCAGGATTGTTCTTGAGTCATGCAGGGCGATTAGTCGAGTAAGGTCTGGTATAATCCCGCAGCGAAAACTATGCGCATTCTAGTCATCGAAGACGAAACGAAGGTCGGCTCGTTTATCAAGCGCGCGCTTGAGGAAGAAAGTTACGCCGTCGATCTCTGCGAAGACGGCGCGAAGGGGTTAGAGCTGGCGTTCGCCACCAACTACGACTTGGTCATCGTCGATCTGATGGTGCCGACATTGCCGGGCCTTGAGATCGTCAAAGGTATCCGCCAGGCGAAGATTCAGACTCCCATCCTGATTCTGACCGCCCAATCGCAAGTCGACCAGCGGGTCAAAGGCCTCGATGCGGGGGCGGACGATTATCTGACCAAGCCGTTCGCCATCGACGAACTGCTCGCCCGCATCCGCGCCCTGCTTCGCCGCGGTTCCACGGAGAGCCCCGGGGTGCTTCAGATCGACGATCTCGCGCTGAACCCGGCCACACGCGAAGTAACCAGGGGCGGCCAGCGGATCGACCTCACCTTGAAAGAATATGCCCTGCTCGAATATCTGATGCGCCATACGGGCCGCGTCCTGACCCGTCCCATGATTTCAGAGCATGTGTGGAACCAGGACTTCGATACCTTCACCAATGTCATCGACGTCTACGTGAACTATCTCCGCAACAAGATCGACCGGGGGCGGGCCAAGAAACTGATTCACACGGTTCGTGGAAGCGGATATATGTTGAAGGCCGACTGATGACGCTTCGCGTCCGGCTCACTCTCTGGTACGGAACAGCTCTCGCGCTGATCCTCATCATCTTTTCAACCGTCCTGTACGTGATGACCGCGCGAAGCCTTCGCGATGCGGTCGATCAATCGCTGGAAGAAACCGCCGCGGCGGCCGTTCGCGCGCTGGAAGAACGAGGGTTCCTCCCCCTCGTCGACGAAGGGGAGCTGATGTCGCAGTTCCCTGAGCTGGCGCGCATCGATAAATTCTTTCAGATCTTCAGCCCTTCCGGAACCATCACCATCCGTTCACCGAACGTCAAACAACATGAGATGCCGCTGAGCCGCCAAGCCCTGGAGGTCGCCTACACAGGCCACACGCTGTTTGAGTCGGCGAAATATCCCAAAGAGCCGCCGTTACGCCTCATTTCCGTCCCCATCATCTACCGGGGCAGCCTGCTCTATATCATCCAGGTCGGGACGACGATGGACTCCGTCGAGCATACCCTGAACCGTCTCTTGTTGGTTCTTCTGGTCAGTATGCCGGTTGCGCTGGTCGTGTCGCTTGCCGGCGGCTGGTTCATGGCTGGCCGAGCCCTTCGCCCGGTCGATGCCATTACGCTGGCAGCCCAACGTATTGCCGGAGGCGATCTCACACAACGACTGACTGCTCCGGCTTCGGCCGACGAAATCGGCCGGTTGACCAACACCTTTAACAACATGATCGACCGGCTGGAAACCTCCTTCCGGCAGATCCGTCAATTCAGCAGCGATGCCTCGCACGAACTGCGGACACCGCTGACGGTCATGCGGGGGGAAACCGAGCTCGCGCTTCGGCGCCCGCGCGAACCGGAGGCGTACAAAGCCGTCATGGAGAGCAATCTCGAAGAAATCGATCGGATGACGCGCATCGTGGACGAGTTGCTCTTCCTCTCCCGCGCCGACATGGGCGAGGTCAAAATGGAGCACCTTCCCGTCCCGCTGGACTCGCTCATCGAGGACGTCCACCGGCAAGCCCTGCTGCTGGGGCAGGAGCGGGACATCCGGGTCGTGCTTAGAGCCACCGCGCCGGCAGTGGTATCGGGAGATGAGCTGCGTTTGCGCGAACTGTTCCTGAATCTGCTCGATAATGCAGTCAAGTACTCTCGCCCGGGCGGCACGGTCGATATTGTATTGACGATCGAGCAGGGGCGGGCACGAGTGTCGGTGACCGATCACGGCATTGGGATCGCGCAAGAGGATCAGCCGCAAATTTTCGACCGGTTCTATCGCACCGACGGCGCACGAGCCCATACCAAGAAGGGCACGGGCCTTGGATTGGCAATTTGCGCCTGGATAGCCGAATCCCACAGCGGACAGATCGATGTCCAGAGCAAGGCTGGCGAAGGCTCGACCTTTACGGTGACGCTGCCTCTGGCTCCTGCATCGGCTTAGCGACTTCTAATCCCCGCCTAATCCTCCTCTCATCGCCGACTGCTAGGGTAATCAACGAGCTGAGCATCGTCACCGGTCCTCATCTCGTGTGATTAATCGCAAGGAGGAAACCATGAGACAGCCTGTTCGTCAAACTATTGGCCGTGCCATTGCGGTCGCGGCGTTAAGCGCCCTTCTGATCTGGGGTGGCCAATCGCTCACTCCGTCCCATGCGTCGAATCCCGCTTCTTCTGCAGTGACGCCGGTTGTCCCTGCAATGAGCGCCGCTCCCTCGAATGGATTTACGGAGGTGGCGAAGGCAGTGACACCGGCCGTGGTCAATATTACTACCGTGACGGTCGAGAAGGTCTCGGATGGCCGTGGCGGACCAGATGAACTGCGTGAACGAATGGAGGAGTTTTTCGGGGGGCCAGGAGGCCCCTTCGGGCCTCGTGGATTCCGCGGGCCGCAAGGTTCTAGTCCTGGTGAGCCCCGGGAACATCGGGGCGGCGGGCAGGGGTCCGGCGTCATCGTCTCGCCGGACGGATACATTCTGACCAACAACCATGTGATCGAGGGAGCACGCACAGTCACGATCACGCTACCGGACAAGCGGGAATTTTCCGGCAAGATCGTCGGGGCAGATCCCAAAACCGATCTTGCCGTCGTGAAGATCGAGGGACAGAACCTTCCTACAGTCTCCTGGGGCGATGCCACGAAGTTACAAGTGGGGGAATATGTACTGGCGGTAGGAAATCCCTTCGGGCTGAACTCCACCGTCACTCTTGGCATCGTGAGCGCCTTGGGCCGAGGCCGTATGGGCATTACCCAGTACGAGGACTTCATTCAAACCGATGCGGCAATCAATCCCGGAAATTCCGGTGGCGCGCTGGTCAACACCAAAGGCGAGCTGGTGGGGATCAATACGGCGATCTTCTCCCAAACCGGTGGTTATCAAGGGGTGGGGTTCGCCGTTCCCACCAGCATGAGCAAGCCGATCTACGAAAGTTTGGTGAAGAACGGCAAGGTCGTGCGCGGATTTCTCGGAGTCTCAATCCAGGATCTCACGCAGGATCTGGCCAAATCGTTCGGCCTCAAAGATGCGAAAGGCGCCCTCATCAGCGATGTGAAGGACGACGGCCCTGCTGGCCAAGCAGGTCTCAAGCAAGGGGATATCATCACGGCCTATCAGGGCGTGCGCATTGATGATGCCGTGGCACTTCAGCGGCAGGTCACCAAGACAGTTGTAGGTGCGAAAGTGACCGTTCGGGTGCTGCGTGACGGCCACGAAAAGGATCTCGCCGTGACGATTGGCGAACAGCCGAACACCACAAAGATTGCCAAAACGGAGACCGGTGAGATGGACTATGCCTTCGCCGGGGTGGCAGTCCAGGATCTGGATCGGGACACAGCCAAGGAACTCGGGGTCAAGGGAAAGATGCAGGGCGTCGTGGTCACATCGGTCGAGCCGGACAGCGGCGCAGAAAAGGCCGGGGTGATGCGGGGTGACGTGATCCGGGAAATCAACCGGCAATCGATAAAATCGGTGAAGGAGTTCGAGAAGGTCTCGTCCAAGCTAAAGAAGGGCGAGAATGTCTTGATCCTGATCGACCGGCGAGGCAACGCCCTGTTCCTTAGCGCAAAAATCTAGCAATTACCGTGGCGATGGAGCAGGCATTCGGCTGCTCCATCGTGCATGCTCTGATTTTCCTGATTCAGACAAGGCCATCAGCAGGATACTCAAAAAGGCCGTCCAGCAAGGCCGCAGCCGACGGAAGCACCGGAGGCGTAGCCTTCGGGCTACGTTGGGATGCTTTCGATGCGAGAACGACGCTGGCGGACTTTTTCAGGGGACTGCTAGTCGAAGACGACGGTTTTTCTGCCATACACCAAGACCCGTCGTTCAACGTGGCGGCGCACAGCGCGGGCCAGCACAATCTCTTCAAGATCCCGTCCCTTCCTCACCAGATCATCGACAGTATCCCGGTGGCCCACACGCATAACGTCCTGCTCGATGATCGGACCTTCGTCCAGATCTTCCGTGGCATAGTGCGCCGTGGCTCCAATAATTTTCACGCCCCGATCATAGGCCTGCCGATAGGGGTTGGCACCCATGAACGCGGGCAGGAAGGAGTGATGAATATTGATGACCGGGCAGCCGACCTGTGAGAGAAATGCCGCGCTGAGGATTTGCATGTACCGGGCCATGACCACCAGCTCGACGCGATGGTCCTTCAGCAGGGAGAGCACGTGCTGCTCCTGCTGCGGCTTGGTCTCCTTGGTGACGGGACAGACAAAGAAAGGGATCTTGAACAGTTCGGCCCAGCTCGCACAGGTATCGTGATTGGAAATAATCAGGGGGATATCGATGTGCAACTCGTCGCGCTTGTGCCGCTGGAGCAGATCTGCCAGACAATGATCCTGTTTCGAGACCAACATCGCGACCCTCGTCCGATGACTTGAGGGGCGAACTTCGTAGCGCATCTCGAAGGTCTTCGCGACAGGAGCGAAGGCTGCTGCGATTTCATCGGACGGAATCTGCAACCCCTCGGTGGCAAACTCCATGCGCATCAGAAACTCGTTTGTCTCTTCATCGGTATGGTGCTCCGAATCGAGAATGTTCCCACCGAAGTCGTGGATGAAGCCCGAGACCCGAGCCACAATACCCTTGCGATCCTTGCAATGAATCAGGAGAACGACAGATTCTTTTCGTTGTGCCATCGTGAACCTATAGCATTTCCGATGAGAGAAATTTATCGAAGTGTAGCAGGCGGGTAACGATTCGAGCAGACTTTTTCGGCATTCTGTTATGCGACGATGTGGCCTACAAGATCGTAGAGCGCCGCATCGGTGATCTCGACCTTGACGAGCTCCCCTGCCGTGGCTGAGCCATCATTGATATAGACGACCCCGTCGATCTCAGGCGCCAGCCCCTCATGGCGCCCCTCAAGCAGGAGTTCTGTCTCTTCGGAGACTCCTTCGACTAAGACCTCCATCACGGAACCGATGCGGGCCTGGCCTTTGGCCGCCGCAATTTCTTCCTGGATGGCCAGGATTTCATTCCGCCGCTCGTCCATGACCGCTCGCTCGACCTTGTCGTCCAGTCCGACGGCCGGCGTGTCTTCCTCGTCCGAATACAAAAATACCGCCACCCGATCGAACTCGGTCTCTTCCACGTAACTTCGCAGCTCCTCGAACGCCTGCTCCGTCTCTCCCGGGAACCCGACGATGAAGGCTGTGCGAAAGGTGACCCCGGGGATGCGCGTCCTGATTCGATCAACGAGGGAGGTGATGGACGCCCGATCGCCCAACCGGTGCATGCGCTTGAGCATCCGATCGTTGATGTGTTGCAGCGGCATGTCGATATATTTGGTGATCTTTTCTTCCCCCGCGTAGAGATCCAATAGCTCGTCGGAAACTTGTTGAGGGTAGAGATAGAAGGGCCTGATCCAGCGCAGGTCTTTCACCTTCACCAGCTCGCGAAGCAGCGTGGTGAGGCCCTGGCGCAGACCGAGATCGACGCCGTAATTCACCGTGTCCTGGGAAATAAGATTGATCTCCCTCACGCCTTCAGAAGCAAGGCGCGCGGCTTCGGCTACGATCGATTCCACCGGGCGGCTCCGCTGCTTACCCCGCATCAGGGGAATCGCGCAGAAGGCGCAATTCCGGTTGCAGCCCTCGGCGATTTTCACATAGGCGCTATGGGCTTCCCCGAGACGGAGGCGCGGGGCGTCCGCGTCGTAGAGGTAGGGGGGCTCGCTGATCCAGAGCCGCTGTTGCCGTTTCTTCGGCGCCAGCAGATCCCGACAGATTTCTGCAATCTTTCCGAACTCACCGGTCCCCACCACGCCATCGAGTTCCGGCAATTGCTTGAGGAGGTCTCCTTGATACCGTTGCGCCAGACAGCCGGCAGCAATCAACACACGACAGGATCCCGATTCTTTGAGCTTGCCGTGGGCGATGATCGTATCGATCGATTCCTGCTTGGCTTCCTCAATGAAGCCACAAGTATTAATGATGACCACTTCGGCCTTCTTCGGGTCGGCGGTCAAGGCAAAGCCGTCCGTCACCAACGTGCCCAACATGACTTCGGAATCGACCTGGTTCTTCGAACAACCCAGGTTGACGAAACCGATGGTCGTTTTCTTTTTACTCGGGCGAGAGGGAGTGATCAATTTTGAAGCCATGGAAGCAGTCTACGGGACGGTTGAAAAGCCTGTCAATCGACAGCCTCTTGCAGGTGGTGAGCCGATTCCCCTACAGTGGACGCATGATTCGAACATTTCAGGGCATGAAGCCCACTATTCCCGCGTCCTGTTTTATCGAAGAGACCGGCATCGTCATCGGTGACGTCGTGCTGGGCGAGCAATGCAGCGTCTGGTTCCATGCCGTCATTCGCGGGGACGTGCATTATATCAGGATCGGTGACCGGACCAACGTGCAGGACCTCTGTATGCTCCATGTCACCCACGATACCCATCCGCTGATTATCGGCAACGAGGTGACCATCGGCCACGGGGTGATCCTCCACGGCTGCACGATCAAAGATCGCGTGCTGATCGGCATGGGCGCCATCATTATGGATGGAGCTGTGATCGGGGAAGATTCCGTCGTGGGAGCCGGGGCCTTGGTTACGGAGCAGACGATCGTTCCACCCCATAGCCTGGTCCTTGGCTCACCTGCGAAGGTGAAACGATCGGTGACGGCCGAAGAACTCGCGTGGATTAAAGAGTCGGCAGAGAACTACGTGAAGTATGCAAGCCAGTACTTAGACAACTCTTCGAGAGCGACACCAGGTTTCCGAATCTAGCCCTTTTACTGTAAAGCCCAGCCCTTATTCCCCGCCGATTTGAATGAAACAAATCGGGTCGCCTACTAGCGCCGTCGGATAGTAGCGTTTCCCCACCCTGTAGGGCACTCGATGCCGGTGGCACCATTCGGCAATCCACACGACCTCTTCTGTGGTGGTGGTGACGAGGCCAGGTCTTGCAAGCTTTCCCATGCAACGGGCCACTAACGCCCGCACAATGCGACGCTCTTTATCGAACTTCAGAGGGTCGAGGGTGAGGGGATTGCCCCGCCCATAGGAGAGAGGCGACAGATTCGGGAACCGCTCGGGATCGTTCAACACGCTGACCATCCAGAGATGATCGAATCGGCCCTTCGCCTTGGCTGCATCAATTGCATGGAAGGCGAGGGGAATCGAGCGGCAGGCACGGTTGAGGGTTGCGACCTCGGCTTTTCGGAGATTATGGGGCTCCACCATCCGGCCCAGCTCCACCGTTTCCATAATCAAGGGGGCCAGTTCCGCCACTCCTGCGCCGACGTAGAGACTGCGACCGCCCCGTCGCAGCTTCTTCCTCAATAAAACGGCAACCTGACTGCCGAGCCGGTCGCAGGGTCCCCGCTTTGCTCGCCAGAACTCATCGCCTCCTTCATAACAGTAGACCGGCCCTAGCGCGTCATAGTCGAGCCGGTCGTAGACTTCCGTCACGAGACGGCGGGTTGCGGGGGCCAGCTTTGCGCGACTCGTTTTCATGCTCGTACCCCGGCGATCTGAATCGCAGTTTCTGTCACGGTCGCTGCCACGTTGGAGAGAAATTCGAGGTTCAGTGTGTCCATAGTATCGGTCTCACGGTGGTAATGAGGATTTCGAAAATTGGCCGTATCGGTCAACATCACGGCTGAATAGCCCGCGTCCCAGAACGAGGCATGGTCGCTGCGACGGGTGTGGGGAAGGGCTTCCCCTTTGCCAGGCACTAACAATGAGAGCGTTTTGAGCCGGGCGGCATGTTGCCGGGCATCCTGCTCAAGTTGTGCCACCAAAGACCTGGATGCCTCGTTGCCCACCATGGCAAGGAAGTCTCCCTGGGTCGGCACCGCAATAGGTATGCCTGGCGGAGCCTGCTGCGTGCCAGCCTCGATCCTGGTGAACCCGACACATTCCAAAATGATCGCCCCGGCCAACTCATGGCCTTCGGCTTTCAAACGGGAGACGAAGGCTTGGCTCCCCAGTCGATCCTGCTCTTCGAGACAGAAGGCCACGAGCCAGACCGGTCGCGCGAGAGGTTGCGTGCGAAGGCGCGAAGCCACTTCAAGGAGAACCACCAGCCCGCTCGCATTATCATCCGCGCCAGGCGATCCAGACACGGTGTCATAGTGGGCCCCGATCAGGAGCGGAGGCAGCGTCGATCCTCGTCCTGGCCCGCCAGGATATTTTGTCGCCACTACATTGCGGTAGGTTTTGTCCCCTGCATGCACGAGCTGACCGCTGGTGGCCCACCCGGTCTTTGAAAACTGCGTCGCCAGATAGTGCGCCGTTTTCCGAAGTGCGCGAGGACTCGTCTCGGGATGACGCTCGCGGACTAGGGCGTGAAGATGGCGGCTGATCCTGAGGCGCTGGTTCACCACAACAAGAGATTGCTGGATTGGCCGATTATGAGGTGATCTCGGTTCCGATACCTTTACGCGTGAACACTTCGAGGAGAATGGCGTGGGGTATTCGGCCGTCGATGATATGGGCTTTGCCGACGCCGCCACCGAGCGCATCCAGGCAGGCGTGCACTTTGGGCAACATCCCTTCGCTGATCGTGCCTTTCTTTACCATCCGCTGCGCGTCTTTGCGTGAGACCGTCGAAAGGTGGCGCCCATTCGCATCGCGAATACCCTTCACGTCGGTCATCATCACCAATTTTTCCGCGCCCAGTGCTGCGGCCATCGCTCCAGCCACGAGATCGGCATTGATGTTGTAGGTATTCCCTTCACGGTCGGTGCCGATCGGCGCGATGACGGGAATGTAATTATCCTGCTGGAGTTTTCGCACCAGCGTGGGATCGATAGACTGGACTTCTCCCACCAATCCGAAATCCACGTCCCCCTCACCGTCATCGAGATCTTTCTCCAGGCTTGCCGCCCAGGCTTTGGCCGTGAGTGGCCGAGACAGGATGAGCCCGCCGTCTTTCCCGCTCAATCCGACCGCGAGGCCGCCATGGCGATTCAAGAGATCGACGATTTCCATGTTGATCTTGCCGGCCAAGACCATCTCCACGATTTCCATCGTGGCGTCGTCTGTCACCCGCACTCCATGGCGAAACTTGGCCTCAATGCCTAAGCGCTGGAGCATTTTGTCGATCTGGGGGCCTCCGCCGTGCACAATCACCGGATTGAGACCCACGTATTTCAAGAGTACGACATCCTGCGCGAAGCGTTCCTTTAGCAACGTATCGGTCATCGCATGGCCGCCGTATTTAATCACGATGGTCTTGCCCTTGAACGTACGAATGTAGGGCAAGGCTTCGATCAACACGTCTGCTTTCTTGATTAGTTTGTTCATGCGTGACCCCCGTTGCGAGAAAAGCGCGACGCGCGCAGCTCGCGCCCATATGGCGCATTGATCCTGAATCTCTTGTCCTGTCGCAGCGACCAGATGATCATCATGGCTTGCCGTCCTTGACGGCCCGCACGGTAGTCGCGCGACCGGCTCGCGGGTGCGTCTTATCGTAGACGGCCATGAGCTGATCCGTCGCCAGGTGCGTATACTTTTGTGTGGTGCTCAAGGAGACATGCCCCAACATCTCTTGAATCGATCGTAAATCGGCCCCTTCATCAAGGAGATGGGTGGCGAAGGAATGTCGCAACGTGTGGGGGCTTACGGAGCCGCCGGCTAGCCGGCTCGAATAACAGGCCACGATCCGAGCCACACTCCTGGTCGTCAACCGGCCCCCTCTATGATTCAAAAAGACGGGAGCTGAGGGCTGAGGGCTGAGGGCTGAGGGCTTCAATGAAGCGCGATAGTTGCGGATGGCATTGAGGGCCACCTCTCCGATCGGCACGATGCGTTCCTTCCGGCCTTTTCCTCGCAAGTGGACCAGCCCCTCGGACAGGCAGAGATCTTCGAGGTTCATCCCCACGAGCTCGCTCACGCGAGCGCCGGTCGAATAGAGCGTCTCCAGTAGCGCACAGTCACGGAGCGACGATCCTGTTTGGCCGGCAGGAAAATCCATCAGCGCTGCTGCATCATCCTTGGTTAAGACACGGGGCAGATGCTTCGGCTGTTTCGGTGTCCGGATGGACTCGGCAGGATTGAGGCCCACCGTGCCCTCTCGTTGCAGATAGCGATAGAAGCTGCGGAGGGAGGCGAGCTTTCGGGCCATCGAGGTACTTTTCTCTCGCTTCCTGTCCAGCCAATGCAGGTAGGCCCGAATGGACTCTGTCTTTACCGCAGCGGGATCGAGCGTGGGCATGCCGGGCTGTTCCGTCCTCATGAAGGCCTGAAACTGTCGGAGGTCCGACGCATAGTTGCGCACGGTTTCATGCGACGCATGACGCTCCATCTCCAGAAAGATCATGAAAGCCCGAATTGCGTCATCCATGCCGTCAGATCCTCAAGCGCCCGTTGTCCCGTGAGCCGCCGCTTGCGCTCCTTGTCTCTCGTCGCGGTGGCAAGGGGAGGGAAAAGTCCGAAGTTCGTATTCATCGGCTGAAAGTGACGGGGGTCCGCGGTCGTGATGTACGTCGTGAGACAGCCATGCGCCGTGGTGGGCGGTGGCGTGACCAATGGCAACCCCGCCAGACCTCTGGCAGCATTAATGCCTGCCAGCCCTCCCATCGCAGCGGAATCCGTATAGCCCTCGACACCGACCAGTTGCCCGGCAAAGAAGAGAGTCCCTCGTGCCTTGAACTGAAGAGTGTCGCGGAGCAGTTGGGGTGAGTTAATAAATGTGTTGCGATGCAGGCTGCCGTAGCGGAGAAATTCTGCCTGCTCAAGTCCGGGGATCATGCGAAACACCCGCTTCTGCTCTCCGTAGGTCAATTTCGTCTGAAATCCCACGAGGTTGTAACAGGAACGGTGGGCGTTTTCTGTCCGGAGTTGCACCACCGCATAGGCTCTCGTACCCGTCTTGGGATTCTCAAGACCCACCGGCTTCAGCGGCCCGAATTGCATGGTCTGGCGGCCCCGCTCGGCCATTACCTCGATGGGGATGCACCCCTCGAAGTAGGCGGCCTTCTCGAACTCTTTCGGTTGAACTTTCTCCGCGGTAAGCAGCGCGTTGTACAATGCGTTATAGGCGGCTTCGTCCATGGGGCAGTTGAGATAATCGTCTCCGCCCTTACCGTAACGGGAGGCAAGGAATACGATATCCATATTGATGGAATCCGCATCCACGATAGGCGAGATTGCATCGTAAAAATATAAATGTTTCGTATGGGTCAATTGAGCAATGGCCTGAGACAGTTTGTCGGATGTCAGCGGACCAGTCGCGAGAATACAGAGGCAGTCCGTCGGGATCTCGGTGATCTCCTCCCGCGCAATGCGAATGTTCGGATGCCCCTCGAGCGCCTGGGTGATCTTGGATGAAAACTGCTCGCGATCGACGGCCAAGGCAGATCCTGCCGGAACCCGGACCTCATCCGCCACCCGAATAATGAGCGAGTTGAGTCGGCGCATCTCTTCTTTCAAGATGCCGGGCGCATTCAAGATATCCGTCGAACCGAGCGAGTTGGAGCAGACCAGCTCTGCTAAACCGCCTGTTTTGTGCGCTTGCGTCGTTTCTTTGGGCCGCATTTCATAGAGCGTCACTTTCGCTCCACGATTGGCCGCCTGCCACGCCGCTTCGGATCCGGCCAGACCACCCCCGATAATGACAATGTCGTCGCGCATGCGAGTGAAACTCCGTGAGAAAAGGTGAGAGAAGCGGCATTGTAGGAACCGTGTTTTGGGGATGTCAAGGCGACTGCGTTGCGCATATGCCATGCGCAACGGTTGATCCGATTTATGGCCCCATGCTAGACTTCGCCCCCTGTGGGCGATTAGCTCAGGGGTAGAGCGCTTCCTTCACACGGAAGAGGCCACTGGTTCGATACCAGTATCGCCCACCATATTCTCCATCTTCCCCCTCATGTCCCTTGCCGAAACTGACGGTTTTCACGATCTTGCCTGAATCGCTCCAATCCTGGACAGAATTCTAGAGGTCGGCTACACTTCGATCTATCGAGAGACCGTTAACTCTGAACCGTACGAGACAAGTGAGGCCACCTATGCGGACTACAGCTCTTGCCATGGGCATTTTTCTTTTGGCTGCCACAGTCGGTTGTGCCGGAAACCGCCAGCAGCAGGCGGCGGCCGATGCTGATGGAGGCTATACCGCCCCAGCAAGCATTTACAGTGTGATGGATCCTACGTCCTTGGTCTACACCGATGTGGCAGCCGGAGCATCCCCTAGCGATAACCCCTGGCGCTGGACCGGTTTTCTCCTGCACCCTCTCGGGGTCGTCATAGATCTTGGCGTAAACCGGCCAATTTATACGCTCAGCAGCCAGCTGCCGTACCTTTTCGGGTACACAACTGAGGATTCGATGCTGGATAGCCAGCGGCGATAGTTTTCTCAGACGTATCGTGCGCAGAGACAACGCCCGCTCTCTGATGAGAGCGGGCGTTGTCTTGCCCCCCTTGGCAAACTCTTTTCAGTTTCGTGTATGCTCCCGTCGTGAATCAAAACCTACGCGATACGCACGCCCCCCGTACTGTGCCTTTTACGCTGTGGGTGTTATGCGGGCTAGGACTGAGCCTCTTGCTGAACGCCTGCGAAACGCAGACTCCGAAATCGAACCTTCCACCGTCTGAAAGCGATCTGATTCTCCTGAAGTCCACAACTCTCTGCACTTCAAAGTCCGACTTCCTCAAGACACATCCTGCCTCGACACTCAAAGCCAATACCTGGGGCTCTGGCCAAGAGTTGGTTCTGCCCGCCGACCGAAGCCCATCCCATGGCGACGAATCCTACTTTTTCGATGAAGATGGCCTGCTGGTCGGAACCCTCTTCACCTTTCTGTCCGGGCTTGATTTGAATCCCTACCCGATCCTTCGCCACACCTTAACGCTCCTGAAGCCATCCCTGGAGTTCTATCTCAATGTGGCGAATCTGTCCTTAAAGTCGAACATGGACTCTAGCGCCTTGTACGAAACCGGCGATGAGAAAACGACGACACAGTATTTGGTCCTTGGCGCGCGCGAGCAACCGGCGTTGCTCCAAACTTCCGTGACAATCGATCCCTATGTGCGGCTATTCTCACCCTACCGACGCGAGTTCCTGGAGCGGTTACGCCATCCAAGCGGCCAGAAGCCCGGGCAACAGCTCGACAGTCAAGGCGCGGAGGACAAGGAGCCCTTCCTCTCCCTCCAGCAATTCGCACGCGGCCAAACCGCACAGCTTTCCTACTGCGGAGCCCAGAACTACGATACGGCGGCCAGTGCCTATCAGAAAGCGATCGCAAGCGGATTTGCGAATAAAGTGTGGCTCGCGGAAGCGCACCACAAGCTCGGCCTGGCCTGGGAAGGGAAGGGACTGCACGAACATGCCAAGAGAGAGATGCTGCAGTCGTTGGCCATCAGGCCCAACACGCCGGAGACGCTCAATAACCTCGGCACGGTGTATGCCAAGCTGGGAGACAAGACCAACGCGCTCGTTTCCTTTGAAAAAGCCGTCACGCTCCGCCCTAACTATGCCATCGCCCGTTTCAATCTCGCTGAGGCCTACGAACCCACCAATCCCAAGCGGGCCCTCGCAGAGTACGAGACCTATCTCGCACTGGTCGAAGGGATCCCCGATGAAGCCGGTCGCATCGCCCTCGTTCAGCAACGCGTTAAAGCGTTAAAGCGCTAATCAATTCACAACATGATCGCGCAGCATTTCGAATTGGTTCGAGGTGCGCGGCGCAACAGGTTCAGCGCCGGATCTTCTCTTCCTGTTCCTCGAGCGTCTTGCAGTTGATGCAGAGGGTGGTGACTGGACGGGCCTTCAGTCGGGGGTAGGGGATTTCTTCTTCGCACCGTTCACAAATGCCATAGGCGTTTCGGTCTAGCCGGTCAAGCGCCTCGTCGATCTTCTTAACCAACCGCTGCTCGCGCTCACGGATGCGCAACGAAAAGTTCTGGTCGGCTTCTACGGAGGCCTGATCGCTGATGTCCGGGAATGCCTCCTGCCCAGTGGGATGGGCGAGGCTCTCGCTTACTTCGGCCAACATGGCCTTGCGCTGCCGCTCAAGATCACGACGAATGGCCGCGTATTTTCTCCCCGTAGAAGATGTCCGGGTTTTGCGTTTAGTCGCAACAGATTGCGTCACTGATGGAGGGGGCACGATGCGCTTGGCGGAAGGGCCTGCTTTCATACCACAACCTGCCTGAAGAATAAATCTGCGGAATGGATGGGACTATAACAGGGGCCTGGAAGGGGGTCAATGGAAGGAGTGCGCCCGTCGCGTTCGCGTATGGAGCGTCGCTAGAGATCCCGACGGCCTTCGATCGACTTGAGCAGCGTCACGTCGTCGGCATACTCGATATCCATCCCGACTGGAATGCCATAGGCGATACGGGAGACCCGCGCACCAAGAGGTTTCAGTTGGTTCGTTAAATAGATGGCAGTTGCCTCACCCTCGATCGTCGGACTCGTTGCGAGGATCACTTCCTGAATTCCCCCGAGCTTTACCCGATCGACCAACTCTTCGGCCTTGATATCGGACGGCCCGACGCCATCCAACGGAGACAAGGCGCCGAGTAACACATGATACAAACCCCGGTAAGCACCGGCCCGCTCGATGGCATAGGTCGTACTCGGTTCTTCCACCACCAGAATCCTCGTCTGATCCCGCTTGGGATCGAGGCAAAACTCGCAGAGTTCTCCTTCGGCAATGTTCCGGCATTGGCGGCAAAAAGAGAGCCCGTCCTTCACGGCGCGAATGGCCTCTGCCAGACGGAGCGCATCTTCACGCTCGGCCTTCAAGACATGGAAGGCCAACCGCTGCGCCGTTTTTTGTCCGATGCCGGGGAGGCGAACCAGTTCGCGCACCAGCCGTGCGAGTAATCCTTGTTGATCAACTGCCATAATGTGATCGCGTGTTAGAACAGTCCGGGAACGTTCATCCCGCCGGTGACCGCTTTCATCTCATTGGCCATCATCTCACGAGCCTTCGTAAGCGCGTCGTTTGACGCGGCCATGACCAGATCCTGCACCATCTCCACGTCCCCGCTCTTGACCACTTCGGGGTCGATGACGATGCCGAGAAGCTGCATGGCGCCGTTGGCCGTGACGGTCACGCTGCCCCCGCCTGCCGTCCCAATCACCGTTTTGGCCGAAGCCTGCTCCTGCACCTTGGCCATTTGCGCCTGCATCGCTTGCGCTTGCTTCAGAATGTTTCCCATATTGCCAAGCGGGTTTTTCATGTCTCGATCTCCTTCCGGCTCGATGCCGGCCTGACCTCCGCGAGTTCTGCGCCAAACATTTCCAGCGCCTGCTTGACGACCGGATGTGCACGCGCCTGCTCGAAGAGAACCTGCCGTTGTTCTTTTTCCTTCGTTGATCTGAGTTGTGCCATCGTTTGTCCCGGAGGATCCGCCTCTGTCAATTCGACAACCCGCAGCCGGACTGTTTGACCGCTCAGTCGAGTGCAGATGGACGTGAGCACTGCCATGTTATCAGGATTCTCGATCATTCCTCGGGCTGCCATTTCCTGCTTGGCAAACCCAATAGTCACGATATGGCCGTCTACGCCCACAAACCGTCCTCGCTCCAGGAAGGCGGCAATCCTGGACGAGGCGTTGGCCACTTCCTCCTGGACCTGTTCCCAATTGAGCGTCACGGCGGGACGGTTTTCCTCATTCGGAGGCGAGGTCACAGGTATCGAAACCGGTACTTCACCGGCAGCCCCAAGGGGTTGGACGTCTGGAGACGTCGTATTCGCGATAGCAGGAGGTTTCGATTGCGGAGGCTTTGGTCGCGAGGAGGGCGTTGTCTCTGCGGGCCGAGCGGGCAAGACCGGTGGGCTCGGGCGCACAGGAGTCTGTAGAGGAGGGCGTGCTGTCGGTGGCTGTACTGCTTGCACCGGCTTCTCGGCCGCTCGACGTAACAGCCTCGTGGCACGTATGGCCGCCGTTTCGAGTACGAACCGTGGATGGGCGCTGAGCCTGAGCGAGTCTTCCGCTTGCGTAAAGATCGCGAAGAGCTCTTGAAGCTGTTCCGGGGAGAACGAGCGGGCATCGGCTGCCATCTGCGCCAAGTCTTCCGCGGAAGACTCGATTAAGCCCTGCTGCTCTTGCGGCAAGGGGACCACCGACACGACCAGCATATTTCTCAGATACTCGACGACTTCCGCACAATAGGCTCGTAGATCATGTCCCTGGTCTAACAGTTGCGCTAATACACGAAGCGCCGCGGCGCTCTCTTGGGCCGTCACCGCCTGCACCATGGCGCGGACTAACTCTTGTGGAACCGCTCCCAGCAGGGCTTCCAGGTCCGCATGCACGATCGTTTTGCCGCCGAACGCCACGGCCTGGTCGAGCAGGCTCAACCCATCGCGCATACTGCCTTCGCTGGCCCTGGCGAGCGCCATCAGGCTCCGTTCTTCGATCACGATCTTGTCCTGCTCGACGACATGGCGCAGCCGCTCGACGATCTCGGCTCGCGCAATTCGCCGAAAGTTGTAATGCTGACAGCGGGACAGAATCGTCGCCGGAATTTTGTGAATTTCGGTAGTGGCAAAGATAAACACCACATGCGGCGGCGGCTCCTCCAGCGTTTTCAGCAGCGCGTTGAAGGCCGAGTTCGACAACATGTGGACTTCGTCGATGATATAGACCCGGTACTTTCCGCGAAACGCGGCGAACTTAACGTTCTCGCGAATCTCGCGCACGTCGTCCACGCTCGTATTGGACGCTCCATCGATTTCCATGACGTCGACGGAAGTTCCCTGCGCGATTTCGAGGCAGTTGGAACAGGTGCCGCAGGGCGTGCCGGTCGGTCCGTTCTCGCAATTGAGCGCCTTGGCGAGAATTCTCGCGACCGTGGTTTTCCCCACGCCGCGGGTCCCGGAAAAGAGATAGGCTTGGGCAATGCGTTTTGTGGTGACGGAATTGACCAGCGTCTGAACCACGTGTGGTTGTCCGATCACGTCATCAAACGTGCCCGGCCGATATTTCCTGGCAGAAACTTGGTAATCCATAATTTTATGTGGCAAGAGGCGCAGGGTGAGGAGCGAGAGGTTCGGACATTCCTTTTAACCTATCGCCTCTAGCCGCTCGTCTCATGCCTCACGTTGAAAAGTGGGGCCAGGTGATCCTGCGGCACACAGAACTGACCGCTTACCGTTGCTTCCTTCCGGACCTGGCGGGGTTCACAGGGTTCTGTTGCACAGGGCCCAGCCCCGTACCCGAAGTTAAAAGTAAAAAGGAAAAAGTAGGGGGCACATAGGACCGACACGTTTGCCTTTTAACTTCTTACTTTTGCCTTGTCTGAGTTTTGGCGGAGAGGGTGGGATTTGAACCCACGGTCCCATTGCTGGGACGCATGCTTTCCAAGCATGTCGATTCGACCACTCTCGCACCTCTCCGCACCGATTTTCGCGAGGCGGCATCTTAACACGCGGTCCGATGACCAGCAAGGTGACAACCTATGCCAATTGCCATGGCATTGACCCTCCTGGGTCCCCTTCCTATACTGCAAGGAATTCAAAGGGAGGTGTGGCGATGAAAATTTTTGTCGGGCTGGGTATCCTGGTCGTCCTTGTGGCGGCAACCCTCCTCGCTCTGCCCTTTCTCATCGACCTGAACAAATACCAAAACCAGTATAAGCCACTGATCGAAGAGGCGCTCAATCGCCAGATTATCCTCACCGACATCCGCTTGACCATTTGGCCCCGTATCGGTGTTCGTGTGGCGGGGCTCACGGTGCAGGATGATCCCGCATTTGGCTCCGGCCCCTTTGCGTCACTCACTTCGCTTGACATAGGCGTAAAACTGATGCCGCTCCTGAGTAAGAAGGTCGAAGTTGAAGAGATCACACTACGAGATCCGCTCATCACCATCATTAAGAACCGCAAGGGCGAGATGAACCTCTCGACGATCGGGCCGAAGGCCCCGGCAACATCTTCACCCGGCCAACCCGAGGCTTCATCACAACCAACCGGCAATCCACTGCAAGTGCTTGCCCTGCTGGCGGTGGACCGCGTCTCTATCACAGGGGGCACCCTCACCTATCGCGACGAATCCACGCCGAAACCAACGGAATACCGGATCAGCGATCTCGATGGGCTGCTCACATCCGTGCATCTGGGCGAGACCCCAACCCTGCATCTCGCTGCAACCGTGCAGCCCCACAATATTCCAGTAAAACTGGACGGCTCGTTCGGCCCGCTTGTCGATACGCTTGATATGAAACAGTTCGCCTTCGACCTCAGCCTGGGCAAGATTGCGATGGCCCTCAAGGGTAGTCTCGTGGGCGGGAGCCTGAACGCGACGCTCACATCTCCCCTGATCAACACGGCCGATGCGCCAATAGCCCTGCCGCTGGCCAAGCCAGTAACCGTGAAGAATGTTCATGTCACGGCGAAGACCAAATTCCCGTTACCGCAAGGAGTCCAGCCATTGGAACTCGCGGACGTGACAGACCTCGGACTCGATGTCGTGCTGGGAAACTCCGTCCTGAACGTCAAGGGCACGGTCGTCGGTGGGCGCGCCAACATCAACCTCACGTCGCCGACTATCAACACGGCTGATGTGCCGCTGGCCCTATCGCTTAAAAAACCAGTCGACATCAAGGGCTTGCAAATAGCCGTAGAATTGAAGGGGCAAGAGGCTCGGGTCAACAATCTATCATTTCAACTCTTTGGTGGACACACAAAGGCCCAGGCGGGAATAACGCTGGACCCAGCGGCACCACCATTCAGTGGGAAGGTCATCGTGCAAGGCCTCCAGCTCGGTCCGGCACTCGACGCACTTGGTTCGGATCAAGTCGCGATCAGTGGAACGGCCGGCATGGACTTCACCATGGGCGGACGGGGATTCTCTCTGCAGGATTTGACCAAAGCGCTGGAGAGCGTTGGTCATGTAGCGGTAAGGGACGGCAAGATCGAGGGTGTCAATCTGATACAGGAAGCGCTCTCGCGCCTCCAGGTCGTCGGCCTGTCACCAGACAATGTGACGGCCACGGTCTTCTCGACGATCGAGACGGACCTGGCGGTTAAGGCGGGCATCATCAACGTCCAACGGCTGCTGATAGACAGCCACGACTTTCAAGCCACGGGAGAGGGAATTATCGGCTTTGATCAAACCGTAAACCTCAAGGTGAAGCTGAATCTGTCGCAAGCCCTCAGTCAGAAAATCGCTGGTTCGTCCCCGGCCGTTAGACTCGCGCTCGTCGGAGGACGGTTGAGTGTGCCCTTGCTGATCACCGGAACCGTGCGAGCACCGTTGTATGGAGTGGATTCGAAAGCCTTGGCGGGCAAGGTTCAGGAACAGGTGCAGGAGAAAGTCAAAGAAGCATTGGGCGATCTGCTCAAAGGCTCGACTAAACCGGATGACCTCAAGCGAAAAGGCCAGGACTTTCTGAAAGGACTCCTGGGACGATAGGAGAAGCGCGAGTGAAAAGTAGCTGACCATCCCCTACCCACGGCCAGCGCACTCTCCGCACCCATCTTCCCTCCGTATTCGAAGTTGACCCAATTCTTTCGCCGTCGCTCTGTGGCGAAATGCCCTCCGCAAGATCAAATCAGCCACACGGATGCAGGACAATGCCTCCTCTCATGTATATGCCAAAGCCCGCAACGTAGGTATTTTCAATGAAATTGGCCGATCCATACCAACGGCATTGACTTTGCTTCACTGCGCCAACATACGCGCGGCGCGCATGAAGATTGTTTTGCCATTCATCATGTCGTCATCGTTTCCTGCTTGAGAACCATGCGCTCTCGGTAATAATGTAATTATTTTCATGGGGAGGGTTCGATGAAGCAGGGATTCTGGCTTCTTATTCTTTTGGCTTGTCTCATGACGCCGAGACTTGTTTCGGCCGCTGATACTCCAGCGATTGCGGCTACCACAGTAGCTCCCGCACCACTCGACGTGGTGACGTTGAAGGACGGCAGCGTGATCTATGGAGAAGTGGTGGGAATGGACGGTGGTATTCTTGAGATCAAGAGCGTTTCGGCTGGAGCGATCATCAAGCTCAAGTGGGCCGAAGTCAGTAAGCTCACAGTCTCACACCCGATTCCATTTCATTTGAAAGAGGGTACGACCCTTATCGGAACGGCCGAGGCTGGAGAGCCTGGCACCTTGCGCCTCAAGGCAGAACCGATGCAGGGAACGCTCACAGTCCCGATGGACTCGGTCACCTCGGTCAACCCTGTCATGCAGCCGCCGGTGATCTATGCGGGCAGTTTAACAGGCGGGTTTTCGCAAACAACCGGGAACAGCCATCTG
The DNA here is from genome assembly GCA_041178465.1 of Nitrospirota bacterium. GTDB lineage: Bacteria > Nitrospirota > Nitrospiria > Nitrospirales > Nitrospiraceae > Palsa-1315. The sequence continues at coordinate 25,851 of JBEGVJ010000046.1, forward strand.
AGAAATGCCAGCCTGCTCGGAGACTTTGTGGCCCGGAGTGAGCAGCTCCGCCTGTCGATCAACGGCCGCTACGTCTATGGTGACAACGCCAACGTCCTCATTGCTCGGAATGCGCGCGGGACGATTAAGCTGGACTTTTTTCTCACCAAACGTTTTTTCTGGTTCGCATCTGCCTACTTTGAAAGCGATACGTTCCAGGATCTTAAGATGCGAACCGCCCTCGCGACCGGCCCCGGCTACCAATTTGTCGACCGAGGCGATTTCAGCGGCATCCTCAAGGACATGACGCTCTATGCGGAAGCCGGTATCTCCTACTTCAACGAAGATTTCCGGATGGGTAACGACGGCGCCTCAACTCGTGGCCGCGGGTCCGTAAAGTTCAACTGGCCGCTGCTTGACGAGCGAGTCACGCTGTACCATTTCAGTGAGTTCTACCCGTCACTGCAAAACACCAAGAATTATTACCTCACAATGGACAACGGTGTGCGGTTTAAGATTTTCGAGGGCCTTGTGAGCGGCTTCCAAGTCACGACACGATATAACAGCAATCCGGCGAGGGGGACGGGGGATACGGACAATATGTATCTTTGGACCCTTGGGTATAACTTCGACACAACTCGCAAGCGATAGGTGTACCGTTCATCTCTGGACTCTGGGAGCCTGTCCGACATTGCCTTCGTGACGAGGCGAAGGAGACGCGGCCAACTGCGAGGCCGCAGGCTCGGAAAAACCGGAGGTGTATTCGCTGAAATACATTGAGAATTTTTCCGGGCCGAGAACGACGCAGATGGTCGCGGATCGTTTGCCGCAGTAGAACGGTCAATGTCAGACAGGCTCCTAAAGGGAGGAAGATTTATGCTGAAAGAATTTCGAGATTTTGCCATGCGGGGCAACGTCCTCGATATGGCGATCGGAGTGATCATCGGAGGGGCCTTCGGAAAGATTGTGTCGTCGCTGGTGAGCGATGTGCTCATGCCTCCCCTTGGATTACTGATGGGGAAAGTGGACTTTTCCAGTCTGTTCATTAATCTGTCCGGCACACCTCAACCGTCGCTGACGGCAGCCAAAGCGGCAGGAACTCCCACCATCAATTACGGCGTCTTCCTTCAGGCGACGTTTGACTTCATTATCATCGCCCTCGCAATCTTCATGTTGGTCAAGCAAGTAAATCGGTTCAAGAAGGAGGCACCTCCGCCACTACCCGCTGGCCCTACGAACGAAGAGAGGCTCTTGATGGAAATTCGCGATGCCCTGAAGGAACGACATTGATCTACGACCCCGCTCTAAATATCTATGTGCCCAACTCACCAAAAAGGAGACCCGCATGAACATGACCAAGGTAGCCGTCGTCGCGATCGGCCTACTCACAGTGGCCGGCAATGCTTCAGCCAGCGATTGGACCCCCATCTGTTGCGATGGAGGATATGAATACCGTCATCGCAACCAGTGGGATGCCGACAACGCCTCCAAGGACATGGCCGCCCGCCTTGCTGCGCTAGAAAAAGAACGTCAACGGCTGGCCGACGAACTGGCCGCGGCGCAGAAACAAAATGGCGTCCTTAGCAGCCGTGTGAGCGATTTGGAGCGGCAGCTCGCTGACCGCGATCGTGAGATCGCCTCCCTTCGTTCCGGTGCCGGCGATTCCGCGAAACTGGCTAGCCAGTTGTCTGCGGCACAGAGCAGCCTGGATCAGTCCAAGGCGCATGCCTCCGACCTTGAGCGGCAGCTCGCAGCGGCGCAAGCCAGCGGAGCCGACAAGGACAAGCTTGCGACCGAGCTGGCCTCGGCCAAACGCCGGATTGCAGAGCTTGAGGCCCAACTGGCGGCAATGGGCAGCGCCGTTGGAGACAAGGACAAGCTCGCTGCTGACCTTGCGGCATGCAAACAGCGGGTGGCTGAGTTGGAGCGCCTGTTGGCCGATCGTGACAAGGAGCTCGCTGGATTGCGCGGAGACTTATCGAGTGAAATGGCCAAATTGAAAGAGGCCCAGCGCAGCCTTGTGAAGGCCCTCCGTCCTCAAATCGAGAAAGGTACGATTACGGTCGATTTGAACGACGAGCGCCTCCTGATCAACCTGGCATCCGGCTATCTCTTTGGGTCAGGCGAAGATCAACTCAAGCCAGCCGGTGTCGACGCGCTCAAGCAGGTGGGCGCGATCTTAAAAGATTTCCCGGAATACAAAGTCGCGGTAGATGGCCATACCGATAACCGACCGATCCGCAGCTCGTTGAAGAAGAAGTTCCCCACGAACAAGGAACTCTCTGAAGCCCGTGCGGCAAATGCGGCGAAGGCTCTCGGCGAGGGCGGTCTCAGTTCCTCAACCACGGCTGGTTATGCGGACACGAAGCCGGTGGCACCGAATACGACCGATGCCGACCGCGCAAAGAACCGTCGCGTCGAAGTGCGCGTCACGAGGTAGGAAACGCGGTTCACCTAATACATTTGGGGCGAGGGAGCGGTTGACCACTCCCTCGCCCGTTATGGAAGGGATCACCATGAATACAATCCTAGCAACCGTTTTCACCGCCACGATGGCTGTGCTTGTCAACACCAGCGCCATGGCTCAAACCCAACCGTCACCCACGCTGGGCGAAATGAAATCCGCCGTCGTGCAGCAGGCCAACCAGGACAAGCAGGCTGCCAAAGAAGCGGTTCAGGCTGAAAAAGCTAACGCGCAGCAGGCAGTGGCGGACGAAAAGCAGAAGGCCAAGGATATGGTCGAGAGCAGAAAATCAAAAGCCACTGCAGCGGCAGCCGAGCAGCAACAGCGCGCGAAAAACCTGGTGGCTGAGAAGAAATCAAAGGCCGAATCGATGGCGGCAGAGCAAAAGCAAAAGGCTGTGGGCAAGGTGCAAGGCCAGGTCGATCAGACCATGCAGAACGCATCGGATAAGTCCGGTGCGGCAATGGGAAAAGTCGATAGCACGCTGGACGGCCTGCTCGGCAAATAACGGTACGAACGGCACTCCACATTCACGGCATGTGAGGATGGCAGTCGCTGCCGAATATGCCGGAGATCCTGGAGCAGGAGTTGGGGCTGGGCAGGTGCCCGCCTTAAATCTCCGGGGACCTCTCGACCGGCTCGGAGGACGAGAAGCACCTGCCGGAGGGTTGCCAATTAGCTGAACTGATCCCACGTGTCGCACTGTTTGATCGACCAGAACACCGCTTCTTTGAGCTTCTTCAACGGCACGTTCTCCGGATCGCGCATGGCTTGCAGCTTCTTGTCCAGGTCGTAGAGCGGCTGGATCGATCGCTTGTCCGGAATTTTCCCCAAGGCCCAGGCGACTTCCGTGAGCACAGACCAGTCCGTCTTGGGGTCCTTCAGCTTGGCCAGCAGCGGCGGCACGACCGAGGCGTCCCCATGTAGCCCACCGAGTTGGCCCAACCCCTTGGCTGCTGCGGTTTGCACCTCAAGATCCGGTGACGTCGTCATGATCTCAACCAACAGCGGGATGCCCTCTCTCCCGAGATTGCCCATCGCGGCCAATGCCTGCTTCACCAAATCTCGATCCTGCAGCGCTTGCTTCAGCCTGGGCAGTGCTTCGTCGGCCTGCATTTCGCCGAGCAGGGAGATGATCTTTATCTTGCGTGCCTGACTGGTCTCTGCAGAGTCCAGGAGCTTGAGCAGTCGATCAGGCTGGCCCCATTCTGCCGTCAAGAGCAACGGGAATTCGTATTTCTCCAAGCCGTCTTGTAGTTTCCCCATTGCGTAGGCGCCTGATTCTCCCGCATGCGCGGATTGGGCTGCCGTGACCGCATCGTCAAAGTCGGTGCGTACTTCCCGCTGCCATTTGACTTTCATGTCTCCCAAAAGATAGGTCAATTGGCACGCTGGCCCCTTCCAGAGCCGTGACGGAGCGTCGGGCAAGTCCGCATCGCCACCAGCCACAGTAGTCCCTTCCCAGGTTTTTCGTTGTTCACATTTCACCTTGAAAACTGCATCGTGGGGCTTGGTGCGATCCTGCACTACCGTATAGCCCAGTTCGCCGAGGCGGCGCGTAGCGATTTCGGCAATTGGTCCCACATCGGCTGTTCCCTTGTCGGTAAGGGCGATGACATCGATCAAGATCGTCTGGACCTTGGCGAGTTGTGCTTTTTGATCTGCTGTAAAATAATCTCGATAGGCCCAGGACGGATCTGGCAGGAAAAGCAACATGCAGGAAACGGAGAGGAGAAGCACTCGCATCATACACCTCATTCAAGGACAGAGGTCTCAGGGGAGACAATGAAGCACAGCGGAGGAGAATCGGCCCGGGTCCGATCCCCGCTCATTCTCACGGCCTGCTTCTTCCTCTCGCGGCGTGTACGGTAAGGAGCGGAGCCGCGCATGTAGTCTTGAACAGTATATCCTCCATAAGACCGAGGTGCTACCAAGTACTGATTCGGGAGGAGGGGGCAAGAGTTGGCCGGGCAGCCTTTTCTTTCACGCCAAGCCCTCTCCCCCGGGAGTATGGGTTGACAGTAGGATACATCCAACGGTACAAAAGACCTACGCTATTGAGTCATTTCGCTTGTTTGCTCATCATGCGGGAGTGAGCTCCAGCAGACCGCACCATGCGAGCGTGGCGAAACTGGCAGACGCGCGAGACTTAGGATCTCGTGGGTAACCGTGGGGGTTCAAGTCCCTCCGCTCGCACCAAACCACGGACGGCTGCGACCGCGCAGTGGCCGCTGTAAGGCTTCTTACAAGATAAGGGTAGTACCAGCCATGAAAATGGAAGTGACCGAACTAGGACCGATGAAACGTGCCCTCAAGATCGAGGTGCCGGCAGACGAGGTTGCGCAACGGTTTGCCCGCGCGTACGTTGAGTTGAACCGCCAGGTCAACATCCCGGGATTTCGCCCCGGCAAGGCGCCATTGGCCTTGCTGGAAAAGCGCTATGCTAAAGCCGTGGAAGAGGACGTGATTCGAAACATCGTGCCGGACTTCTACGAGAAGGCCGTCCGCCAAGCGGGAATTATCCCGGTTCTCGTCGAAATTCCCCCGCTGGAACGAGTCAAGATCAAGAAGGACGAGCCATTCACGTTTACCGCGACCGTCGAAATCAAACCGACGATCGAATTGCGGGACTACAAAGCACCGAGTCCTATCTCGCTCAAACCAGACAAGCGTACCGTTACCGAGGAGCAGCTTGCCAGAGGTCTCGAGGTCTTGCGCGAACAACAGGCGCGCCTGGAGGCCGCCCCGGCCGGTCATGCCATCGCGGGCGGGGACTTTATCGTGCTGGATGTGCAGGGCACCCTTGATGGAACACCACTGGAGGGGACGAAGAAAGAAGGCCAGCTCTACAAGGTCGGATCAAACGCGTCCGTCCTGGGATTACAGATCGACTCGCATGTCGTGGGCAAGAAAGAAGGCGACATAATCGAGATTCCCCAACCATATCCAGCAAGTCATCCTGATCCTCGCGTCGCAGGCAAAACGGTGCTGTTCACCGTGACGTTAAAAGCCGTCAAAGAGAAGAAGCTGCCTGCGTTGGACGATGAATTCGCCAAAGACTGCGGCCCCTACGCCTCGTTGCAGGAAATCAAAGACAAGTTGCAGGGCGGGATGGAACAGGCGCTGAAGCGAGAGATCGAAGATACCTATAAGGATACGATCATCAAGCGGCTAGTAGAAACCCATCACTTTGATCTTCCGGAAACCCTGGTAGAGCGAGAGCTGGAGGCCATCATTCGCCAGCACGTGCAGCAACAGCAACAAAAAGGTGCTGTCCAGGAAGCCCCCGGCACGGAGGATCTTGCAGCCCTTCGCCAGGAACATCGGGACGAAGCGGCGCGCCGCGTAAAACTCGGGCTCATTTTAGAAGCGATCGCCGAGAAAGAGGGGCTGACGGTCACCCAGGACGATCTCAACGCAGAAGTCATGCGGTTGGCATCGGAACTTAAGATGCCGGCTGCCGATCTCGTCAAAATGGTCAAGGCCGGCGGGCAAGAGTCTATCGATGAATTACGTGCCAGGATTTTGGCGGACAAAGCTCTGGACTTTGTGTATCGCAATGCCGTGATTCAGGGGTAATACTGAAGTGCGGGCTACCTCGCCCCTCGCTTCAACAGGCTGTAAGCGGAAAGGAACGACGTGCATGCTGGTTCCCATTGTCATTGAAACGACGAACCGAGGCGAACGTGCCTACGACATTTACTCCCGGCTCTTAAAAGATCGGATCATTTTTCTCGGTGCGCCAATCGACGACGTCTTTGCCAACCTGATTATTGCCCAGCTTTTGTTCCTCGAAGCGGAGGATCCTGAAAAAGACATCAATCTCTACGTCAACTCCCCCGGCGGGAGCGTCACGGCAGGATTGGGCATTTATGACACCATGCAGTATGTGAAACCTCCGATCAACACCATCTGCCTGGGACAGGCCGCCAGCATGGGGGCTTTTTTGCTTGCCGCCGGAACCAAAGGCAAGCGATTCGCTCTGCCGAATGCGAGGGTCATGATCCACCAGCCGATGGGCGGGTTTCAGGGGCAAGCCACCGAAATCGATATTCATGCCAGAGAGATCTTGAAAATCCGCGAACGGCTCAATGAGATCATGGCCAAACATACCGGCCAGCCTCTGGAAAAGATTTCCCAGGACACCGAACGGGACTACTTCCTGTCCGCAGAAGAAGCCAAGCAGTACGGTCTCATCGACGAAGTCATCACGAGGCCTCCGAAGCTCCTCAAGGCCGTCAGCAGCGACGCAGGGAAAGACGCGCCCAAGGACAAGTAGCGAGGAGGACACATGGCTAAACAGGACAAGATGGATCGACATCTCCGCTGCTCATTCTGTGGAAAGAGCCGCGACGAAGTCCGCAAATTGATTGCCGGACCCACCGTCTACATCTGCGACGAATGCGTCAACCTCTGTAACGACATCATTGCCGAGGATTGGGAAGAAGCCAAAGAAGAGATTTCGTCAAAGCTCAAAAAGCCGGTGGAAATCAAGCACCACTTGGATCAATACGTCGTGGGGCAGGAGCGGGCCAAGAAAATTCTCGCAGTGGCCGTTCATAATCACTACAAGCGAATCTCGGTCAAGAACAAAGATGTTGACGACGTGCAGCTTCAGAAGGGGAATATTCTCATGCTGGGGCCCACGGGCACAGGGAAGACGCTGTTGGCCCAAACCCTCGCGAAGTATCTGGATGTCCCCTTCACGCTGGCCGATGCCACTACGCTCACAGAAGCGGGGTATGTCGGCGAAGACGTGGAAAACATCATTCTCAAGCTCCTGCAAGCCGCCGACTACGATGTCGAACGGGCCGAGCGCGGCATCGTCTACATTGATGAAATCGATAAGATCAGCCGCAAGAGTGATAGCCCCTCCATCACCCGCGATGTCTCGGGCGAAGGGGTACAACAGGCGCTGCTCAAGCTCATTGAAGGAACCGTCTCCAACGTGCCGCCTCAAGGCGGGCGCAAACATCCGCACCAAGAGTTCATTCAGGTCAACACGAGCAATATCCTGTTCATCTGCGGCGGAGCGTTCGTCGGACTCGAACACATTATTGAACAACGGTTGAATCAAAAGGCGATGGGATTCGGAGCTGAGATTCGCGGGCGAAACGAGATCAGGCTCGGTGAACTGTTCGCGAAGGTTCAACCGGAGGACTTCCTCAAATACGGCTTAATTCCTGAGTTCGTCGGTCGGCTGCCGGTTGTGGCCACCCTGGATGAGCTAGATGAACGCGCCCTCATTCGAATTTTGACCGAACCGAGAAACGCGCTCACGAAACAGTACGAGAAGTTGCTTTCTTTCGAAAAAGTGAAGCTCAAGTTTACAGAAGGTGCACTGGCGGCGATTGCGCGAAAAGCCTTTATCCAGAAAACGGGTGCTCGCGGCTTGCGCGCCATTCTCGAAGACGTGATGCTGGACGTCATGTATGACGCCCCATCGCAAAAGCAGATCAAAGAGGTCCTCATCACCGAGGATGCCATCATCGGCAAGCATCCTCCCATTCGAATCTTCGAGCAGGACAAGGATATAAAGACAGCATAAGCCAGTGTAGGTACGTATTGTTTTCTCGTGCAACCAGGCAAGGCCATCCTGGCGCTGACTGTGCTATGAATGGCAACTCCCTTCTCAGGTACAGTCAGCCCCCCTGACCGATTTTTTCTTCCAGCCAATGCCGGGCCCACCATATTTACGCTTTCCCTCGACAAGATAAAATGCTGCGCTATACTGGCTTTGTCACTCGTGAACGCGGAGGATGCGTGAAGTATCCAGTGTCTTCAAGCCTTCGGCACAAAGGCAAAGCCCTCGACCTTGACGCAACCCGTGAAGTAATCACCCTCCTGGGTAGTAACGGTGAGTCCATGGGCAATCTGTCCTGGGACTTTGTCATCGATCAGATATTGCTCTATCGCAACCCTCGGACGGGTCAAGAAGCCAGGAATGAGCCGCGCGTGACACTCACGTTCCCCGTTAAATACAAGACCCCGGATGGCTGCCGGATTGAAAGTCTCGCGGGCGGCATCGGGGGAGGCGGGCTCTTTGTCGAAAGCCACAACCCTTTGCCGGTCGGCACCACACTTGTCCTTGAATTTTCGCTGCCGGAAAAGCCGTCAGAGTGGGTGCCGGCGAAAGGCCTTGTCGCGTGGGTCTGCCCTAAAGCAGACCAATATACATTTAGCCCCGGCATGGGGGTGCGCTTTACGGAGATTAACCCGGACATCCGTCGCCGTGTGCTGGAATTGGTGAAATCCATCCTGCCGGCCAACCAGCCTGAAACATATTTGTCTGCAACCGAACCGTCCCACGGTTCAATACAAGGATCTGACCATGAGGTTTTCCGTAACCACGACAGAAGGGCATGAGGGGAAAATGCTTGAGATAGATGACGACCTGGAAGTGGTCGCCCTCTATGCCGTTACAGGGGAATTGCTTGGCACAACGCCATGGAGAGATGTCATCGAGCAGGTTCTGGCCGGCGACGACGACACGCGATTCGCCCATGCCCGGGATCATCCAAGAGCTCCGCTCGCCGTGAAGGTTCGCTACACGACCCCAGAAGGCAAACAGTTCGACAGTTTAACCGGCGGCATCGGTGCAGGCGGGCTATTCATCGAGAGCAGCACCCCGCTGTCTCCCGGCACAGAACTGGACGTCGAGTTTGCACTGCCCGATCGTCCCTGGGAAAGGCACAAGGCTAAAGCAAAAGTCGTCTGGACTCGCAACAAGCCTGAACGGCACCTACTGTTTCCAGGAATGGGCGTCCAATTTGTCGATATCGACGAAAAGACCCGCAAGGAACTTATCGAACTCGTCAGCGCGTTGAATCGTTCCCGCGTGAAGGCTTCTTAAGTTCCCCGTTTCGCCCAGCGGCGCACCCCAGTATCGACATCCTTTGCCACCGCCGTTTCAAGGGCGGTCCTTGCATCACGATCACTGAGGACTCCCAGGCGGTAGGCCGCTTCGGCTCGCACCCCGGGCGAGGGATCTTGGGCTAAACGTTCTCTGAGCCAAGGTGAGGCCGTTGCCCCTCCCCATTCACCCAGCACCGCCACAATTCCTTGACGAACCTCTGCATCGGAATCATGTCCTATTGCAACGAGTGCAGGAACCCATTGGCTCGCATCGACTTGCAACAATGCCCGCACTGCCGCGTTCCTGATTGACCCATCTGAGGATTGCAGTAAGCCAACAACTGGCTCCAACAATCGGGGGTCTGGCTCGGCCTCGCCGATCGCCACAACCGCCGCTTGCCTGACCGATTCGGAAGGGTCTTCTAGCGCCTGCGTCAATAGGAGCATCACTGCTTCGGTGGCTGGGGGCTTCAATCGTCCTATCGTTGTGACCGCCGCTTCACGGACGATTGATGCGGGATCATGCACAAGGGGGAGAATGGAGTCTGCGGCTCGTGGGTCGCCGATCTTGCCCAGAGACTCTGCTGCCGTTCGCCGCATCTCTGGCCGCTCATCGTGAAGCAACTCCAGCAGTAGCGAGACCGTTCGATCCTTCGATGACGGTGGAGAGTCCTGGACGCAGCCCGCGAGAGAGAGGATGACGGCAATGACTGACCATCCGATGGTGCGAGAGGACATGCACCAGAGCCGGGTGCAGGTGTCAGGCAGACTGGCATCTCCATTCCCCCGGCTCACGCTTGCTTAGGAGGCTCTTCGTGCAAGGGGGGTAGCTCTTTGGCCGCTTCAAGAGATTGCTGGAACTCTTTCTGCGCCGAATCCATCTCCGCTTGGATCGTGCGCATCTCGGGATCGACTGAACTGCGGACATCGGCAACGGCCTGTTTGAACGTCCGCAATACGTCGCCAAGTCCCTCGCCCAAACTCTGCATGTCTTGAGGGGAGACGCCGGCCGGCTGCGCGGCCTTCGCTTTCATCGCCGCCTGCTGTGCCTGGACACGGGCTACGGCATCCTTGTTCACGATGGCCGACGGGCGATTAGCTACCGGTTTGGCCTGAGCGCTAGCTGGAAGCGGCGGGTACTGCGCCTTCATCATCGGCGTGGGAGCAGCCGCACGCTCTTCCATGGTAGGGGGCTGCTGACCCTGCCCCGTTGATTGGGCCGAAACTGACTGGGCTGTCGTCCGAGCTGGCTGGGGCGGAGCCGCCATGTTGTACATCAAGGCGGCGGTAGTCCCAGGAGTCAGTTCCGGTCCCGGCGTATAGGGCGCTGTGGGCTTCAGGGCAGCCGGAGTTTGCCCTGGTGTCATCACCGGTCCCGGCGATCCTTGGACTGTTGACTGGACCTGCATGGGAGCCGGCTGATTCGTTTCGGGCTGCACTACTTCCGACGGTGGAATCTCGTTAACTTCTTTTTTGAACCCTTTGAGTGCCTTGCCGACCCCTTCACCGATTTGCGGAAGCTTTCCCGCCCCAAATATGATGAGGACGATGACAAGGATAATGATGAGTTCTGAGATCCCCATGGTACCAAACATGGCGTAGTTCCTTTTTTCTCAGTTCCGATAAATCGACGTCGGCCCTGCCTTTTGAGAACCGAATCAACTTTATAGGCCAGTAGGAGGCACTGTCAAGGAAGGGACGGAGGCTAGAAAATCGGTACAATCTCGTTCTGCAACGGCAACCCAAATATCAAGGCTTCACGGTCAGCCAGATACACGTCCAGTTCGCTTCTGATCCCAAACTCGCCTGGCAAGTAGATCCCTGGTTCGATTGAAAAGCAGGTTCTCGACATCAGTCGGCGGGTGTCCTGTGTTTCCAGGCCATCAATGTTTGCTCCGTTGCCATGAACTTCTTCGCCGATCGAATGGCCCGTACGATGGACAAACTGTTCGCCATAGCCTCCCTGTTGGATGACCTGTCGGCAGGCCTGGTCGACTTCCCAGCCGAAGGGGCGATTGCCTGCCGCAATTTCTGTTTTGGCAAAGGTCAAGGCCGCGTCCCGGCCCTGCCGGACCAAGTCGAAGATCGCACGATGTTTCGTCGGCACCGTTTGACCGATATAGCCGGTCCAGGTGATATCGGCGTAGACCGCACCGGCCTCCGCTCGTTTGGCCCAGAGATCGATCAAGAGCAATGCATCGCGGGTGACTGCGGCAGAACCTGTTTCGGCCGGCCCATAATGGGGGTCGGCGCTATGGGCATTAACGGCAGCGATCGGTGCACTCGACGTGACCATTCCGGCATCACCGATACGAGCCAAAATAAACTGCTGCACGCCATATTCAGTGAGACCGCGGCCGTGCAATACCGTCTCGTGCACATGGCCGAACGTTTCGTCGACGATGCGCCGGAGCGCGGCGGCGGCGAACTGATGCGATTCGAGTTGACGGTCCGTCCAGCGCGCTTCAAACGTCTGAATCAAATCCGCCGAACTGACCACCTCGACGCCGTAGCTTCTGATCAACTCGATCGTGCCGGCATCCACACGCGACACATAGGGCACCGCGTTCAGCGGGGAATATTGCATGGCGACGCGGAGCGCGCCAGCGAGCAGGCGCGCAAGGATTTGTCGTTGCTGTTCCCACGACACGTAGCAGTCGGCCTGTCCCGGCAATGGATCCAGCACGTGAGGCTCGATGCGGTGCAGCAGCTTGACGGGAACTCCCTGCGCCGGAATCCAATAGTACCATCGCCTCGTCACATGGAGCGTAGGATCGAGTTGGAGGATGCGATAGGCGAGGGGGTCGCTCCCGCGGAAATCGTAGAAGAGCCAGCCATCGATCTCGGCATCACGGAGTGCCTGCTGAATCTCGCGGACGCGCTGGTGTAGAGCCGTGTTCATCACGGATGGCATCTTATCGTCGGCGTCCCAAGCCCGTCAATGAAACGGCAATCTGGGGCAGGAGCTCGTGCTACAATGGGCGCCATGGCAGCCGAACATGCACCAGAGCCTTCTCAGTTCCGAGTGACCTTGTTTGTCGGACCACAGCCGGTGGAGGGGCGACCCTTCACCTCCTCCTGTGTCTTCAACGTCAAGAAACGGAGCTGGAAGGGCGGGATCCAGGTTGATGTCGCGATCACTCAAAGCCAGATTGATGCGCTCAGCGCCGATATTGATTTTTCCCGTTGGTTAACCAGGGCCCTGATCGATCTTTCAGCTGAAGATCGTCCATCGCATCAGGAACGGGCCCATGAGCTGTTTACCCAGGCAGTCTGTTGGTGCAAGCTCGACTTACTGTTGCGAGCCGGCATTACGCAAGAGAACCAATGTCTCGGAGGCGAGACATGGATCGCTGAAGTCAGAGACACGGTCATCAGGCGGAGAGACTTCATTGCGTCGTACGTCGCGTCTGAACTGGATCTCGTGCAGGGAGATGCGACTGCGTTCTAATTGCCGCGCAAGGCAGGGGGGTTGCAATCGGAGTTGAATTTGTTATAACCCATTAACCCTGAATCGTAGGTGGGCGCTGTGGCCTCGACCACTGCCGCTCAGCTCGTTCTGTCGAAGAAGGAGGATTATCTGTGAACACATACGCATCGTCATCCAATCACCGGCGCATAGCCTCTGGCTTTAAGCTGGTAGCAGCCTTCATGCTCCTGGCCTTGTGTACCGTTACAATGGTGCCAGCGGCTTGGAGCCAGGATAGCACCTCGACTTCGTCGAGCGGGATCAGCGAAGGGGGCAACGCATCAAGCGCGGGCATGCAAGCGGCAGCCGGCCTCTCCACGCTCGTGTATCTTCCACTGAAGCTGGCCTTCGCCATCGGTGGAGGGGTTGTCGGAGGACTCACCTATACGTTTTCCGGCTTCGACGAAAACGCGGCAAAGAAAGTCTGGAGCACTACGCTCTACGGCACGTATATCATTACCCCGGATCATCTCCAAGGTAATCGGCCCATCCGCTTCCTGGGAGTCGCGGATTCGAACGATGCATCGGAACCCATCCGCTAGCCGATGAAACCGATCATCGGCGTCACACCAGACTTCAACGCCGGTGATCGGAAGGAATGGGGCGGGCGCGAGCCGACCTATTTTTTGCGCGCCCGCTATATTCGTGCCATCGAAGAATTGGGCGGTATCCCGCTGGTCCTCCCACTCGTGGCGGGCCGAGCCTCAAGACGACGCGTCCTGCAGCAGCTTGACGGACTTCTCCTGACCGGAAGCGGTCCGGACCTCCCCCCGTCACTCTACGGTGAACGTCAGCGCTACCGGTTCGGGGTCGTGAGCGAGCGGCGCGCGAACTTTGAACTGGACATTGTCCGGCTGACAAAACAGGCCGACCTCCCGATACTCGGCATCTGTGGGGGCATGCAGACCATGAATGTGGCCTGCGGGGGCAGCTTATACCAGGACATCGCCTCCCAAGTTGCGAAACCCCTCCAACATCGGCAGCCGACTCCTGCGACGAATCTCAGTCATGCCGTCACGGTCACACCGGGCAGTTTACTCCGTCGCATCGTACGATCGGAGTCGATGCGAGTGAATAGCTCGCACCACCAATCAGTCAAAGCTGTCGCGCCATCGTTGATCGCCAGCGCCCTGGCCCCCGATGGCATCGTGGAAGCGATTGAGTCTCCGGCGCATCCATTCTTTCTCGGCATCCAATGGCACCCGGAATTTCTCTTCGAGCGGCATCCTCTCCACCGGCGATTATTCGAGGCCTTTTTACGCGCCGCCCGCCGCCGGGCTACCTAACAGGATGCTAAAAAAGTTTACCGGCTTCGTTCTCGCATGGCGCAGAAGCGCATTGCTCCTACAACGCTATGGATCATTCCTGCGGCCAGAGGAGGTGTAGTGATCCGCCAATTCTTCCGAACCAAGTCCATTAACCAAATCCTTGCAGACGCAGATCATCCTGATCATCGCTTGAAGAAGACCCTCACGGCTTGGGATCTGACCGCGCTCGGGATTGGTGCCATCATCGGCACCGGCATTTTCGTCCTGATCGGCACTGCTATTGTCGGGGATACGTACCGGCCAGGAGCAGGACCGGGAATCATTCTGTCCTTCGTGTTTTCCGGTCTGACCTGTGCCTTAGCGGCGCTCTGCTATGCAGAGTTCTCCACGATGATTCCCGTGGCCGGTTCTGCCTATACCTACTCCTATGCCACGCTGGGAGAATTCCTGGCCTGGATCACCGGCTGGAACTTGATTCTCGAATATGGCGTGGCCTGCGTGGCTGTGGCCATCGGCTGGTCCGGCTATTTCAATAACCTGCTCAGGCTGGCTGGGATCGAATTGCCTCATTGGGCGACGCATCCACCGGGAGGACCTGATGGGGGCGTGGCAAACTTTCCCGCCGCCATTATTGTGTTGCTGGTCACCGTCATCCTCGTTATCGGGATCAAGGAAAGCGCTCGCGCTACCGGCATCATTGTCTGTTTGAAGCTCGCGGTCATCCTCTTTTTCATTGCCGTGGGGACGCCGGCTGTGAATGCGGACAACTGGACGCCTTTCATGCCGCAGGGATTTGCCGGCGTCGGGGCCGCGGCGGCCATCGTATTCTTTGCCTATATCGGATTCGACGCCATTTCGACGACCGCCGAGGAAGCCAGGAACCCTCAGCGGGATCTGCCGATCGCGATCATCGCCTCGCTCGGCATCTGCACGGTTCTCTATATTGCCGTCGCGGCGGTCCTAACTGGCTTGATTCCCTCGTCACAGATTGATGTTCATGCGCCGGTGGCCGAAGCGCTGAGCCGGGCGGGCTTCAAGTGGGGCGCGGCAATTGTGGCGATTGGGGCTGTGGCGGGGATTACCAGTGTGCTCGTAGTGATGATGCTGGGTCAGATCAGGGTATTCTTTGCCATGTCGCGCGATCACCTCTTGAGCCCTTGGCTCTCAACCGTGCATCCGCGCTATGGCACGCCGCACTATGCGACCATTATCACCGGGGTCGGCGTGGCCATGCTTGCCGCCTTGATTCCCATTGGTGATGCGGCGGACATGACGAACATCGGCACTCTCTTTGCCTTTGTCCTGGTCTGCATTGGAGTCGTGATCCTGCGCTACACGAAACCTAACCAGCCACGCCCATTCCGGCTCCCATTCATGCCGGTCGTCCCCATTCTTGGCCTGTTGGCCTGCCTCGGCCTCATGAGCTTTCTCCCATGGGTGACCTGGATTCGATTCGTCATCTGGACTGCCATCGGCATTATGGTCTATCTGGGATACGGCCTGAAGCACAGCAAACTGGCCGGCCCTTCCCCTGAAGGCCACCCGTCAAACCGTTCACGCTAACAACAGAGTAGGTTAGCTCGACTCGTCTGCTGGCTGAGCTGACGGGGCTGGGGCGGGTGTGATGCTAGCAGGAGCAGCTGGAGAGGCTGCGGGCACGGCAGGCTGGCCTGCTGATGTTGGGGCTGCTGCGGATCCTGCTGGTTTGGGAGCGGCCGGCGGCTTGGGAGGAGCAGGCTTCTCCGGCTTGATGCCTCCTTCCCAGGAAGGACCGGAGTACATATCCGTCGAGAGGCCCTTGGCTTTCCATTTTTCTTCGAAGTCAGCGGCCGCCTTGTTCGGTGTGTCCCCACTCCCGACAACATCATTCCAGGGATAGGCCCTAGGGCTGATTTGGCACTTCAGCTCCGTCCGCATTAAATACAGGGCGATCGGATTCCCGCGGTAGGGTCCGAGGTAAATATGCACTGAGCCGACGTATTCGAGCAAATGTGCCATGCCCGTCTCCAAGAGGGTGGCATGATGCCATAAGAGATGAGCGGAGGGCAAGAAGGCTACTTCATCAGCGCCGCCGTACGCGACCGCGCTTGCCGAAAGAAGAAATACGCGAACTGAACTAGCAGGACCTTCTAGGACGATGTGGCCTGGGCTTGCGCCGGGCGTTTGCGGATCATGAAGACGCCGAGGGTCAGCACCATGATGACTGTAACGTTCAAGCCCACGTCCATGAGGTACTGATAAAACTGCGTGTCGGTCATGGCGGTCAGATGGGAAAGTTCCGCACTGGCGGTGAGGATTCGCCTCGTACAGGCGATCACGCCAACGGCAAGGTAGGGCTCCAGGTCGAGGATTTCCGTCTGCAGAAACCGGATGACGGTTCGAAACAACTCCAGCAGAATGATGACGAGCAGAATATCATTCAACAGCTTCAGCCCAGCTGGCAAGAGTTGCTGGTGGCTGCTGGGGTTGAACTGTCCCGCCACAAACACATACCAGGCATGCACAAAGATCAGCATGCCCAGGATCAGCAGGCTGAACCCCGCCGTGGCATAGCCCAATCGGTCCAGCCATTCCATGGCCCCGCACCAGCGCGTCATGAGCTCTTTTCTGTGCTGCATGATCCCTCCTGTGTGAAGCCGTTAGGCTGTCCCTGCCGGTCCCGTCACGTCCGGTTCAGGCCTCCGTATCTTGCCATATTGAAGATCCCGCATTGAGCTGGCTGTCAGGGAATGACCGCAGCAACGGATTTCCGTGAAGCCGGCCCCTCCGTCTATGATCATGATGCGTAGCCCGCAGGAATCAGGATACAGTTTCTTTTCATCGAGAATGACGGCGGGAGGCAAGGTTCCCTTTTTCCGTCCCCGCACGATCTCGACGTCGGACGCCAGATCTTCTTCTGTCAGATCATGGCCGCAACAGACGATTTTCTCAAATCCCGCGCCGCCACCCATGACTTTGACAACCAACCCACAAGATTGTTGGTGCCGCTTAAACTCATCGAGGATATCGCCTTTCTTGAGTGCCACCATTCCTCCTTATCCTGAGACGAATCTCTTTAATCCTATAAAGTCTGGACCTTTGGCAACCGTGCCCCGACCTGTTCGATCGTACGCAACAATGTCTGATGGGTTCGACAACCTGCGATGAGTTTCGCATCGGAGACCGTCACCGGTTTATAGGGTGCCACGAACCGTTCTTTGAGGCGGGCGATTCGAGCCACTGACAGGTCCAACCGTTCCGGGGAAATGACTCCTGTCGCGACCGCCCGTTCTACGGCCTTGAAGGCGGCGATTTCCCGATCGCGGTCTTGGCAAATCAGCAATACGTCGCATCCCGCCAGCACCGCACGAACCGAAGCGTCCTCCACACCGTAATGGTCGATGATTGCGTGCATCTCCAAGTCATCCGTCAAGACCACTCCATCGTAGCGCAGTTCCCGGCGCAAGAAATCCGTGATGATGGCCGGCGAGAGGGTGGCCGGCAGTTCATTGTCGAGGGAGCGGTAGAGCACGTGCGCGGTCATCATCGATGCGACACCTTGTTCAACCGCACGGCGGAACGGGGGAAATTCGATGGCCTCCAACCGCTCGCGCGAGGCCTCGACGACCGGAAGTTCTTTGTGGGAATCGACGCTCGTGTCTCCATGACCGGGGAAATGTTTCCCGCAGGCCACGATTTTGTTGTCTTGCAGCCCCGCCGCCGTCGCGAGCCCCAGTTCACAGACGACATCCGGCGTCGTGCCGAACGCACGGTCACCGATGACCGGGTTGTCCGGATTGCTGTTGACGTCGAGCACTGGCGCCATATTCATGTTCACGCCGACGGCTCGCAACTCTTTGGCGATGGTGGCCGCTGCTGCGTAGGCCAATTCAGTCGAGTTGCAGCGGCCCAGCAGGTCGCAGGGCGGGAAAATCGTAAAGCCCTTTGGCAGGCGGGAGACCCGACCGCCTTCTTGATCGATCGAGATCAACAACGGCGAATGGGGGCTGCAGGCCTGCAGATCGTTGGTCAGTTCGACCATCTGCTCTACAGATTCCAGATTCCGCGAGAAGAGGATAACACCGCCCGGCTTGTACTCTTTGATGAACGAAGCCAAGTGTGGCGTCACGGACGTGCCCAGAAACCCGACCATGAAGAGCTGTCCGATCTTGTCGCGGAAGGTCATTCGATATGGCTCCACCGTTAGAGGCTCCGATCAATCAGGTATTGCAACAATAATCTGGTCCCAATCGCGGTGGGACCCTTCGGCACGTAGGCCCGTTCCCGCTCGCTCCAATCCGTGCTGGCGATGTCGAGGTGCACCCAGGGACAGTCCCCCACGAACTTGCTCAGAAAAAGCGCAGCGGTGATCATGCCGCCGCCCCGGCCGCCGATGTTACGCATGTCGGCCACGTCGCTCTTGAGCTGTTCGAAATATTCCTCCCACAGGGGCATTTCCCATACGCGTTCGCCGGCTTTCTGTCCGGACCGTCGGACCTGCTCTTTGAGGGTCACATCGTTGCCGAACATCCCGATCGCAAATTGGCCAAGTGCCACCACGCAGGCTCCCGTGAGCGTCGCAATGTCGATGAGGGCCGCCGGCTTGTAGCGCATCGCATAGGCGAGGCCGTCGGCCAGGATAAGCCGGCCTTCCGCGTCCGTGTTCTGCACTTCGACGGTTTTTCCCGCCAGCGTCATGACGATATCACCGGGCTTCATCGCTTTGCCGCCCGGCATGTTCTCCGCCACGGGCAGGATACCGATGAGACGCAGTGGGAGCTTGAGCCGGGCCGCCGCCCGGATCGAGGCAAGGACTTCGGCTCCGCCCGTCATATCGGCCTTCATGTGTTCCATGTTTTCGGCAGGTTTCAGGGAGATCCCGCCTGTATCGAAAGTGATCGTTTTCCCGACCAGCACGACCGGACGCTCGTCTTTTTTCTTGGCTCCGTTGTATTCAAGGATGATGAACTTGGGCGGTTCCTGGCTCCCGCGCGCTACGCCGAGCAGCGCCCCCATCCCCAGGCGCTCCATCTCTTTCTGCTCGAGAATCTTGATCGTGATTTTCTCAGTCCTGGCGATGGCCTTCGCTTCATCGGCCACCATGGAAGGAGTCAGGACGTTGGCGGGATGGTTGCAAAGGTCTCGAACAAAGACGGTTGCCTCTGCCGTGGCGACACCGCGCCGGACACCTTCGGTAACCTGCCGCAACTGATTTTTTTGTGGGATGAGAATCTTCATCGACGCAACGTCGCGCTCTGAGGCCGCCTCACTTCGATAGACGGTGAACTGATAGCTGCCCAGGATCGCCCCTTCCACCATCGCTTGCGCGACTTCGAGCGCTGACATCCCGGCAGGTGTCACGGTTGGAAGCGCGACCGCACAGGACGTGACCTTCGCCTGACGGACGCGCTTCGCGGCCGAGCCCATTGCTTGTCTGATCGTCTCCAGCGTGACCGCGCTCTTCTTGCCTAGGCCGACCAGCAGGAGTCTCTTGGCCGGCACCTTGCCGTGCGTGTGGTACAACAGCACTTCGTTGGCCTTGCCCTCGAATTCCTTGGATTGGATCAGCTTGCGCAACGAACCTCCGAGGGCCCGGTCGAGCAGCGCCGCATCCTGAGATGCCAATCCCTCTCCTTCGCAATGCGTGAGCACCAGCACCTCGGTAGAAGTTGTCTCTGCCTTTCCAGCCTGTACCTTGACCCGCATGATCTTCATTCACGTCTCCTTCGTTCTCGTCGCTCGTCGTTCGTCCAATAATCTGTCTTCTTGTGTTGCACGCATCACGAGATACGTTTCACGCGACTCACACCCCGCGCATGTCGGGAGCCCATATATATTTATGCAACTGTATCTGGAACCGCACCGGAAGTTTGTCGGTCAGAATCCATTCTGCCAGCTGACGCAGATCGAGCGTGCCGAAGGCCGGACTAAAGAGTATCGAGCAGCGGCCTGCCAAGTTATGTTGGACAAGCATCTCACGAGCCCAATCGTAATCGGCCCGATCGGCCAAGACAAACTTCACTTCATCCTTGGCTGTCAGCGTCGCAAGATTCGGCCAGTGCATCCGATCCGTCATGCCGCTCCCCGGACACTTCACATCCATAATGGTATGGACGCGTGGATCGACCGGCGCGATATTGACGGCACCGCTGGTCTCCAGAAGGACCGTGTGGCCGGCATCGCAGAGTCTGGTCAGCAACGGGAAACATTCGGGCTGGGCAAGCGGCTCCCCTCCCGTGACCTCCACGAGGCGGCATTCATAGCGCTCTATCTTTGCCAGCACTTCATCGACCGAGGACTCCTGTCCTCCATAAAAGGCATAGCCGGTATCGCACCAGGTGCAGCGGAGCGGGCATCCGGTCAGTCGGACAAACACACAGGGCTGCCCGGCGTAACTCGACTCACCTTGAATGCTATGGAAGATCTCAGTTACTCGCATGTAATGCTCGTGTCAGAAAGTCAGAACGTCGAAAGTCGAGCGGCTGAGACCTGATGAGGTGAAGATGTTTCGACTTGATGACCGCATGCTCATGTCCATTCCGTAACTGGCCAGCCTCGCCGACGCGCCGTGCGTCCCATGCCTCGGATCGGGTTGACCACCAGGGGGTGCCCGACCAGTTCAAGAATGTCATGGTCACCCGGGCTGTCGCCATAGGCGTAGGATCCGGCCAGATCGAGGCCTGTTTCCAGCGCGTGGGCAAGAATCAACTCACGCTTGCCACGGCCATAGGGCAACGGAGGAATCAACGCACCGGTATAGACGGAGTTCCGCTGCTCAGGCCTTGCCGCAAAAATCGTGGACACGCCCAAAAACTCCGCAAGGGGCACAATCAAAAAGTCAGGCGCGCCCGTTACAAGAATCAGCTGGTGCCCGGCCTGACGATGCGCGTCCAGCCTCGCACGGCCCTGCACAGATAGCTTGCCGGTCATCTCCGCCTGGCAGAATTCCCGCGCATACGACTCAATGTCTGCGGGGCACTTGCCGCTCAGATAGACTTTTCGTTCTCGGAGGGAGTGTAGCGAAAACGGAGGCACGTGCCTCACCAGCCAAGCCGCACTCCGACTCACCTCGCCCCAGCCCACCAGGCCGCGTCGCCACAAGAACCGGAAAAATCGCACTTCGCTGGCCTCTCCCGGCAGGAGCGTGTTGTCGACATCGAACAACGCCGCGACAGGCTTTTGTGTCTGTCGCGCAGCGATATCATTACATGTGGGAGTGAGGATCTGGTGATGCTGCACAATGTTGGAGGACCCGGTGAGTATGAGCCGCTAGATTCTACCGGAGCCTCTATTGATTGACAAGGATTTTACCCCCCTTCTATAATGTACATCCCTCGTCGTCGAAGTAACCGCATTAGGCCGAAGTGGTGAAATGGCAGACACGCACGTTTGAGGGGCGTGTGGCGCAAGCCGTGCGGGTTCAAGTCCCGCCTTCGGCACCAACTCCTTCTTTCTCCTGCCCCCCGTGCTTCCAGTTCATTCGAATGTAGATTTCCGTTCCCTTCCTTGGAACCCTACGGAAGGAACACGCGGCGTACTCGACTTGCCGAAAGAAACCTCCGATGTCCATCGCGAGGACCAAACCGATTCGCCCGTCCTCAGTCAACAGTCGCGAAAGGCCCCTGACATGATTGACATCCTCACCTTTCTCGATGTCGCTAAAATATTCGGCACCCACCGCACGTGGCAGAAACCCTTTGAGATGAAAACCCTCCTCAACACCATCGAAGTCGAACAGCAGGCCCAGCCTTGTTTCGTCCCCGTCTCACCGATATGCCACGCCATTGACAACCACACCGCGAAAATTCACACTAGCCCGCGCATCGTCTACGGAGAATAGCAACCGGTATGGTCACCACATGGT
Organism: Nitrospirota bacterium; assembly: GCA_041178465.1. Taxonomy (GTDB): domain Bacteria; phylum Nitrospirota; class Nitrospiria; order Nitrospirales; family Nitrospiraceae; genus Palsa-1315. The sequence continues at coordinate 47,729 of JBEGVJ010000046.1, forward strand.
GGAGCCCCCAACTCAATGCCTTGCTCGGCAGCCTCGTCGTGGCGGCGGGGGCCTGGCTGGCGTGGGACTCGTTCTCGCCCTGGGAAATCTTTCTTGTCGCAGGCGTCGTCGCGGGATTTCTGATCTGGCAGGGGCGCACGATCGGGCTGGTCTGGGCCTGGGCCACCCTGCTTTTGGGCCTGGAGAGTCTTGCCTGGCCTATCCTGACAATGATTCACCTTCGCTCGATCACGGCCGAACCGACAGACGAACAAATGGGGGAGGCCTTCTCAGCCGTTCTGACGGGACTCTTCTCGGCGGTCTTTTGGATCACGTTTTCTTATGGGCTCTTTAAACGAGCAAGCCAGCCCATCACCGCCTCATCAAACGAGGCACTCGGCAGCAATCCGCCTGTGCCGCAATCAGGCCGCCCACGCAGAAACAGATAACGCTACCACATCTCGATCGGATCGACATCGACATCAAACTTGACGGCTCGGCGCTGCTGAGTCCGTTCCATTTCCTTGACCGTAACCCGCACCGCTTCAAGCCCCGTTTCCCGGTCGCGCGATTTCACGAGAATTTGCCACCGATACCGGCCACGGAGTTTCGCCACCGGAGAGGGAACTGGACCCAGAACCGTGAGATTGTCGGGCCGACCAATCGATTGAGCCGTCGAAAGGACCTTTGCCGCAGCCACCTGTCCGGCCACAGATGGTGAAGAGCAGGCGGTGAGTCGAGCCACCCAGGCAGTGGCCGCGTCACGAACCATCTTCTCGTCGGTCCCGGATACGAGAAGGGCAATCAGATGGACCGCGGGCGGATACCCTAATGCCGTTCGATGGGACAGTTCCTCCGAGAGGAAAACGGATTCGTCATTCTGCACCACAGCCTGAATCGCATGATGAGATGCCAGAGAAGTCTGCACAATAACCTGACCGCCAGCCTCTGCCGAACCAGCGAGTGCCACCGCATCAAGAAGCATGTGATAGGTGCGTTCCGCGGATCGGAAATCAGGCACGCTAAGGCCTGCGTCCGCCTGCACAATCCCGACGAGGCCCATGGTCGGGAGCGGTCCGCGCCGCAACACTAACTGTGTTCCGACGATAATATCCCACTCCCCTTGCTCGATCTTCCGCCAGAGGGCCTCGGCCTGCGCCGGTCTCCGCATCGTATCTCCATCGAGCCGAATTACCGCCGCGCGGGGGAACAGCCGCTTTGCATCCTCTTCCACCCGCTCTGTGCCCTCTCCGATCGACTGCATGCGAGAGCCGGAGCAGGCACTGCAGGTCTCGGGAATGGGCGCCCTGCCTCCGCAATAAGAACAGAGCAGCCGATCCGCCTGTCGAGAATACATCAGCGCCACGCGGCAGGCGGGACAGCGGGGAACCTGGCCGCAGTCGCGACAGACGAGGGCCCCGGCATAGCCTTTCCGGTTGAGAAACAACAGGACGCCGGCCTTGCGACAGATCGTCTGTTCGATGGCCCGAACGAGCGGCTGGCTCAGCACCCTACCGTAACCGTGATCGCGTAAATCGACGACCTGCACGTTCGGGCGCGCATCGGGTGGGATGGGCTTGCGTACGACCACCCCGCATCGCTCCACCACCATCTTGGTCTCAAGGGAGGGATGGGAGGAACTCAAGACCAGAACGGCCTGTTCATCCTGAGCCCTCATCCAGGCCACTTCCCTTGCATGGTAGCGTGGCTCCTGCGCTTCTTTGAGCGCCGCGTCTTCTTCTCCCTCGACCCAAATCGCCCCGATTGCAGTCAATGGGAGAAAGATGGCCGAACGGGTCCCCACAACCACTCGGGCAACCTGCTGATCGATCCGATCCCACATCTCGGCTTTTACCTGGTCTGAAAGACCGCTATGGAAACAGACCGGGGAGATACCTCGCTCGTCATCACGGATCAAGCCCGCAATCCATTGGGCTCGCTCTGCTTCGCCAATGAGAATGAGGACCGTCTGTCCACGGTCGAGGACCAGACGAACGGCCTGCTGCAACAACTCGAATCGATCGGTCCAGGGGGCCTGCACCAGAACCCGAGAGGGACCTTGGCCTCTCAGCGCCTCGAACAGTGGTTTAGCCCAGGGCTGGGCTGGGTCGGAAAGAAGCGGTGTGGCGATATCGGCATGAGCCAGGCTCAACTGTTTGGACTGTTGTGCAAGCGGCGCTGCCGAAACAGAGGGGGGATCCTGAACCTCCAGCACCCAGCCACGAGTCTTGAAGCCTTCCAACAAGTCGGCAAGACCGGACCTACGCGAGGACTTGCGAAGGCCTGACGGCGCTTTGCCCAATTTTACGAGCAAGGCCCGCTCCTTTACCGAGCAGAGTTCGCGAGCCGCAAGTGCGGCTCGCCCTTGTTCTGTCAGTTCATAGTGGCTGGCCTGCGCTCGTCGTTTAGGTGCCGGAGGCAACACCAACCTGAGACATTGTCCCCATGGCGCAACATACTGTTCTGCGACTTTCCGTGAGAGCTGGAACAGGCGCGAAGACACATCTGTTGCGGTTCCCTCCGGAATCAGCGAGCGAATCTCCTTGAGACGTGCTCGATCAAAACCATGGGGAAGCGCATGGAGAATGGCGATCACAGCGCCTTGGAGAATCGACCGTCCGAAGGGCACAAGGACTCGATGTCCAATGCGCAACGTGGATCGAAGCGGCAATGGCACCGTATAGGTGAACGGGCCTGCCAGATGCCGCGGGACAATAACATCCGCGAACAAGGCCTCAGGTTCCCTACGGAGAGGGGCGTGCGTCGAAATCATGGGGCATTGTAGCAGCACATGAAAAGGGGGGACAACGAGAGAGAAGGAACGGGAACTTTCAGAAAGTAAGCGGGGAAGGTTGACGATTCAACATCAACCTTCCCCGCGACTCTGAGATGAATTTACTGTGGCGGGGTGACCGGAACAGCGGGGTTCTGATCTGAATTGCCCGGACTGCCGGATGCCGGAGTCGTCAGGGCAGGATCTGCTGGAACCAATGAGGGTTCCCCCATGGACGAATCCATCGGGATCGTTGCCTCTACTCCGGAAATCGGCGTTCTGCTTTCCTCCGAGCCAAGACGGGAGAAGTTGTGAGTGTTTTCGCCGGGCTCCATTGACTTCGCCGGCGACGCAGGCTGTTGCCCGGACGACTCAGTCGAATAGAGCACGATGTCCACGCGACGGTTCTTCTGTCGACCGGCTTCCGTCGCATTGCTGGCCATTGGCTTCGTATCGCCATAGCCCACCGACGAAAGCTTCGCCTTATCGATTCCGCCCGTCTCGGTCAAGTAGCGGAGGACGCCCCCAGCCCGAGCGTTCGACAAGTCCAAATTTGTCCGATAGCGCGACTTGAGCGAGGGACCGATTTCCACGTTATCGGCATGGCCCTCGACTCGAATCAACCGATCGCCGACTGCGGTCTTGAGATAGGCAATCAGTTCGTCGAGCACCTGATAGCCCTCAGGCTTGATCGTGGCTTGGCCCGATTCAAAGCGAAGCTGCTTCGTCACATCACTGAGGCTGATTCGAGTTTCACGGGCCGCATTCTGGACCTCAAGCTTGCCTGAAGAAGAAGCGACTTCAGGGGACTGCTGGGGCAATTGAGAGATCGGCATAACCTCGGGAGCGCGAGCCTTCACCCGGAAACGATCGCCTTTGAGAATGCGGGAGATCGATTTTGTGATCAGCGCCGTGGCCGTTCGATCTTCTGTGGACAGGATTTTTAATTCTCCCACGACCCGTTGAGGAAGGCTCCCCCCGGACCGAACCACGTCCGTTAGATCCCCAGGCCTGACCCCGTCTTCCCGCCCCCGGTCCAGGTAGACGACATTCCGTTGCGCCACAAGATTCATCATGCCCATGTTGGATTGATACTCCACAACCCGTCCCTCGACGTCGCCGACGGAAGGCTGATCAACCGCTACGCCCTCATCAGTCGGAGGCACAAACTTCATCACCGGGTCACCCGGCGATACCGTTGCGTAGGCCCGGATGATCTGAGCCGTGGTCAAGTCCTTATCAATTTGGCTCACCTGCACCACAGCGAGCCGATTGACCAAATGGCCCAGATACTGACCGGTGGTGGGATGGAATACTTTGTGCGCTCGTTTGTAGATCGTGAACAGATCTCCCGGCAAGACATCGCTGGGATTCTTCAGCCGGAGGTACAGGACATCCCTGCTTCCTAATATCATGTGATCTCCGGTGGTCTGATTGTCACCGGTAATCACATTCACGAACCCATCTTGTGGGGTCGATCGCTGAATGGAACCGGACGAATAGGCCAACGCCTGTTCTCCGAATCGGATCGAATTGAGGTTCTCTGCTGCCCAGGCCAAGGGAGAGAGCGGCGTGGCAAGAGTCCAGACCGTAAGAGAGACGACAAGTTTCATTGAGTAGTGCGCCATGGTGATTGTCCTTCATCTAAGGCAAATATTACTATCAGGACCATAGCAAATAGTCCTGTATTGTCAAGAATATTGAGGACTTGCTCATTGACCCTCCAATTCACCCGATGCTAAGCTGATTAAGAGAACGATTTCTCACAAAAAAGAAGGAACCTCTTATGGTGCCTGACCTGCCTCCTGCCCATGACGATCAACGGCAGGATCGTCCCCGTATCGAGACCCAGATTCACCGCCGCAAGAAAGCCAAGGCCCTTTCGGCCTTGGAATCTGAATGGGATCAAATTGGCCAAGCGCCGCCCGCTCATCTGCGCATGCCATCAGATCGCATGGCACCAACCCCACCCAGCAAAGCGAAACACATTTCATAAATAAGCCGCCACGACCGGACAATTGACGTCCAGGCCCTCGCTTCCCACTCACGCTGACAGCGACTCACAACACAACAGAGCCTAGGACTTTCGGGTCGATGCCGTAGGTCCTTTGGACGCTTGCTATCCCCGTAATCCAGGGTCTAAGATCCCGCTCTCCTTGTATCTCAAGGTGTTGAAAGGTCAGCCCTATGAGCGGTTTTGAGTTACTCCTTGAGTACCTGACTCGGTACTTTCCGATTCTGCTGTTTATTTTCGTGGCACTGGCATTCGGCGTGATCACGCTGATCCTCAGTCATCTGGTCCAGCCGAAATATCCAGAGCCGGAAAAACTCACGACCTATGAATGCGGATCGGAGCCGTTCTCGGATGCTCGGATGCCTTTCCCGGTTCGGTACTACATCTTCGCGATGCTCTTCGTTATTTTCGATATCGAGGTCATCTTTCTCTATCCCTGGGCGGTGGTCTTCACCAAGATCGGGTTGATCGGATTGCTTGAAATGCTGATCTTCATCGGGCTGTTCTTGGTGGCCTACATTTACGCCTGGCGCAAGGGAGCCCTGGAATGGGACTGATTCAAATCGGCCGCCACGACAAGGATGGCACGCCGGACATCGTGACCACCACGGTCGAAAAAGCCGTCAACTGGGCCCGCAAAGGATCGCTCTGGCCTATGACGTTTGGCCTGGCCTGCTGCGCGATCGAAATGATCGCCGCGGTGTCATCGCGCTACGATATGGACCGCTATGGGGCCGGCGTCTTCCGCGCTTCTCCGCGGCAGTCCGATCTCATGATCGTCGCCGGTACCGTCTGCCGCAGAATGGCTCCCGTCATCCGGAAAATTTACGACCAGATGCCGGAGCCGAAATATGTCATTGCAATGGGCTCCTGCGCCACGTCAGGAAACATTTACGACAGTTACAGCGTCGTCCAAGGAGTCGATCGCTTCGTGCCGGTGGATATTTATGTGCCGGGCTGCCCTCCAACGCCGGAGGCACTCTTTGACGGTATTCTCAAGTTGCAAGAACGGATCATGCAAAAACGCGTGTTCGTAAAACAGCCGGACCAGGTCACGCCCGGCTTTAAGATATAGGTCCAGACTCATGTCATTGCAGCAGCTGGCCAGCCGACTCCAAGAAAACTTTGCCACCGGCTTTGTAAAAGCTGTCGAATGGCGTGGCGACCTTGCGGTGACCGTGACGCGCGACCGACTCCATGAGGTCGCACAGTTTCTCCACGACGACCCGGCCATGGACTTCGATTACATCGTGCATGTGAGTTCGGTCGACTGGCCTGACGACAAAGAGCGCTTTGAAGTTGTGTACGAGTTTTACTCGATCAAGAAACGCCAGCGTATCCGGCTCAAGACCAGGGTGCCGGAGTCGGATTGTATCGTGGATTCCCTGACGGACCTCTGGAAAGGCGCGGACTTCATGGAGCGAGAAGTCTACGACATGATGGGAATCCGCTTCCGGCACCATCCGGATCTCCGGCGGATCCTCATGCCGGACGATTACACCGAAGGCTATCCATTGCGAAAAGATTTTCCGTTGCGCGGGAAGGGCTGGCGCGACACCTTCGAATTCCTGGACGAACCGGCTCGGTAGGACAGACGATGGCCTTTGAAGATCAACGAACAACCGTCTACAAGGTCGATCCGGCCCACCCGGAAAGCGAGACCCTCCCGACCTTGCGCACGGAGGAGCTCCTGCTCAACATGGGTCCCCAGCACCCCAGCACCCATGGAGTCTTGAAGGTGATCCTTGAGTTGGAAGGGGAGCGCCTCGTCAAGTCCACTCCCGTGTTGGGATTCCTCCATCGTGGCGTGGAGAAGCTCGCGGAAGACGGCACCTACCACCAATTCATTCCCCATACGGACCGGCTCGATTACGTCTGCGCGATGTACAACAATTTCGCGTACTGCCGCGCGGTCGAAAAGCTCATGAACATCACGGTGCCGGACCGTGCCGAGTATCTCCGCACGATCGTGGCGGAAATTCAGCGGATCATCGGTCACCAGTTCTGGCTCGGCACCCAAGCTCTCGACATTGGAGCCATGACCGTCTTTTTCTATTGCTTCCGGGATCGGGAAATTCTGTTGGATTGGTTCGATGAACTCTGCGGGGCGCGCCTGACAACCAGCTGGTACCGCATTGGCGGCGTCGAGCGGGACTTCACCTCCTCGCTGCTTGAAAAGTTGAAGCAGTTTCTCGATTACTTTCCGCCCAAGATCGACGAATACGTGGTCTTCCTGGAGAAGAACCGAATTTGGGTGGCGCGGACTAAAGGCGTCGCCGTGATTTCGGCGGAAGATGCCGTGAGTTTCGGCCTCAGCGGGCCGACGCTCCGCGGCTCGGGCGTCGACTACGATCTCCGGAAGGCCGAGCCCTATTCAGCCTATCCGAAGTGCGAATTCAGCGTGCCGCTCGGCAAGAACGGCGACACCTACGATCGGTACTGGATCCGCGTCCAGGAGCTCTACGAAAGCGTGAAAATCATCCGGCAATGTCTGGAGCAGATGCAGGACGGCCCGATCATGGCCGACGTGCCCAGCGTCACCTTGCCGCCGAAGCAGCGAGTCTTCACGAATCTGGAATCGATGATCCAGCAATTCAAGCTCTTCTCGCAGGGCTTCAATGCCCCTCCGGGAGAGATCTATTGCGGAACCGAGGCGCATAAGGGCGAGTTGGGCTTTTACATCGTCAGCACGGGCGGCGGGAAGCCCTATCGCTTGAAGATCCGCGCCCCGTCGTTTATTCACATGGGTGCCTTCGACTATATGTCCAAAGGCTACATGATCGCCGACGCGATCACGCTCTTCGGGACCTACGATATTGTCATGGGTGAGTGCGACCGGTAAGGACGTTACATGGGTTTGAAGCCAGCAACCAATCCTGATGTTGAAGCCACCACGATCGAGCTGTCGATCGATGGAAAATCCGTGACCGCCAAGGACGGGGTGTCGCTCTACGACGTCATCTCAAGCACGGGCAAGATCATTCCGGCCATGTGCTACCACTACACCTTCGATCCCTTCGGCTCCTGCGGCATGTGTTTGGTCATGCAGGAAGGCAAAAAGGCGCCGGTCCGCTCCTGTACCGCCAAGGCGACGGCCGGCATGATCATCAGAACCGAGGGGGACGATCTCTTCCAGGCCCGGAAAAAAGCCGTGGAAAAGCATCTGTCTGTCCATCCGCTCGACTGCCCGGTCTGCGATGCCGACGGCCATTGCGAACTGCAAGACATGGCCTTCCAGCACGGAGTCACGAACCTGGCCAACGCGAAACAGAAATTCATTCCGGAAGATACCCGCAGCCCGGTGCTCGACTTCAATATGAACCGCTGCATCGCCTGCGCGGAGTGCATCAACGTGTGTAAAGACGTGTTGATGATCGATGCGCTCCAGTTCATGAAAAAGGGCGGCTTCAATCAGGTCGTGCCGAAGGGAGACCAGGTGCTCGCCTGCGAGTTTTGCGGAGACTGCCTCGCCGTTTGTCCGGTCGGCGCCATCACAAACAAGTTCTCCAAATATCTGTACAAGCCGTGGCAGATGAAAAAAACCACGACGACGTGCAATTACTGCGGAGATGGCTGCCAGATGCACCTTGAGACCAAGGATGCCGAAGTCGTCCGCGTGACCTCGCCGCTGTCCTGGAAGAATAAATGGGGCGACCGGGCCGACACCGCTAAGGGCCACGGCGGACTGTGTGTGCGAGGGCGCTTTGGGTTCGAGTATATCGATAGCCCCGCACGATTGACGCAACCGCTTCTCCGTAAGGACGGTCAGCTCGTCGAGGCCCCGTGGCTGGAAACCATGCACTTCGTGGCCGACCGGTTTGCCGACATTCAGCGCACGCACGGCCCCGACGCGATTGCCGGCCTGATCACCGCTCGCTGCACCAACGAAGAGTTGTATCTTTTCCAGAAACTCATGCGCACCGGGTTCCAGACGAATCAACTCGACAGCAGTGCGCGCTACGGCCATCTCAACTTCGTGCACGCATCCCGGCAAGCCTTGGGCATCGGCCGAAGCCCGAACGACTGGGAAGACCTGACGAAAGCCAAAGCGATCATCGTGATCGGTTCCAACATTACGGAAACGAACCCGCTCACGGCTGTACGCATTAAGGAAGCGATCCGCGTCTATCAGGCGCAAGTCGTGGTCATCGATTCTGCCGTGACGAACATGGCGAAACTCGCATCCCATCCAGTCCTGATCAACCCGGGAACGGAAGGGCTCGTGATCGACGGCCTCATCAAGGCTACGCTGGAGCTGGGCTTAGTCGACGAGGAATGTACTGCGAAACACCCGAACGCGTTCGAAGCCTTGAAGGCTGCTGTGGCCCACATCTCGTTGGAGCAAGTGGCGGCGCAGACCGGCATGCCGGTCGAATCTTTGAAGAGCACCGCGGCGATCTTTGCCGAAGCGCCTCGCTCCATCATCCTCTGCGCTGAAGGCATCGTGCGCCAGCCCAACGGGTATCAGAACGTGCTGAAATTGATCGACCTCGCCTGGATGACCGGCAAGTTGGGCCAGCCAGGCTGCGGCGTGAATACCGTGACAGAGGAGCCGAACGAGCAGGGGGCCGTGGACATGGGTGCTGCGCCGGAATTCCTGCCCGGTCAAGCCTTGTTCAACGATCAGGCTGCGCGCGACCGTTTTGCCAAGGCCTGGGACGTCACACTTCCGGCAGCCGGGTCCAGCGCGAATCTTGTCGAAATTCTCAATCGCTGCAGAAGCGGCCAGATCCGCGCCCTCTATGTGATCGGGGAGAACCCGCTCGCGACCTTGCCCGCATCGATGGAAGTCCGCGCCGCGTTGGATCGGCTGGAGCTGCTCGTCGTCCAGGATCCCTTCCTGACCGACACGGCACGCATGGCCCATGCGGTACTGCCCGCTTGTACCTCTGCGGAAAAAGACGGCACCTTCACCAATCTGGAAGGCCGAGTCCTGCGCGTCCGCGAAGCCATGGACCCCATCGGGGAAAGCTTGCCGGACTGGCACATTATGACGGCGCTGGCCAACGCGCTAGGCTGTCAATGGGCATATGAATCCTCGAACGATGTTCAGGCCGAAATCATGAAGCTCCTGCCCGGCTACTACAACCTCGGACAGCCTCGCAAGATCGTGCCGACAGTGGACCGCTATCTCTCAAACGGCTACGCAGCCGATGTGGCGGCACGTTATCGAGCCGCGGCTCCGTCAGACGCCAAGGACCAGCGACCCTTTTCGCTGCTGATGGGACAGATCCTGTATCACTCCGGCAAAATGTCCACAGAGGCCCCCGGGCTCATCAAAATCGCCCCCAATACCGGCCGGATCAGGATGAATCCTCAAGACATGGAACGGCTCGCTGTGGATGACGGCGCGAAGGTGCGCCTCACGTCGGACCGCGGTTCGCTGCACATCGCGGTACAGCCCGATCAATCCGTCGCCCCGCAGACCTGCTTCTTCCCCGACCATTTCAACGAGCCTCCCGTCAAAGACTTGATGTCGGTCCAGGTCGATCCGACGACGGGAGTGCCCTCGTTTAAACAGACTCGCGTCACAATCGAAAAAGCGTAAAGGGAAGCAGGAAACGCACATGCGTGTCGCCGCATTGATAAAAAAAATCCTCCAGGCCGCGTTGTTCTACGAGATCTGGGACGCGATGAAGGTGACGTTCAAGCACATGTTCCACAAGCCGATCACCTTCCAATATCCCCGGGAACAACGGACTCTTCCCGATACCCATCGGGGGGCGCTCGCGCTGTTACGCTATGACGACCATCAAGAGCGTTGTGTCGGGTGCGACCTCTGCGAAGCCGCCTGCCCTTCCCGCTGCATCAAGGTCGTGAGCTCGGAAGATGCGACGCGTCCGTTGCAGCGGTTCGCCAGCGAGTTCTACATCGACATTACAAAATGTGTGTTTTGCGGCTACTGCGTCGAAGCCTGTCCCGTCAACGCCCTGGCGATGACGAAGATGTATGAGTTCTCGACTCACGACAAACGCACCCTGCTATTCGACAAGAAGCGGCTGTATGAAATCGGCGAGCGTCATCTCGACGATGCAAAAAAATACTTGTACGCGCATAATCAAGAAAAGAACGTTGAGGAAAGCCGGGAGTATCGCTATTACTTCCCGCAATCGGTGCTGAAGCCGACTCAACCACCACCCAAGCATCTGGGCTGAGTCGATCGATGGTTGTAGTTTTTTTCACCTATTTCGCATTGGCTAGCATTGCTGCGGGCGTCATGACGGTCGCGCTCAAGCACCCGGTGCATTGCGGCTTGGCGCTCCTGGCGTTGCTCCTCCACGTCTCCGGCCTGTTCATTCTCCTCAACGCCGAGTTTCTCTGGGCCGTGCAGGTTATTGTCTACGCCGGTGCGATCCTCGTCTTGTATCTCTTCGTCCTGATGCTCTTGAACTTGAAAACCGACGACCGGTATTTCCACTCCTCGTACCGGTACGTTCTGGCTCCGGCCGCTATCGGGTCCATCTATCTGTTGGTGCTCCTATTCCGTTCCCCCTTCAAGGGCGCAAAAGGCGATGCCCCGACCGTGGCGATTCTCCAGGACGGCGATACCTACGCGATCGGAATCAAGATGTTCAGCGATTATCTGTTGCAGTTCGAGATAGTCGGGGTGTTCCTGTTGGGCGCCGTTATCGGAGCGATCGTGCTGGCGAAAACGCCCAAGCCGATCGATGGAAAACATGGACGGTAAAGGGCTCGGTTTATGGTTCCTCTAAGCGCATATGTCGCCGTCAGCGCCATACTGTTTATCACCGGCCTGCTCGGCGTCTTGATCAGACGGAACTTCATCATTGTGCTGATGTCTGTCGAGATCATGTTGAATGCGGCGAACATTAACCTCGTCGCCTTTTCCTATTACCTGGAATCGATGGCAGGCCAACTGGTGGCCCTCTTCATTATTGCCATTGCAGCAGGGGAAGCGGCGATCGGGCTGGCCATCATCATCGTCGTGTTCCGTGGAAAGCTCTCCACGAACGTGGATGAGATGAATCTTTTGAAGTGGTAACGTGACCGATCTACTCATCAAACTCATTCCGGTGTTTCCCCTGCTGGCCGTCCTCGCAAACGGACTCGCGGGCAAGTGGTATTCCCACGAGATCGCCCACCGTCTGGCCTGGGGATCGGTGGGACTGTCGTTTCTCTGCACGCTCGGCGTGTTCAGCGATATTCTACAGACCGGCGCCTCGCACGAAGTCATCGCCTACCAATGGATTTTCGGCGGCGATCTGACGATCAATCTGGCCTATCTCGTCGATCCGCTTACCTGCATCATGTTACTCGTGATCACGGGAGTCGGCTTCCTGATCCATGTCTACTCCGTCGGCTACATGCATGGGGAAACGGGATTCACGAGATTCTTCACCTACATGAACCTGTTCATGGTCTCCATGCTGCTCCTCGTCATGGGGAACAACTATGTCGTGCTCTTCATCGGCTGGGAAGGGGTCGGGCTCTGCTCCTATCTCTTGATCGGCTACTACTACGACAAGGTCTCCGCCGCAAAGGCTGCATCGAAAGCCTTCGTGGTAAATCGCATCGGCGATGCGGGCTTCCTGTTGGCCATCTTCCTCATCTTCATCAATTTCAAGACGCTCGACTACACGAAAGTGTTTGCCCAGGTCGGACAACTCTCGCCGGACATGGCCACAGCGATCGCCCTCTGCCTGCTCGTCGGTGCGGTCGGGAAGTCAGCCCAGCTCCCTCTCTACACCTGGCTCCCGGATGCGATGGAGGGACCGACGCCGGTGAGCGCCCTCATCCACGCAGCGACGATGGTGACGGCCGGGGTCTACATGATCGTGCGAAACCATGCCATCTTCGATCTGTCGCCAACGGCCATGACGATCGTCGGCATCATCGGCGGCCTCACGGCCTTGTTTGCCGCCACCATCGGACTTGTCCAAACGGATATTAAGCGCGTCTTGGCGTACTCGACGGTCAGCCAGCTCGGCTACATGTTCCTCGGGTGCGGGATCGGGGCCTATACGGCCGCCGTGTTCCACCTCATGACCCACGCCTTCTTCAAGGCCCTTTTGTTCCTCTCTGCCGGATCGGTCATTCATGCGCTCTCGGGCGAGCAAGACATTCGAAAGATGGGCGGCCTCAGCTCGAAAATTCCATGGACGTATCGACTGTTTCTGATCGGCACCGTCGCCATCGCAGGCATTCCTCCCTTGGCAGGCTTCTGGAGCAAAGATGAAATCCTGGCCCATGCCTTCACCCATGATCACTATCTGCTCTACGGCATGGCTGCCATCGGCGCGCTCTTGACCTCCTTCTACATGTTCCGTCTGACCTATCTGACTTTTTATGGCACGTCTCGCATGGACCACCATACAGAGGAGCATGTCCATGAGTCCCCGATGGTGATGGTCGGTCCGCTCATGGCGTTGGGCGTGCTGTCCATTTTCGGTGGGCTCCTGGGGTTTCCTCCTGAACATGGCTGGCTCCATCAATTCCTGGCGCCGGTCGCAGGCGCGGGCTCGGAGCATGACGCGAGCCCCGGACTCGTGCTCACGCTCATGATGGTTGCCACGGGAATTGCGCTGCTCGGCTGGGGCATCGCACACTATTTTTACAGCGTAAACCTCTCGGCGCCGGATCGCCTGGCTGCACAATTCCAAGCGGCCTATAGAACCTTGCTCGACAAGTACTACGTCGATGAACTGTACGACCGGTTATTTGTGGAGCCGACCAAGAAGTTGGGGCTCCTGCTCGATTGGTTCGACCGCACCGTGATCGATGGCCTCGTGCGCGGCGTCGCGCAGCTGGCTGAATGGGGCGCGGCCGGTTCGACCTGGATGGAAAAGTACGTGATCTACAGCGGTCTCAACGTAATCGGGTACGGCAACCATCTGATCGCGAGACAGTGGCGGCAGCTGCAAAGCGGAATGGTCCATCACTATGCCGCCATCCTTGTGGCAGGGCTCTTCCTGCTGGCGGTCATGATTCAGCTCATCATGCAATTATGAAACACTGAGATGTTAGAAGAACTGTCGTCAACGTTTCCCATCCTCACCTGCATTCTGTTCCTCCCCCTCGTCGGGGCCGTCGTCCTCTGGCTGTTCGACGATGAGGATATGGTTCGAACCTCCGCCTTGACGATTGCGCTCATGGAGCTGGCCCTCTCCGTGTTCGTGCTCTTGCGATTCCTCCCCGATTCGGCTGCCATGCAGTTTGCCGAGCATGTGCCGTGGATTCCCGCGCTCGGGGTCAGCTACCACCTCGCGGTTGACGGAATTAGTGTGCTCTTCGTCGGGCTCACGGCATTCCTCACCGTTCTGATCGTCATCTATTCCTGGGACACAGTCCGCCACCAAGTGAAGCTCTACATGATGGCCCTTCTCGCCCTGGAAACGACGACGATGGGAGTCTTTCTCTCCATCGACTTGATCCTCTTCTTCGTCTTCTGGGAGCTGATGCTCATCCCCAGCTACTTTCTGATCAAACTCTGGGGCGGAGGAGCGGAGCGGCATTATGCGGCCCTGAAATACGTGCTCTACACACTGCTCGGCAGCGTCTTCATGCTGGTCGGCATCGCCCTGTTAGACCTCAATTATCACCAGTGGGCGACCTTGCGCCATATGGAGCCGACCTATTCGTTTGACTTGCTGGAACTGCTCTCCGTTCCCATTCCTTTTAGCCAACAGATCCTCATCTTCTGGCTGCTCTTCCTCGGGTTCGCGTTCAAGGCCCCGCTGTTCCCGTTCCACACCTGGCTTCCGGACGCGCTCCTCGAAGGGCCGATTGGCATGGCGGTGGTGCTGGCCGGGCTGAAGCTTGGAACATTCGGCTTCATCCGGTTTAGCATTCCGTTGTTGCCGGATGCGTCGAAGAGTCAGATCGTCGTCACGGTCATCATGGTGCTTGGCTTGGCGGCGATTCTCTATGGGGCCATCATGGCGCTGGTCCAGTCCGATTTTCGCCGACTCCTCGCGTTCAGCAGCATCAGCCATCTCGGATTCGTCGTGATCGGCCTGTTCGCCTTGAACTATCAGGGGCTCCAAGGCAGCCTGCTCACCATGATCAACTTGGGATTCAGCACGGCAGGCCTGTTCTTTATCGCGGGCTTTCTCTACTCACGGCAGCAGAGTACCGAACTGAGTTCATTCGGCGGCATGGCCAAACAGACCCCCCTCCTGGCAAGTTTTTTCTTGCTCATCGGACTGGCGTCAATCGGCTTGCCAGGCACCAATGGCTTCGTCGGTGAATTTCTCATCCTCTTGGGAACCTTCAAGGCCGATTGGCTGTATGGTGGAATCGCGGTCACCGGCGTCATCTTCGGCGCAGCCTATTTTCTCTGGTACTACGAGCGGTCGATGCTGGGACCCCTTGGCAAGGCCGTGAGGGACTCCCTCCGCGATCTGCAGCCCCGCGAAGTGATCATCGCGTCGGCCCTGTCGGTGATGATCCTCTGGATTGGCCTCTATCCCGCTCCCTTCCTGAGAATGATGAACGGATCGGTGCAGGCGCTGGTCGATCGCCTGGAGCGGGGAACCGTGTCGTCGATCGAGTCCAAACCACAGATAAGGGTGGATTGATCGTATGGGTGATTACGCGCTGCTCTATATCCTCTTCGCCCCCTTCGTGGGAGCCATCGCGCTGATCTTTGTCTCCAACCGGCAAGCGATGCTGGTGCGGGGCATTGCGGCGGGATCGGCTTTCGTCTCCCTGCTCGCCTCGCTATACCTGTTCTACGCCTACGATTATGTAAAGGGCGGATTCCAATTCGTCCAGAAGTTCGAATGGTCTCGGCAGCTGGGCATTTCGCTTCACCTCGGAGTCGATGGCATCGGCACCCCGCTGGTGCTGGCCTCCGGCATCTTGTTGTTCGCCGGCATTTTCGTATCCTGGCACGTCAAAGACCGGATGAAAGAGTTCTACATCTGGCTCCTCATACTTGCCGCTGCCACGATCGGCGTGTTCATGTCGCTGGATTTGTTCTTTCTCTACTTCTTCTACGAGATGTCCGTGATCCCCATGTATCTGTTGTTGGGCATGTGGGGCAGCCATACGAAAAAATACAACGAGATGACGGACCCGGAAGGCCTGAAGCAGCGGGACTCGGTCGGGTTCATCTTCAACTTCGGATCCAACAGTAAAGAATATGCCGCGATGAAACTGGTGCTCTTCCTCTCGGCCTTCGCCGTCGCGGCCTTGATGGGCATCTTGTTGATCTATAAATACTCGGGGCTCAATACCTTCGACATTCTCGTCCTGCGCGAACACGCCAACTTGATGAACATCCCGGTTCTGGGCACGACGTTGGACAAGATTATCTGGCTGCTGATCTTCTTCGGGTTCGCCTCCATCGCCCCGCTGTGGCCGCTGCATTCCTGGTCTCCGGTGGGCCACGCAGCCGCTCCAGCCGCGACGAGCATGTTGCACGCGGGCGTACTGATGAAGCTCGGCCACTTCTCCATCATCCGGGTGGCCTTCGAGATCCTGCCGGAGACCACCAGGGAACTCATGCCCATCGCGGCGGTGCTCTGCATGTTCAGTATTGTGTATGGCGGGTTCGTCGCGTTCTATGCCAAGGACACGAAGTATGTCATCGGGTATTCCAGCTCCAGTCACATGGGCTATGTGTTCTTAGGCATGGCAGCCCTGGACTACATCAGCTTGACCGGCGCGGTGATGTATATGTTCGCCCACGCCATGGCCACAGGCATGCTCTTCGCGATGGCCGGATGGGTGTACGATCAGACGCATACCCGAGATATTCCCTCCCTCGGCGGACTCGCGAATCGCATGCCGTTTATTTCCGGCTGCTTCGTGATCGGCTGCATGGCGTCGATCGGCGTACCCGGCACCATCAACTTCATCGCGGAGGTCATGATCATCGTCGGCAGTTGGAACAAGTATCCGTTCCAAGTCATCGTCGCCGTGGTGGGCATCGTGTTGACCCTGGCCTACCTGTTCAAGATGATGCGCGGGCTCTTCTACGGGCCGATGGATCAAAAGTACAGTCACGCGCACGACGCGGTGGCCGCAGTCGATCGTCTTCCGCTCCTGATCATGATCACCGTCAGCATCGGGTTCTTCTTCTTCCCCATGCACCTCTATAATGTGGTGCGGTCGGGCGTCGATCCCTTGATCGCCAAGATCACCCGCGTCGTGCCGCTGGCCTCGCAAGAACGTGAAACGTTAGACGTGAAACGTGAAGCGACGAGTCTGTCGAGGGACACTGATGCTCCGCTCTTGGTGAACAACCCCTCATCGCTTACCCCTCACCCCTCACGAGGGCTTGAATGAACTTTTCGCTCACGATGTCTCCCTCCGATCTCCTATTGCTGTTGCCGGAAATTATCCTTACGGCCTGGCTGTGTCTCGTCCTGATCGTTGACTTTTCGTTTCCCCGGCTGGCCAACGAACAATTGGCCTATCTCAGCATCGCCGGACTGGCTGCCACCCTCGGCTGCCTGACCTGGTTCAATGTCAGCGACATTACCGGGACCCTCTTCGCGAACATGTTCGTCCTCGACCGGATGGCCCTGTTTTTCAAGATGTTCATCGTCGGATCGACGATCCTCGTCATGCTGGCCTCCATCGATTACATCCATCGATTCAAGTTCTTCCGCGGGGAATATTACTTCCTGGTCGTGATGTCGGCCCTTGGAATGATGTTCATGGCCTCCGCCAATGACCTGTTGTCGATCTTCGTCACGCTCGAATTTTCCACCCTCGGCTTCTACGTCCTCGTCTCGTATCTCCGCGAGGACCTGACGTCGAATGAAGCGGGCATCAAATTTTTCATCCTGGGTGTCTTTGCCGCCGGCCTCCTCGCCTATGGCATCAGCTTGGTGTATGGAGAAACCGGCCAACTGGTCCTCTCCGACATGAAGTTGGCCCACGTCACACCGGGGTTGGCCATCGGTTTTCTGCTGATTTTCGGCGCGTTGGGATTCAAGATCGGCGCCGTGCCGTTCCACTCGTGGATTCCAGACACCTACCATGGCGCGCCGACGCCGGTGACGGCATTTCTCTCGATCGCTCCCAAAGGAGCGGCCTTTGCCATCCTCCTCAGAATGTTCTTCGCCGCCCTGGTGACCTTTAAGCCGATCTGGGTCTTGCTGCTCGTGGCCGCATCCGTCTTGTCCATGACCTACGGCAACATCGTGGCCATCGCCCAGAAGAACATGAAGCGGCTCTTGGCCTATTCCGGTATCGCCCAGATCGGCAACGTCCTGATCGGTCTCGCGGCCGGCACGAAGATGGGCAATGACGCGATCCTGTTCTACCTCTTGACCTATCTCTTCGCCAATCTCGGCGCCTTCGCCATTATCATCGCCGTCAGCGAAGCGATCGGCAGCGAGGAGATCGACGACTACAGCGGCCTGGGACGCCGGTCGCCCTTTCTTGCCTTCTCGATGCTGATTTTCCTCTTGTCGCTGGCCGGAGTGCCCCCGCTGGCCGGCTTCATCGGCAAGCTCTACATCTTTGTGGCGGCCATGAAGGAAGGGCTCTACACGCTCATCACGGTAGGACTCATCAACATCGTCATTTCCATGTACTACTACCTCATCGTCGTAAAGAAGATGTACATCAGCGAACCCCACGACCCGTCACCTATCAAGGTCTCTGGTCCGATCAAAACGGTTCTGTACATCTGTCTCGCCGGCACCCTCGTGATCGGTATCTATCCGCAGCCCTTCACCGACTGGGTCGTCTCAGCGACGATGATGTTCTCAGGCTTGGCCGATCTCCCCCTCTCCGCCCCCTTTCCGCCCGCCGTCATTCCCAACCCCTAGAGGGCGAAGCCGTGCCTCTTCGTCTTCGAACAATTTGACGCTGCGCCGTTGCCCTCTCTATACTCGATTCCAGAACATCGATCAGGAACACCATGGCACTGGACAGCAGATTCCACCGCGTTCCCCCTTTCACCCATGCCGCCTGGTTTCTCCCGGGCTTTCTCCTCGTTCTATCCTGCTGGTCCACCGCAGCCACGGCTCAACACCTCCTGGGAGATCGACTCGGAGAGGGCTTATCCATCTCCATCTGGAATCCTCAGGCACAATGTCCGGACGTCGCGCCGCTGGTCGTGGTCGACATCGATCCCGATCGCTACCGCTTTACCGTGCACTACTACCAGCAAGACGGTCTCGCGGACCCGCTCGATATTCACCAATGGCAAGAACGAACCGGTCACGACCTGGTCTTCAATGCCGGGCTCTTCCGTGAGAACTACGCCTATCTCGGGCTGCTCTATGGAGACGGCCGCTCGCTGGGAAGTAAGCGGCACGCCACCTGGCAGGGACTGTTTGTGGCAGAACCGGCGGAGGATCGTTCACGCCACGCGCGGGTCTTGGACTTGACCTTTGACACCTTCGACGAACGGCAACCGCCCTATCGAGAGGCGGCGCAATCCCTCATGCTCCTCGACAGGACCGGGAAAGTCCGTGTCCGTCAAACCGGAAAACGCGCCCACCAGACTCTCGTCGCAGAACGAGGCGATGGCCATCTCCTCGTCCTCAAGACCACAGAAGTCGCGTCCCTCCATTCCCTGGGAGAGTGTCTGCGAAACGCCTTTCCCTCACTCCGCCAGGTCATGGCCATGGATGGAGGCTCCTCATCCGACGTCGCAGTCAGTCCATCGCTCCGGCAAGCCACGTCTACAATGGCGGGCTTTCATAGCTGGATCCCTCTGTTAGAAGGCAGCACCGCCGTTCATATCGGACTTCCAGCCGTAATCGGAATCAGTCCACGCCGCGACCGGTCTAGCGCCAAGGCCCCGGAGAAATGAGCTCGTCGAGATGTGTGTCGAACTAGCGGCGCCCCGATTCAACTGGGAAACCTGCCGAAAGCCAGGCCTCCATGCTGCCGGTGACGTTGTAGACATGACGGTAGCCCAAATCCGCCAACGTTTCCGCCGCAATATTGCTTCGATGGCCGGACTGGCAATAGATAACCAGATGGTCCTCCAGCTTGGCTCCGATGTCCCGATGACGAGCCTTGATCTCCCTGAAATCGATGTTCAGATCGGTTCCAGGAATGAATCCTGTCGCATGTTCTTCCGTAGACCGTACATCGATCAAGATGAATCCCTTCTGGTCCATCGAGGGTGCCTTGGTCAACCCCGCACGCAACTGTTGAACTGTGACCTGGTAGGAATGATAGGCTGACGCGCCGCTGATCGTGATGGCAGAGAACAGAAACAGACCGACAAGGGTAACGACAATACGTACAGTCATGATTGGCCTCCTTGCAACAGACAGGACAGTACATCCTCCGACGGGGATCACTTCTACGATGATGATAGGGACCGCATGAAGAGCTGGTCAAGCCTTGCCATACTCTTCGCCATTGCCCTGGCCGGTTGTGCCGAGGGGGCAAAACTGGTCCAGGAAAGGGACGACGGAGGGGTGGTCGCCTATCCCTTCAAAGGGGAACAGGGATCGATACTGTCATCGTTCCGCAAGGACGCCCTCACACTCATGAAGGAGAAATGCGGCGGCCCCTACACAATTGTTCGCGAGGGGGAGACGAAAGGGCGAACCCGCATGGCTGGCCATGTAGAAGGCTCCCAGGAAATCGTCCAGGAGCGCCGATGGGGGATCGAGTTTCGCTGCAAGTAGGGGAAGGCCGCTAAGAAGAGGGTTGCGCGCTCGTCAGATCATCGATGGTCAGGAGGCTCAGGAGCGTCAGCCCTTCCGCTTCAACTTTCTTCCGGCCTTCCTGCTCCTTCCGATCCACGATCACCAGAGCATGGGTCACAATCAGTCCTGCGCCCCTGGCAGCAGCGACGGCTTTGAGCAGCGACCCTCCGCTGGTCAGCACATCGTCCACGATCACCGCTCGATCCCCCGGCTGAAACGATCCTTCGATCAGTTTTCCGAGCCCATGGTCCTTCGCCTGTTTCCGCACCACGAAGGTTTTCCAGGTTCGCTGCGGCTTGGATGCGAAGGCGAAGTCCGAGATGCTGGTGGCAATGGAAATCGCCCCAATTTCCAGTCCACCAAGGCAATCAAGTTCGACTGGCCGCAATGATTCGTACGCCAGTTGTGCCACGAGACGGCGTGAGCCTGGATGGGCCATCAATGACCGGCAATCGACGTAGAAAGGGCTTTTCAAGCCGGACGCGAGTGTGAACCCTATCCCCGGATCCCATTTAAACGATTGCGTGTCGTGAAATGCCCTGGCCAGTTGTTGCTTGTGATTCTCGATTGCCATCGTGTCTCCTAGAAAGTAAAGTCGCCGGCGGCATTCTACACCGCTCGCAGGCGGATCGCATCTGACTTTTCGTGGAGCCTCTCGCCGAGACAGATATCTGATCGGGGCAGGGTTTTCCGACTCCCTGGCCAATTCAACCTCGCTCGATTTTCGGTTTGAGATTGGATGCAGCTCTCAGCCACAAGTGCCCTGGAAGTAGAACTGCCTAAAGAACCGCTAAGACCAGAAGGCCGTCAACAAGGTCTCCTCTCGCGCGTAAGGCTCCTGTCGCATGACCGCCGTAATAACTGAGCGGACCGAAGATTCCTCCCGCGAGGGCTGCGGTTGCATAACGTCTCTCCAGCCAGCCGCAGGAAGGTTTCAGCGTCGTCGCAATGGCCATCCACAGCGCGGTCAGCCAGGGTGGGCAGATCTAAACGGCGCCTAGGCCGTCTCGATACTGGAGCACTCCCACAAAACCCAGCATAGCGTCGACAAACATTCCGAACAGGCCGATGAACGGGATACGGCGCACGGCCTGCTGCCATTCCGGCATGGTCGCGATGTGCCCCGTCAAGAGAAGCAGGGCCGCGAGAGGGCCGAGCCAGGGATGATCGTGCGCCGCCCCAAGGACGCAGGCGAATCACGCCGCTTGAAATCCCAAGACGTTCCAGATTCGGCTCAGCATTCGCCGACGGCAGCGCGCCACCCAGGCTTCGCAAACAAGAGATGCACATCACTGATCGAGCGCTCGAGGAACCCACCTTCACAGTAGCAAAGGTAGAAGTTCCAGAGGCGGAAGAACTCCGGAGGATAGCCCAGTGCGGAAATCTGCGGAAGTTTGTCGGACAGGTTCTGCCTCCACGCCCGCAGGGTGAAAGGATAGTGGGCGCCGATGTCTTCCAGCTGCACGAGACTGAGTCCACCGCCCTTCGCCGACGCCTGAGTCAATGCACTGACCGAGGGAATGCAGCTGCCGGGAAACATGAAATGCTGGATAAAATCGACGGATCGTTTGGCTTGCTCGAAGATCCGCTCGTCGATCGTAATGCTTTGAATCAGCATCAGTCCGTCGGGTTTCAGCATCTGACTGCAAACGGCAAAATATGTTTCGAAGAATTGATAACCTACGCCCTCAATCATTTCGATGGAGACCAGCTTGTCGAAACGCTGAGGTAGGTGAGGTAGATCGCGATAGTCCTTCAGGATCACCGTGATTCGATCTGTCAATCCTGCTTCCGACACGCGATGAACCGCCACCTCGTATTGTTGCTGTGAAATCGTCGTGGTGGTCACGCGGCATCCGTACTGTGATGCGGCGTGGATAGCAAACCCGCCCCAGCCGGTACCAATTTCCAACATATGGTCGCTTGGCAACAGCTTCAGCTTTCGGCAGATCAGGTCGTTCTTGGCTCGTGAGGCTTCAGCCAAGGTCGCATCAGGCAGCTCGAAGTAGGCGCAAGAATACATCATCGTCTCGTCGAGCATGAGTCGAAAAAACTCATTTCCTAGATCGTAGTGGGCTGCGATGTTGTTACGGCTGCCTGCCTTTGTGTTGCGGTTCATCCAATGGATGGCCTTGAGTAGCGGTTTGGTCAGCATCGCCAGTCCTCCCTCCATTCCATCCAAGAGTTCGCGATTCAGGACAAAGATTCGGACCAGTGTCGTGAGATCGTCGCAGGTCCATAGCCCCCACCGGTAGGCATCAGCCCCCCCGATCGTCCCGCCTAGTGCGAGATTGACATAGGTGCGCTGATCGTGAATTGTGATCGTCGCCTGAAGCGTACAATCCGGGGTAACTTGGCCGAATGTACGCTGCTCATGGCCTTCGACAATGGTGATCGCACCATGGCGGAGGAGGCCTAATCTGAAGAAGACCGCACGGCGGGCAAACCGATGGAGCTGAGCCGCAACGCGTGACGGAGTTTCCCTCTGTGCCAATGGGTGCTCGATGGTGAGTTCGGATGGAATCGTGGTGTGATTCATGGGTGTGATTGACTCGTCGCCACTGGCGACGCCTCCTTCTCTTTCTTCGGATGTGAAAGAAACGGAACTCCTTTGAGCCACAGCTTCAGCGCCTGCCAGTGAATTGCCACGATCACTCGCGCCGTCATCAAGGGATACTGCACCAGCACCCGCGCAAGTGCGGCGCTGGAGATCTCTTCCCGCCCTAGCACCATCGTCGCGTCAAAGAATGGCTGGCCGTCACGAAGATTTTCCATATGGATGGCCAGTTGCCGGTTCGGTTGAGAGAACCGCCAATCATAGGCCACGTTCATATCGATGAATGGAGAGATATGAAACACCTTGTCCAAGTGATATCGCTTGCGTGACCCCACCGCCAGGTTGTCCTTCGGCCCCAAGACGTAACAATGTCTCTCGCCCCAGGGGGTATTGGTGATCTCTGCGACGATTGACTCAACCTGACAGCCGGATGGGTCGTAACAGAAAAAGAAACTCACCGGGTTGAAGACATAGCCGAAGTACCGGAGATGGGTGAGCAGCCTGATGGGTCCGCTTGGCCGCTGCCCCGTATGTTGTTGCACCAATTCACGAACCGCCTGATCCAACGGAACAGTCAAATCGCCGACGTGATCCTTGCGCTTGAACGAGGCCAGGCTGCTCCGATCAACAGACCAGAGCCAGTGCGGCTTGAACACCGTCGGCAGTTCGTCTAAATCCAGATACATCATGAAGAGCCGGTAGGTGAAGGCGTGGGGCACCGGACTAAAACGGCGATGTCGAACGTTCCCGGTGTAGATACAACTTTTCATGACGACAGATCCTTGCCGAAAGGCTTGCAGACTGCTAACGCGCTCTTCACCCCGTCCTCGTGAAACCCAAATCCCCAGTAGGCGCCGCAATAGGACGTCCGGTTCACGCCGCTGATGTCGCCGTGCCGTTTCTGCGCGACGATTGCGGCTGGGGAATAGACCGGATGATGATAAGTGAGCCGGCGAATGATCTTCTGAGGATCGATCGCTTCCGAATGGTTCAACGTGACACAGAACTCCAGGGGCACCCGCAGGCCTTGCAGGCGGTTCATGTGATAGGTCACCACCGCACGATCTGGTTGAGTGGGCAGAAGATGATAGTTCCAGGCGGCCCAGGCCAGTTTTCTGCGAGGCAGGAGCGACGCATCGGTATGCAGCACCGCTTCATTTTCTTGATAGCGGATAGCGCCCAGTATGTCTTTTTCACTCGGTGAGGGGTCGGCCAGCATGGAGAGCGCCTGATTGCTGTGTGCGGCAATGATGACATGATCGAACTGGAGCGCCCGATAGTCTTGACCGGCGAGACGGGTACGGACCTCCACGAAGTCCAGATAGCGGCTGATCGAATCGACCGGCGACTTCAGATGGATGCGATCTCGAAACGGCGTAACCAGATTTTCAGCGTAGCGTTGCGATCCACCTTTGATCACGCGCCAGGTCGGACGGTCATCAACGGAGAGCATGCCGTGGTTTTTGAAGAACTGCACCAGGTAGCGGGCTGGAAAACCCAACATGGTGGCGTGGTCTACGGACCAAATGGCCGCCCCCATCGGCACGATGTAGTGATCGATGAACGCATGCGAGTAGCAGTTGGAGTCAAGGTACGAACCGAGCGAGGGACCTGGGCCCGGTTCGGTGAGCAGTGTCAGCGACTCTCGATTAAAGCGAAGGATGTCCCGGATCATGCGATAGAACGAAGGACGCAACAGATTGCGGCGTTGCGCGAACAGCGTATTCAGATTCGTTCCGTTGTATTCCAGGCCGGTGCGCTCGCATTTCACACTGAAACTCATCTCGCTCGCCTGCGATTCGACGCCGAGCTTCTTCAGCAGCGCAATGAAATTCGGGTAGGTCCAGTCGTTAAAGACGATGAATCCCGTGTCAACCGCATAGGTCTGGCCATTCAATGCGACATCGATGGTGTTCGTGTGGCCTCCGATATAGTCCGCGGCTTCGAAGACAGTGATCTCATGATCCCGTTGAAGCAGATAGGCTGCAACCATTCCCGAGATGCCTGTGCCGACAATCGCGATCTTCATACGGTCTTCAGCGCCTCATTGATCGGGTGCGGACCAAGCCAGATCGCAAAATAGGGGATCACAACATCGACACCCGGTATGATTCCCTTGCGCCGGTCATTAAGTGCCAACTCGGTACTTACGCCTGGCAGATCTGTCACCACATAGCGATCGACAGGTCCCATGCTTTCCCAGGGCACACTAGTTCCACTGTTGTGGCACCATCCGGACTTTGGAGACATCGTAGCCTTCCTCGGCGATGACCTGCAGAAACCGCTGGTAATCACCTTCAGATATCTGCGGTGTTCGCGCCATGAACCAGACGTAATCGCGCTGTATCCTGCCAATGATGGTCTGGTCATAGGCATCGTTCACGGAGATGATGCGATAGTCGGACTTGATCGGCCAGATGAATTGCATACCCCAGACAGCATTCGATTGCCTGTCGATGATATAGCCGGTCGGATGATAGGTCTTGCGCTCCCCCTCAAAGCCGCCCTCGCGGAACCTGAAGGTCGTGGCCACAGTGCCATCCTCGGCCAAGCGATAGGACTCCATGGCGTTGTAGGCCTCCGTCTCGATAAAGGTAGGAATATTGGCGATGACGTACCAGTCTCCCATGAACCGTTCCAAGTCCACGGCCGCCGCGGAGTGCATGGGTGGTGGGCTGCTGCAGGCTGCGAGTGCGAGCAGCATAACGGGCATGAAGAATGATGGCCTCACAGATGACATGGGGTCCTCACTGGAGTATATAGCGAAGGGTATCGCCCTTCATCGTGGTGGATTGCAGCGCGACCCATCGGCTGTCCAAGGTGTACCAGAGATCGACCGCAAACTTGTCCGTAACGATCCGGCGGTGGATGGCTCGCGTCTGGACTCCCTGCACGGGGATCGTCTCTTCACCCACCGTAATAATAGACACCGGCTGATGTTCGCCGGTCTGTGAATTCAGCAATCGCTCGCCCTTGATCCACTCAGGGTTCCAGTAGGCAAAGGTCTTGATGCATCCCTCGCCAATCCAGTTCCCGGCCTGGGTCTGCACCTGCAACTGCCCGTTCCGAAGGATTCCGTGCACGAAGAAAGAATCGCCGTTATCATCCGTCTCCGCGCGAATCTCGCGCAGGCACGTTCCCTCCCATGATTCGACGTTGGTATGCCGATAGGTGTAGACCGTGATGTACAGAAACTTGACCGCGAACTGCGCGTTTACCAGGACCTGGGTCCGGTCGCCTTCCGAAGAGACGTCAAAGCGCTGGCGCCCGATTTCATCCTTGCCGAGGAAGACCTTGAAGTCATAGGTCTGCGAGCCGGCGCTCCAAGCCTGTTGGGAGGCGCTTCCGATGCCCATCAGGAATCCAAGGAGGGCCACCGCGATACGAAACCTGCTGGTCATGGAACAGGTGCTAGTCATGACGTCTGTTCCCTGGAATGGGGGCCTGCATGCCCTGTTTCGTCGGGCCGGGAATGAAGGCATTGGTCCTGGCGATATACTCTCGATAGGCAGGTCGCCGCTCGACGATGGTCTGCTCCACCAAGGCCACGCCTGAGAATTTCAAGAGCAGGTATGTGAGGAGCAGCGGCCCCACGAGCGTCCACCAAGCCCCGGCCGGCAGCGCGAAGAGGAAGAAGCCCCACCAGATCAGGCACTCGCCGAAGTAGTTGGGATGACGTGTGTAGCGCCAGAGCCCTCGGTCCATCACTTTGCCGTGGTTCGCCGGATCGGCCTTGAATCGTGACAGCTGCCAATCTCCGACGCCTTCGAAGATCATGCCGGCGGTCCATACCGTCACCGCGAGTAGATCGAATGCCCCCCCATCGACCGGTATGGTGAGAGCCGTCCACAGAGGCATGGAGATGATCCACGCCAGTCCCGCCTGAAACCAGAAGATGAGGCCAAGACTCTTCAGTGCGAAATTGGGTTCGTATTTCTGGCGGATGTCTCGATAACGCCGGTCCTCGGGCTCACCCCAGTTGCGATGGATGATATGACCAGACAGGCGCATGGCCCACAGCACAACCAGCGTCAGGATAAGCGTCGTCCGTCCCGTATAGCGCTCCGCACCGGTGGAGTACACCGTCGCGGCGGCGAGGAGCATCAAGGCCCACACGCCGTCCACGATGCTCACATCGCGCTTGAGGACGCTGACCACCCATGTCAGCGTCGCCAGACTCAGCGTTGAAAGCAATCCTAAGAAATAGAGCAATAGACTCATGACGTCTTCTTCTCCAGCAGACCGGCATAGCCGTCAAAGCGAGCCGACAACGCCAGCAGCAGCGGGGTCAGCACCGCCCAGCCGATGGCTAGAGCTAACAGACCCGCTGGCATATTGCCGAATTCCAGCGCGCCCAGGCGGAGGCCGCCATAGTAGGCGGCAGGGCCCCCGGCGGCTCCAAACACAACCGCGATGACCCAGCGCCCCCTCATCCAACGCAACGAAACATTCAAGAGAGTTGCGAAAAGCCCCCACAACGCCACGATCCAATACGGGGCAATATTTTGGATCATGATTCCCGAGGAATATTGAAGCCAGCCCTGCCAGACCAACAGGCTATCGAAGAAAAGTCCCAGGGCGAGTGCCAGGAATACCAGTGTGAGCTCCGCCATAGGCAGGGGAGCGTGGAGCACATGCGCGACCACCACCCCAGTCGTCACCAGCACGCCGATCCAGGGCTGGTGCACCGCGGCACTCCACACGCACGCAAACCAGCCGATTTGAAAGAGGATGAAGTTGCTCACGATCATCGTGGTGCTCATCTTCATGAAGCACTCGCCGCCGGTTTTTCGAAGAGATAGTGACTGACCCCCCATTGTCGGCCCTCCTCATAGCCGAACAGCTCGGCACAGGCCATAAAGAAGATACGCCACCGCCCCCACCAGGCTCGCGCGTGGGCCTTTCCGTAGACCCGCTCGATCACGGGCCAGAGTGTCTCGCGAGCGGCATCCATATTAGCCAGCCAGGCATTGGCTGTCTTCTCATAGTGCGTGCCGTCCCACTGCCAGCGGGCCACACAGGCGAGATGATCCTGACAGGCTAGCGGCAGGCCTGCGCCGGGCATCATCCCGCCCGTGAAAAACTGACGACTCATCCAATCGGCGGGCCCCCGGTCTTCGAACAGATACGAAGTCGCGCGATGCACGAACACATGCATGAAGAACTGACCGCCCGGTCTCAACCATCGTCGGACGCGCGCAAAGAGGTCAGGCCAGTTACGCATGTGTTCGAACATTTCCACCGACACCACCCGATCGAATTGCCCGGGGTCGATCTCGAAGGTGTTCATGTCGCACGTCACCACCTGAACCCGGTTCTGAAGGCCGCGTTCTCTGGCCCTGGCCTCGATGTAAGCCCGCTGCGAGCCGGAATTGGAGACCGCCGTGATATGGCTGTCGGGGTAGTGCTCAGCCATCCACAACGTCAGGGAGCCCCAGCCGCATCCGAGCTCCAGAATCGTCTGCCCGTTCATCAGGCCCGCATGCAGGCAGGACTCACGCAAACCGGCGGCTTCTGCTTGGGCTAGCGTCGTCGCGTTGGCAGGCCAGTACGCGCTGCTATATTTCAGGTGAGGCCCAAGGACCTGCCGGAAGAACTCAACCGGAACCTCGTAGTGCTGTTCGTTGGCTTTCTCCGGTACCACTGCAATAGGCGCACGACGCATCTCCTCGATAAACCGCGTTTCCTGCTGTGCTGCTGCAGCAGCGTCACCTGACCGGATCTCCCGGAGGCGCTGCTTAAGCAACTGCCGAATCCCCCATCGAGTCGCCACATCTGGAAACAGTCCCTGTTCGGCCAGATTCAATGCATGACGAGTGAGATGTTGCATAGGCTGGGGGCTCAAAAGGTTCACTTGGCAATTGTGATCGGTAAGCCGCGGTTTTGTGTCCCTTCGCTGACCGTCAACTGAAATATCTGGTATAGCAATCCAAATATTTCCAAGTCCCACGAAGCCTCACGAATAGGCTCCGATCCCTTGCGCGTGCCGTCAAGCCAATACGCCTGACCTTTGTACACGGTGGAAATGAAATCACTGGAAGGCACCTCGGGACCGCTGCGAAGCTTGAAGGTCTGTGGCGGATCTGGAACCGGTCGTCCAAATGCCCCGGTGATGACGCCAGTCTGATCGTCGGGTTCGACATCATACTCCGGCTCTTTACTCAATCCGTTGGCAAGAAATTTCATGATCTGTGCAAAGCTTCGCAATCGAATGACGCTAGTTAACGGTTCGCCAGTCACAGCCGAATCCCGCATCATAATCACCGGTATCGCGTTGCTCTTCATGCGCTCGAATCGCCGATTTAAATTAAGCCGCTCTTGATTGCTTAGCAAAAAGGGGTTGACATCCATAATCATAATCCGGCCAACCACAGTGCGGCTGATAACATATCGGTTGTCA
Organism: Nitrospirota bacterium; assembly: GCA_041178465.1. Lineage (GTDB taxonomy): Bacteria > Nitrospirota > Nitrospiria > Nitrospirales > Nitrospiraceae > Palsa-1315. The sequence goes on from JBEGVJ010000046.1 coordinate 77,045, forward strand.
TCCAGACGTTCCAACCGTTGCCGTCCATCTAAAACCTGATCGAGAGGCAGCTTGGAAAGGGTTTGTTGATCTGGAACTTCTAGGGGATCGTCAAAAATTAGGGGGCCAACATATAGGCGTCTGGTAGCATACAGGTATGCAAGATGTTGTACGAACCGACGAAATTCAAGGTATTCCTCCCGATAGCCGGGAGAATTTCTCAGCAAATGTAAATCCTTTTTCCGGGATTCTACTTCAATCTCTTGGACGGTTAGGCGCAAGATAGCCCCTATATTGGAGGACTGATTTGTCAAAAATTCAAATTTGCCTTGATCAAGGGGCATCAAAATCCGTCGGGTGAATTCCTCGCCTTGAATCGGGATAATTTGGACTGTGGGACTCTCTGATGCTTCTCCCCCTAGGTTCAAGCTGAGGAAATTAGCGTTATAGCCCGTGTGAGGGCTTGAGCTGAACATGTGACCGCCTATCCCGCCATTCACTTGAAAATGGAAAGTGGCCGCGATGCTTGACGTAACGGTGAAGTGCATTGGCTCATCGTCTCGAGCCCGAAGAACGTTGAGGAGAAGGAGCTCATTCTCAGCGCGGAGCACGGCCTCGTCATACGCAATCATTGCGTTATTAATTGCCATGGGGCTGGCACAGGCGGAAAGGGTCACTACATAAATTATTCCCGTTGCGACAAAAGACCTAGCCATATGGAAGACAAGCGAAAGGGTTTCTTGCATGGCGAGAATGATTGTCCTCATGACCCCTTCCTTCCGAGAGATGTGATCTAACCTAGACCGAGAACGGATTTAGGACCTCATACGATATTAGCCATCGTCACGAAAACCGCTTCACCTGCTCCGCCAACGTGCTCGCGACCAGCTGAAGATCGAACGGCCAGGCGTAACGGAGTTCGACTCCTGGATACTGCGGCCGCAAATCGTCGAGGATTTCAGGAATTTCCACCTCCGAGTGCGATCCGCCAGGCGTGAACATCGTCGTGGTTACAGTAATGTGGGTCGCGCCCTTCTGGACCAACTCCTCCACCGACGCTTCCAGGGTCGGCGCACAGAATTCGTTGTAGGCCACGGCGAATAAGACATCGCCCAGGGTGGCTTTCAACTGAGCCGCCACCGACTCAAGTCCCGACTGATAGGGGTCTGTTTCAGGGGTCCTCGGCATCTGGCGGATCTTGGTATCCAACTCGATTTCTTCCGCTGAAGGCGGCATCTTTGCGGCACGCCGCTGACCCTCCAGCCGTTTCAGTTTCGTCACTAATTCCTGTGGACAGCCTTTGGGAATGCCGCCATGACCAACTAAAATCACTCCTCGTGTCGTTGCCGCCATTTCATGACTCCTCTTGTTGATACTCGTGTCTGCTCTCACTCACAGTGAACCAGTCGTGACCTCGAGGTACTCTTGCAGATTGGTCTTCCCGTAACGACTCCCCGGATACACCGTTCGAATGAATCCTGCTACCAGGGCCATCACTTTTTTGACTGCGGGAGTTTTATCTGGATCTGTGGCCGGCAAGAGACGGACCGTGATCGCCTTCTCGTGGAGTTTGAGCTGGACAAAGAAGTTGGATGCCACGCCTTGCTCAATCGCGATCGACTCTAGGAGTGCCTCCTTGCCGCTTCGTCCCAGGTAGCATTCCTGCACTTTCAGAATATCGGTCCCCGCCCGTTGAATGATCGGGGTGAAGGCCTGATAGACGCCCTGCAGATCCCCGGCTTCTTCTATGACGACATGCGGCATGGTGCTTCCTTTCTACACATGATTGCGCAACATGAGTTCTTTCGGATGCGGATTGAGATAGACCTGATCGCGAATGTAGCCGACGTCAAAGATGCGGACGTAGTGCTTGATCAGGGTCAGAGGAACCACCAGAGGCGTAAGGCCACGATGATAATCGCCGATCACGCCCAAGAGCTCGGTTTTTTCCTGAGTCCCCAATCGGTCCTTGAAATAGCCCAGGATGTGCTGGAGCACGTTCACATGTTTGCGCACCGTCGCCTTCATAGCCAAGGCTTTCATGAACAGGTCGCCATAGCGGTTTGCAAGTTCCTTGGGACGGTACCGCTCCGCCTGACCGACGAGCCGCCCGAGGACTTGGTACTGCTGCGGGCTATGGGCCATCAACAGATACTTGTGAATCGTGTGGAACTGCACCAGGGCCTGCCTCGTGATTCCATTCCGCACGAGATCCTGCCAGCGGCGGTAACAGAAGACCCGTTCGATAAAGTTCTCCCTGAGCGGCGCATCACAAAGCCGCCCTTCCTCCTCGACCGGAATCAGCGGAAACTGCTCGATAAAAACTCTGGCGAACAGGCCGACTCCACTTCGGTTGGGCATCCCCTGTTCATCGTAGACACGTACTCGCTCCATCCCGCAGCTCGGCGAGCCTTTCTTAAAGACATATCCGGATAGATCCAGCTCCTTGAGTTCCTTGATACGATTCTCGGTCATCTTCTCGACCGCGCTTGTGTGATCTGTCCCGCTCTTGCCCGTCACAAGCCGTGGATGCTGAGGATCGCCAATCAGCCGCATTGCTTCCCTGGGCGTCCCGAGGCCGGCTTCTACCTCAGGGCAGACCGGAACCCACTCCACATATTGGCCGAACACATCAGTCAGAAAACCGTCCCGCTTATGTCCCCCATCGAACCGGACTTCGTCCCCGAGGAGGCAACGGCTGATCCCGAGCCGGAGCGCCCGCGTCGTCATTGCCTCACCAGTTGTTTGCCAAGGGCTAAATATTCATCGCGGGCCTGCTGGTGGTCCACGATGGGCGCAGGATAGTTTCTGCCGATCCGGCATCCGGCCAGCGCCTGTTCGTCCGGGCGCATCAGATGCGGCGCATGAATCCGATCCATAGGCACGGCCGCCAGCTCCGGGACATATTGCCGAATGTAGGCGCCTTCCGGATCGAACTTCTTGCTCTGCAGCATTGGATTGAAAATTCTGTACCCCGGCATGGAGTCCGTCCCGGTCGCGGCGGCCCATTGCCAATTGCCGTTGTTAGCGGCGAGGTCGGCATCGATGAGCTGCTGCATGAAATAGCGCTCCCCACTTTGCCATTCGATCCTGAGGTCCTTGATGAGAAACGACGCCACGACCATGCGCACGCGATTGTGCATCCACCCGGTCTGGCTTAGCTGCCGCATGCCGGCATCCACCAACGGATACCCGGTTTGTCCTCCACACCAGGCGGCATAAAGCCGATTCCATTTCGCCCCCGCCGGACGGGGTCTCGGCAGTGCGTCTTTGCCGCGGAACGGGCCGGAGGCGACTTGAGGAAAGGCGGACAAGATTTGCTGGAAAAACTCCCGCCAGATCAATTCATCAATCCAGGTGAGCAGGTCGCGACGCGAGACGGGGCCGCCTGCCACGAGCGTGCCTAAGGCCGCCTGCACGGCGGTTCGTACCGAGAGAGTCCCGAACCGGAAGTGGGGAGAGAGTTTGGATGTTCCGTCGATCGCGGGAAGATTTCGTCCCGTAGCATAGCTATGGACTGGGCCGTCCAGAAACCAGCGGAGCCGCCGCTGCGCTTCCTGCTCTCCCGGCGTGATCCACAAGGGAACGGTCTGATAGCCGAGATCTTCCACCGTGGGCAGCGCAATCCGGGTTGACGAGGCACCGGCTCGCGCGCCTCGTAACTTGGAGGGGGAAGAAAGAAGCGATGGGGTCGAGGCATGCCATTTGGTCCACCATCGGGCGCGATAGGCGCTGTATCGCTGCAACGGATCTCCTGTCGAACCTCTGATCTCTTCGGCCTCGAAGACCACATGGTCCTTGAACGTGCGGACCGCCACTCCTTGGGCCATAAGTGCCTGCTGAACCTTCCGGTCTCGTTGGATCGCCGCCGGCTCGTAATCGCGATTCCAGTAGATCACATCGGCCTTGACGTCCTCGACGAAACGGAGCACCTCCTCAATCTGGTTCCCCCGCCGCCACTGTAGAGAAAGTCCACGCTCGGCCAAAGCCCCGGCCAGTTCCTCAAGGCAGGAGACCATGAACGTCACGCAAGACGAGCCGAATTGCCTGGAACGCAAGAGGGGATCGTCGAAGACGAAGAGCGGGATAACCTCGTCGCACTCGGCACAGGCGGCAGCGAGCGCCGACTGATCCCGTAGCCGAAGATCCCGCCTGAGCCAGACAACCCCTCTCATCAGTGAGTCTCCTCCGAAACCGTATTGTGATGCTTCGTGGCCGGGTCTTCGTCTGTAAACAGAGCCCGTCTCCAAATCACATAGGCCACAAACAGTATTGTCGTGACCATGAATCCCGATCTGACGGGATGAAAGCCGAACGACAGTTGATTCATGGTCTCGCTCACAAGTCCGAATCCCGCATAGGCCAGGCTCAGCCCCCAGGCCCAGGGTCTCAGCCATAGAAAGCCATAGCCGATGAGGAGGTGTACGGCAGGGGAATGGAGCTTGACGAGATAGGACGAGGGACCGGTCACGGCCACCCCGAACAGCTTGAAGGCATAGGAGGGAAACAGGGCGATGACGACCAGATCGACCGTGCCAAAGATCAGAAAGAGTCCACCCAGTATTTTAATATCAAGCCCGATTTGTGTCCTGCGCATCATTGCCTCCCACAGACGGAAGCCGACCGTTCAATGTTCCACTCGCTTCAACGCCATGCGTCCGGCATACCGGTCCACCAGGTCTGTGGATTTGCCGCACGCCATTGAGTCTGTTGCTGCCACAACCGATCGGCTTCGCTCTTGTTCAGTCTGGTGGCCATTGCCGCGCTCACGTCAGCCTGTTGCTGGACGCTGGTCTGAATCATTTCCTTCGCCATGCGGGCCAGCCCACCGGGGGGATCGATCAAATCTTGCGGATCTTTGTAGGCCAGATTCAGATGCAACTGTTCGACGGTGTTCCATCGCTCCTCTTTAGACAGATGGTCTAGGTAGGCATCGATCGCATGGAAGACATAGGTCACATGGATATAGGCCTCGACGGAGGGCGCGTTGTCGATTTCCTTCTGGCAGGCCTCCAGTGCCCGACGGTAATCGCCGGCCATCAGGTAGATATTCGCTTTCATCAGGCTGGTCCGAGGCGAGCCGGCCACAGCGGCGGCTGGTTCCCCGAACGCAGGTCCCCCGCCAAGCATGACCAGGAGTCCAAGCACTGCGACCGTCTTCAGGCTATTGAGCATGAGTCACCCCTATCGTGCCGGACCACCATGTGATCCCATTTCGCCCTTATAGAGTTTCTCGCTGCCGATGCGCGTGATCGCAAGCTCTCGCAGGGCTCCATCTTCCTTCACGCCCAGTTTCACCGCGGTGCCCGCTTCCCCTCGCACCATCTTTACAACCTGCTCATAGGTCTTCCCTGTGACTGCCGCACCGTTCACCGTCACCACCTCATCTCCGTGCTTGAGGCCTGCTTGCTGAGCCGGACCCTCCGGATGGACATGGGCCACGTACAGCGAAGCCGGATCGCCGATCCGTTCTGCCCCGACATGCAGCGATACGCCGATCACCCCGTTCGGCAGATTGGTCTCATCTCCGTACGGTCGACTCATATCACTCGTGGGCTTGTCCTGCCCCTCCGCAGCCAGCACCTGGCTCGTGCCGCCAGATAGAGCACAGAGAGCGGTGAGAAAGAAGATCGCGGCCATGTTAGGTCTATTTCTGCTCATCTGATTCCCTCCTTGTGAATTAGAGTTTTTGTGCAAGCCACAGCAGACAGAGTCCTGCCAGTAACACCATCGAGTTCAGATAGACCGACCGTTGATGCAATCGACTCCACGAGACCTGTAAGGCGGGATCGACAGTCCCCTGCGCTTCCTGCTCCTTGAGTCGATCTCTCATGGCGTTGCTCTGCGGAGTGAGGAGGGCGCGGCAATAGGTTTCGGCAGCCAGGATGATCAGCCACATTGCGGCCATGAGATGTCGAACCGGATTCGCGTCATGCATCATCCCCAAACCGGTCACGCAGACCACTCCTACGATCGCGGCACCCATTCCCAGCGCATAGTAGGCAGGAAACAATTGACGAACGACCGTACTGAAGGATTCTCTTTCTAGCGTCTTCGCAAGGATCGGCGCGACCACGAACGACAAGAGCACCACCTTGCCGACAAGTACAGCGACGGCTAGCATGTGCACATAGGAGATCAGCGAACCCATGTCAGATGCTCCTCTATCTCTTCGTCATGATCGCCTGCAAGGCCGATTCGAGCGTCGGATGGTGAAAGACGTAGCCCTCGGAGAGCGCCTTCGCCGGATGGACCCGTTGTCCCGTGGTCATGAGCGTCCCCAGTTCGCCCAGTGCCATCTGCAATGCGAAGCCCGGCACGGGAAGCCAGGACGGTCGATGGATTGTTTGTCCGAGCACCTCGCAGAACCGGTTCATCCTGACTGCCTCTGGCGCCACAGCATTGATGGGACCAGAGACGCTTGGCGTCGTGAGTAGCCACTGAATCAGACCGATATGATCGCGACGATGGATCCAGGACACCCACTGAGTCCCCGGCATGATCGGACCACCCGCAAAGAATCGGAAGGGTAACAGCATCTTCGATAGGGCCCCACCGTCTTGTTCGAGCACCATTCCGGTCCGCAGGATGACGACACGAGTCCGGAACTGCGCAGCCTGCAGTGCCTCTGCTTCCCATTGAAGACACAGGTCGGCGAGAAACCCTTGACCCCGCGCGGCTCCCTCGTCCAGCACACGGTCGTCGCTAGCCCCGTAGTAGCCGATACCGGAGGCGCTAATCAGCATGCGCGGTTTCGAGGACCGACGGGACATGGCTTCTACCAGCAGACGAGTGGTGAGAACCCGGCTTTCCGTGAGGAGTCGCTTGCGGGCATCGGTCCAGCGGGCATCAGCAATAGGTGCACCGGCGAGATTGATGACAGCATCGGCCCCTTCGAGAGATTGCTCCCAGGCCCCCGTCTCTGTGCCATTCCACTCGACGGCCGTCACAGCGGAGCCGAACAACCGTTGCGCCTCTTCCTTCCTTCTCGTGAGGAGCGTGACCCGATGCCCCTCCTGAACGAGCGAGGCACATAAGGGACGACCGATGAAGCCCGTTCCGCCTGTGACAACAATGTGCATGGCTCATCTCCTTACTACGACCACGAGCAAGACAGGACCGACAATTGGTCAGTCGTGGAGCTGCATATCATTTCCATGGCCGTTCTGATCTTGCCTATCTGACTCACCCTAATCGACTCGTTGCGCATATTTTCTCTGCTTCGCGCCGTGTAAAAGATCCGGGGGTTGGTTCAATCGGTTCCGAAGAATGACCGGATCGACGACCTCCCCACAACTGGTGCAACGCAATCCCGTGATGCCGATTTGACCGGTATCGTCCTGAAGGTCCAGATAATATTCTGTGACCAGCAACCCCCCGCAGCGCATACAGATGCGGTTGCAGGACGGCTGGGGGAAGGGTAGAGGATTGTTCGGTCTCCCATTCGATGCCACGGGAACCCTCGCTGGCGATCACAAGAGTCAACAGCCTGCTCCTTACTTGATTCGAGGCCTACCCGATCCGGTCTGCCGCCGCACCGCGACAACCGTTCTCCATGATGCGGCACTTGCCCAATAACGTAACGCCACCAGTGCGATTGCACACAAGATCATCTGGTCCATGCGATCCTCCTCATCACGGCCGTCAGTCGCGCGCCCTCATTCTGCAACCAGCCTCTTGTGTATACTGAGGAGACAGGTCCCTCCCGATGGAGGGAGCTGTCTGCCTCAGCGGGAGACGCCGTGCGGAGTCGCGGCGCCACCCTGATGGGAACAAGAAACCAGCCTCCGTGTTTCTGTTGTGCGCAGCATGTTTCATCGCGTCACCACTTCGACTGCTTACTTCTGCTGGACCTGGCCTTCGGGACCCCGGACACAGCGAAAGCCTGTCCCATGGGTCTGAAGAGCAAATCCCCCCTTACCCCGTGCGGAAGATCTGATATCCCCAATCGGGCTATGCCATGATCCACCTCGAATAGATCGGACAATGCCCTTCTTGTCCGGACCCTGGGGGTTGCGATCGACCGCATTGTTGTAGTAAGCGGCGTCATACCAATCGGCCACCCATTCACGTGCATTACCGGCCATGTCTTTGACACCGTAGGGAGAATCACCGTCTGGCACAGTCCCAACAGGATACAGGGTTTTAACGTCATCCCATTCCCGATCAAAATTGGCGCGCTTGTGGGAAGGGGGGGCATTTCCCCAGGGATACATTCTCCCATCTGTGCCCCTTGCGGCTTTTTCCCATTCAGCCTCGGTGGGCAGACGTTTCTTCGCCCAGGCACAATAGGTCTTGCTGTCATACCAAGTGACTTGAACAACAGGGAGTTCTTCAATACCTTTTGCAGACTGAAGGGTCCCAGTGCCGTAGGGGTTGGGAGGGTTACGGTGTCCCGTGTCCTGAATGAACTTCATGTACCGCTCATTCGTCACCTCAACCTTATCGATTGCGAATTCGTCCAGGTAGATTTCACGCTGGGGCCATTCGTCTGACCGGCCCTGCCCTTCTGGATTGCCCATTTTGAACACGCCGGCAGGAATCGTAATCATGGGAACGGGATCTCGTTCCCGCTCTACTGCCGATGCTGTCAAAGGCGTCCACGAGAGGAAAGATAGGGAGACCATCGAGACAACGACTCCTATCTTTTTTGTAACGTAACATCCCCTATATCTCATTTCTTTTTCTCCATACTCCCCTTGATGGCTTCTTGGAGATGTTGATTGATCGCTTGCACATACCGGTCTACTGACTCGCGGTCGCCTCGCTCGGCGGCTTCTCGCGCGTTGATCAGGAGACTCCTCGACTCATGCAAATGGTTTTCCACATCAAGCTGGATATCCGGCGAGGCAATCGTGCCGCCGAGGGCTGATCGATGGTAGGTTTCCCATGCATAATCCACAGCATGCTCGGCATCGTGGACAGTGTGAGCCGCGTCGGCATGAGGGGCGACCAGGGCATCCATTGGAGAGGCACCCATCGACATCACCGCTAGCAATAGCGTTGCTGCTAATTTGCCCCCTCCGAGGAGGCCCCGGATCGAACAGTCTTTCTTGGTCTTCATGTTCCTCTCCTCAGGTCAAGTATCGGTCTGGAGGGATGATAGTGCGTCCCTCCAGCCTTCAAGACACACTACATCCTACTGGGCAGTTCTGGTCATTTGAGACTGCAAACCGAGGAGTCTTGGATTGCTCGGATCCAACTCCAGTCCCTGGTGGACCAATTGTTTCGCTTCAGCAAAATCTTCCTTGCCCATCTTAATCAGGGCTTGGATGTACAATTGATCTAGCTTTACAGCAATAGCCGGAGGGGCTTCTTTTGCACAACGGAAACCCAAGCCCACTCCGTAACTGTTGTTCAGCGGATGGTTCCAGAATCGATGGGTGGTCGTTAGGGCTGCCTGAGCGGCAACCCATGAACCTCCACGAATGACTCGCTTCTCTCCTACAGTCAATCGATCAACATAGGTGCCGGTTCCGCCCAACCAGATCGGTTTCTCTGGCCCCGTGGGATTGACCTGAGATGAACCCACGACTTTTCGATAGTGGTTCGGGTCATACCAATCCTGGACCCATTCGAAGACATTGCCTGACAGGTTGAAGACTCCATACGGGCTGGCACCCTCTGGAAAGGCATCGATGGGAGCGGTAGCCCCACGATCGCCACCATAGTTTGCCTTCGCACTATCGAATTCGTTACCCCAGGGGTATCGGTAACCTTTAGGCCCTCTAGCGGCCTTTTCCCACTCCGATTCGGTCGGGAGTCGTTTACCGGCCCATGAACAAAACGCTTTTGCATCCTCCCAATTGACCCCGACCACTGGCTGCTCTGGCTTGTTCAATCGAGGATCGTCCCAATATGCGGGAGCAGGGTGACCCGCAGACTTAATGAATTCACCAAACAACTTATTAGAAGTCTCATATTTGTCGATCAAGTAGGCATCGAGCGTCACTTCATGCGCTGGGCCCTCGTCGTGGAATGCATCCTTGGACATTGGAGAATTCATGCGCTTTGAATACAATGATTGAGGAGTTTTCGAGGGCTTCTTAGTCTCCTTGTCGATTCCCATTATGAAGGAGCCAAAAGACACGTAAACCATGTCTTTAGGTGTTGTAGCCGTTTCAGACTCCGCAAAAGACGTTCCGAGGCTTACTGAGCTGGCAATCAACAATCCCGTCAGGCAAACTATGGATTTTTGAAACATGACAGCTTTCTCACTTTTTAAGATTGAGGTAAAAGCGGGGAAGCCAGGCTTCCCCGCCGTCCAGGTTATTTCTTCAGGCTTTTCTTAATGACCTCCCGAACATCCTTGTATTCCTTGTTGTTCGGATCAGCCTCGAGGGCCTTCTCGATGGATGCCATGGCGTCGGCATGCTTCTCTTGTCCCATGCTGATCAACGCTTGCATGTAGGCATCGCGCCCATTCATCCATTTCGGATTGTCAGCTTCCGGTGCTGATGCTTGCCCGTCTCCTTCCGACGACTTCGCGCAGCGGAATCCCAGACCCACTCCGTAAGAGTTGTTCTCCGGCTGATTCCAGAATCTGTGGCTAGCGTGGAGGGAGGTTTCAGGAGCGAGCCAGGACCCACCTCGGAGGACGCGCACTTGCCCTTGATTAGCGAAATTGTATCCCTTGTCAGGACCTTGGGGATTTAGCGCAGGGCTGTCCTTATAGTACTTCGGTTCGTACCAATCCTGAACCCATTCGAAAACGTTACCGGCCATATTGTAGAGGCCGAAACCATTCACCCCTTCAGGAAATGAATCAATGGGCTTTGTACCACCGTAATTCTGACCATAATTCGCCTTAGTTGGATTGATTTCATGGCCCTCCCAAGGATAGTGAGCATCGCCTTTTGGTCCCTTGGCTGCACGTTCCCACTCGGCTTCCGTGGGCAAACGTTTGCCCGCCCACTTGCAGAAGGCAGTCGCATCATTCCAATTCACTCCTACGACGGGATGATTGGGCTTATTAAGTCTCGGGTTGTCCCAGTATGCTGGTGCGGGATGACCCGTGGCCGTCATGAATTGCTTATATTTGTCATTGGAAACCTCATACTTATCAATCGCATAGGCGTCGGTCACCACGTTGTGCGCTGGTTCATCCGCATGCTCTTTGCTTCCCATGGTGAACTCTCCACGGGGAATGACTATCATGTCCTTTTCTTTCGCTGACCCGACGGCTGTGACCTTTTGAGCTTTGTCGGACTTGTGTCCGCTATGGTCTTTGCCTGCCGCGAGGGAGACCGAGGACCCTGCCACTATTAAAGCAACTCCTAACCCCACCTGAAGAACCGTTTGACTCCGCATGGGAAACCTCCTTGGTTAAAAAATCCAGGATTTACCTGGCTCTCTACTAAATAAACTTATTATTTCGGTCCTATTTAATCAAAGGAAAAAATTTGCCTCTTTGCTAGATGAACCGTCATCGGCACTTTCTGAGTTCCTCGATTGCGTAGAATGACGGGATCGACAACCTCGCCACATTGCACACAACGTTTGGCAGCAAACTCCAACTCACCGGTGCTGTTCAGCAAATCCATGCAGAAGTCGCTCACCATGAGCCCGCCGCATCTGCTGCATGTCGATTGATGTTGGATGACCGAAGAGGCGATGTAATTTGCGGGCTGTTCAACTCTGGTTTTCTCCGCCATCGCTCTTGCCATGATCACCTCCACAGGATTGATGTCCAATGTTAGAAGCAAGTATGTCTAATGTATAAACCATTATGTCCAATGTGTCAAGTGTTGTGTGTAAATTTATTTGACAAACATTGGACACTGTAATATGATTAAAGCATAGACATGAATACTCACAGAATTCATAGGGTTGCAAAGCTAACCGGCCTCTCGAAGGATGTCATTCGCGTCTGGGAGAGGCGATACGGGCTTGTCAAACCTTCTCGGAGTTCCAATCGCTATCGCGAATATAGTGACGAAGAAGTGGCACTCCTTCGCTTTGTGAAGAACCAGATGGAGCAAGGCGCAACGATCGGTTCACTCGCAGCGGAGGGACACGATTCGCTTGTCGCACGAATGCGTATTGCGACTCCTGTTTCTGCTGAGGAACAGAAACCCCATGAGCGTCTGATAGATGATTTGATTGGATCGCTTGATCCGTTGGATAAGGCAGGGTTTGAGCGTAGACTCAACGGCGCAGTGGCCGTCATTCCGTTTGAAGAAGCCGTCCAGCGGATTCTGCTTCCACTGCAACGCCGAATCGGCGAGTTGTGGCATGAAGGTCGATTGAATGTTGCCGTCGAACACTACGTGACGAAGATCATTCAGCAGAAGTTGTTTTCGGTCATGAATCAACTGCCGGTGAATGAGTTCGGCCCACGAGTGTTGATCGCCTGTCCGGAAGGCGAAACCCATGAGATCGGCGCCCAAGCCGTGGCCTACATCGCAGCGACCAAAGGTTGCCATGTCTATTACCTCGGCCCGAACCTTCCTGGTTCAGATCTCGCGACTTTCTGCGAGAACATCAAGCCGGACCTCGTACTCCTCTCCCTCACGGAGGTAAAGCCGGATACTATTGCGCTCCTGCAACTCACGGAACTCAAGCAACTGGCCATTCGTTGGCCAGTTGCCGTAGGTGGCCAGGGAGCCCGCGCCATGGGAGATCTCCTTCGTGATACCAAGATCGAGCTGCTCGACGATCTCACCGCACTCCACAGTCGTTTGATGATTCTTCTGTCAACCCGCATGCTCGCCGTACGCTCCAAATAAAGCACTCGCATAGCCGGAGAGTATATGCCGATTCTCGAGTGAGAAGGGGCATCATGCGAATGATGCTGAACACCATTCTGTCCAAGACGGTAAAGATGATTGAAATCGAGAATGGGAGAAAGTTGGTGCCGAAGGCGGGATTTGAACCCGCACACCCTTGCGGGCGCTAGACCCTGAATCTAGTGCGTCTGCCAGTTTCGCCACTTCGGCACATCGAGGTGGAAGCGGATTATCCTGAATTATTGAGGCTCCCGTCAAGCAAGCCGCTTGAATTACCTGGGTTGCGCTTCGCATGAGGTCCAGAGCCCGGCCGTTGCGATGTCCCTCGTATCGCCACTGAGCACGATCCGCTCGCGGACGAGCCCTGCGGCCCCGAGCAACGGGGCCGCCGCGATCCAGGGCGCCTCGTCGGCAATCAAAACATCGAACCGGACGCGGCTGAACAGGGGATCGCTTAGCACCCGCGATGCCGTGGTGACCACGAGCCGCCGATTCTGGATGAAGGCCTGTCGGTTCGTGTCTTCCTCCGCCGCGAGTATCTCTCGGATTTTTTTGGTCCCGCCCAGGTGGACGATGTCTTCTTTGAGCTCGTCGAACTCCGGTCGCATGTCTTTCGGCACAGCGGCTTCCGGCACGAGTTCATTGATGCGCGTTTTGGCAACATCGAGCTCTCCCTTCAATTCGGCACATTGACTCTCGTACAGTTCGAGGTATTGATGCAGCGATGAGACGTTTTTCCCGACGGCCTGCAGGCTGAGCCTCCGGAAGAGCGGGAGGTTCTCGTATTCCGCCAAGGTGGCATTCACGTCTTTGATCTTGTTCTGTAGATCTGTGAGCTGCGTCATCAATCGCCATTCCAGAAGGCGTACTTCGTCGAGATCCTTTTGTTTCTGTCCCTTGTAGGCCAACACAGGGGTCAGTTCGCGAAACCGCTCGTACTTGCGCCGGAGCGCGGCCTTGTCTGCGCGAGACTTGGCATAGAACTGGTGCATCTGCGCTTCGAACCCCAACTCCTGAATGCCGATACCGTCGGCCTGCTGGGTCAAGGCCATTTCATAGCGAGTCACCCAGGTCTTGTAGGTGAGGCCCGCGGCTTTCATGGCGCGCGCGATGGTGCCGATGAGTGCATCCGCGCGCTGGTGATCGGGGCAGACCACCAGGATACGCTTATTCGCGCGAATCAATTCGATCGCCAACGTGGCCAATCGCTGCCGTCGCACCGAGAGTTCGTCCGACCAGACGGTTGAGAGGATCGACGCGCCTGCGCCTGCCCCGGAAAGTTCCCCCGCCCCCATCATTTCAAGGAGGGGCGCCAATCGGTCTGCCGGACCGAGCCGATAGGAGTCAGGCTGCGCAAGCATGTCACGCAATCGCTTGGCCGACGTGGCCAAAAGGCCGGCCCGATCGGGAATCACGATCGCGTCGGTACAGGACTGTCCGATGTTATCGAAGGTCTGGACAAAAATAACATTGCCTTGCCCGCCGAGCACGAGGCCCTCGGTCGGCTCCATGTCGTCCGGAGGGATAATCGAAATGGGAGTATCCTGCTCGATGGATGAGCCCTGCGGGAGTAGCAGCTCGTACAAGTGAAGCGTGCCGATCGTATGCACAAGTCGGCCTGTCACCTGAGTAATTGGCTGGTCACACTCGGTGCCGCTCACCTGTTTCTGTCCGGCTTCAAACCGGAGTGCCCATGTTTCGATGAGGTCCCGTGCGGTCATGAGATCCTTGGAAGGTGGTCGTTGTTTCGCGTCCGCCATCATACGGTCGGCCGATTACACCTGTCCAGCCTATCAGGGGATACACTCTCGTTCATGATCGGTCCGTACCCTTGACCGAGGGAGCATCTTCTGCACATTTTCCTCACATTGCGAATTGACTTTTTCCAGCCCCCCCAGTATGCTCACTCCCTTTCCAACAGAAGGAGTTAGGGGTATGAAGGTCATTCTACAAGAGACGATGGAAGGGGTCGGCCATCTCGGCGATCTCCTCGATGTGAAAGATGGATATGCACGAAATTTCCTGCTTCCGCGTAAAAAAGCGGTTCTAGCCGACAGTCGCAGCATCAAAGCGTTTGAGCATATCAAACGCGTCGCCGGCGAACGGGCGAAGAAAGAAAAGCTGGAGATCGAAACCCACGCCAAGAGCATCTCGGCTGTGTCCCTCACCATCCAGGCCCAGGTCGGCAAGGACGACAAGATGTTCGGGGCGGTCACGGTCAAGGACATTGCGGAGGGATTGGCGGAAAAGGGCTTTACGGTCGATCGACGCAAGATCCAGCTGGACCAGCCGATCAAAGAACTCGGCACCGTCACCGTCCCGATCAAGCTGCCACGGGACGTGACCGCAACCGTGGTAGTCCACGTCGTGAAAAAGCAAGAAGCCGAAGCGGCCCCCGCCGGGTCCTAACGAGGGAACGAGCTGTGATGAACGATGCGGTCGGTTCTTTAGACGCGCTCAAGGCGACGGATCCGGATGTCTACGCCGCGATTGCCGCAGAGGAAGAGCGGCAACGCGACAAGCTGCTGCTGATCGCCTCGGAGAACTTCGCCAGTCCCGCCGTCTTAGCCGCTCAGGGTTCCCTCATGACCAATAAGTATGCCGAGGGGTATCCGGGAAAGAGATACTACGGCGGCTGTCAGCATGTGGACACTGTCGAGGATCTGGCCATCCAGCGGTGTAAGCAGATTTTCGGCGCAGAGCATGTGAACGTGCAACCGCACTCAGGATCGCAAGCCAACATGGCGGCCTACCTGTCCGTGCTCAAGACCGGCGACACGATCCTGGGCATGGACCTCGCCCAAGGCGGACACCTCACGCACGGCAGCAAGGTCAACTTTTCAGGAATCCTGTTTCGCGCCTTCTCCTACGGTGTGGACCGGGAGACCGAAACCATCAACTACGATGCCGTGCAAAAGCTGGCAGAGGAATGCCGGCCACGCATGCTCGTCGTGGGCGCCAGCGCCTATGCCCGCACCCTCGACTTCCCGCGCTTCCAGCAGATCGCCAAATCAGTCGGCGCCTATCTCATGGTCGATATCGCCCACATCGCCGGCCTGATCGCTGCGGGGCTCCATCCCAACCCCGTTCCCTATGCCGACTTTGTCACCACGACTACCCATAAAACCTTGCGCGGCCCGCGCGGTGGCGTCGTGATGTGCAAAGCTGAGCATGCCAAAGCAGTCGACAAATTTATCTTCCCCGGAATGCAGGGCGGTCCGTTGATGCATGTCATCGCGGCCAAAGCCGTCGCATTCAAGGAAGCCCTCTCACCGGCTTTCACGCGGTACCAACAGCAGGTCCTGGCCAACGCGAAGGTGCTGGCCCAAGGACTCCTCGACCGTGGATACAAGATTGTGTCGGGCGGCACGGATACGCATCTCATGCTGGTGAATCTGACGAACAAGGGTATTACCGGCAAAGAGGCCGACGCGGCCCTGGACGCCGCCGGCATTATCGTGAACAAGAACGCCGTACCGTACGACGAGAAGCCGCCGGCCATCGCCAGTGGCATTCGCCTGGGAACGCCCATTGTCTCTACCCGTGGAATGCGGGAAGCCGAAATGAAAGAGATTGTGGATTTGATCGATCAGGTCCTACAGCATCGTCACGATCCCGCGATGCTCGAGAAAGTCCGCGTGCAGGCCAAAGCGCTCTGCGGCCGCTTTCCAATCTTCCATACCTACTAAACCGCATTAGACAAAGCAGGATCACCGCCTGTGAAATGTCCGTTCTGCGATGAACTCGAAGACAAGGTCGTAGACTCGCGCATGGCGAAGGAGGGCGAGGTCATTCGCCGCCGCCGCGAATGTCTTGGCTGCAAGCGGCGCTACACCACCTACGAACGCGTCGAAGAAATCCTCCCCGTGGTCGTAAAAAAAGACGGGCGCCGAGAGTCGTTCGACCGTACCAAAATTCTCGCCGGTCTCAAGAAAGCCTGCGAAAAACGGCCCATCAGCACCGCCACCATCGAAGCGGTGACGGATCGTATCGAAAAGCGCATCCAGGAAATGGGGGAAACCGAGATCGAGAGCCGGATCGTAGGCGAAGAATTGATGAAAGAGCTTCATCATCTGGACCAGGTCGCCTATGTCCGCTTTGCGTCCGTCTACCGCGAGTTCAAAGACATTGACCAGTTCATGGACGAGTTGAAAACGTTGGCCCAGCAACGCCGCGAGCGGTGAGGGCCTCGGGACCCATCCTCTCTCCCCATCGTCTTCTTCCTGTCCTTCCGCAATCAGCCCGTCAACGTCATGGTACAATCTTCGAACGAGTAATCATCACTATGCCGATAACCAGAGCCAAATCCCCCAAGCGACCACGCAAAACCGGAGCGCTCAGCGGCACGCATGTGGCAATCATCGGCGCAGGCCGCGGTGGCACGGCGCTCATGGAAATCTTTGCGACGGACCCGCTCGTACAAATCGTCGGTGTGGCCGAAGTTCAGAAAACTGCCCCTGGCATCGCACTGGCGAAACGGCTCGGCATTCCTGTGACCCGTGATTACCGGAAGCTCCTGGATCTCGAGCGTGTGGATCTCATCATCGACGTATCGGGCAATGCCAAGGTCTGGCAGTTGCTCCAAGACTTTCACCGGATGGGCGTCACGATCATCGGCGGGGCGAGCGCTAAATTTATGTGGGAACTTATCGAGGCCCGCATCCGCGCGACGGCAGAGATCGAAAAGACCTTGAATAAGTACCAATCCCTCTATCGCCTCTACGTCAAGGAAACGGGCGTGGCAGTGACGGAGGAACGGACGCGTATTGCCTGTGAAATGCACGACGGCCTCGTGCAGAGTTTGGCCGGGGTGAACTTCAAGCTGGATCTGAGCCAGCAACTGATCCGAAAAGATCCGAAGGCCAGCCTGGCTACCTTGCGCGAAAGCAAAGCCCAGCTGAAGCTGGCCATCCAGGAAGCGCGGCAAGTCATCTTCAATCTCCGCCCGCTCCACTACGACAAAATGGAGCTGCTCCCCGCTCTGACCAACTATCTCACCTCCTACGAGACCCAGTATCACATCAAGACGCAGTTTCGCGTATCCGGCGATGAACAGATCCTGTTTCCGCGCACCAAGATCTTCCTGTTTCGTATTGTGCAAGAAGCCCTCAGCAACGTGGAGAGGCACGCAAAAGCGACTCGGGTAACCGTGGGGCTGGACATCGACCCCGAACGCCTCCGAGTCACCATCGGGGACAACGGCGTGGGATTCGACATGGACACCGTGCTGCGTGATCCCGACAAATGGGATCACTTCGGAATTCGAGGAATCCTGGAGCGAGCTCGGCTCGTCGGCGGCGAGGGCAAGATCGACTCGAAGAAAGGGCGTGGCACGACCATCGTCGTCGACGTCCCACTGGTGAAAAAGGAGACGACACCCCATGGAAAAGATTAAGGTGCTCATCGCGGATGACCACCGGGTCGTCCGCGAAGGACTGGCCGCAATTCTCAAAACCAAAGACGACATCCTTATCGTGGGGGAAGCCCAGGATGGCATGGAAGCCGTCGAGAAGGTAAAAACACTGGTCCCCGACGTGGTACTGATGGACGTGAGCATGCCCAGAATGGGCGGTGTCGAAGCGACCAGACAGATCAAACGCGAGTTCCCTCACATCGGAATCGTGGCCTTGACCATGTATGACGAACAACAGTACATCTTCGATCTGGTGCGCGCCGGGGCCACCGGATATCTCTTGAAAGATTCCGAATCCTCTCAAATCGTCGCCGCGATTCGGGCGATTTATAAGGGCGAGTCGCTGATCCATCCGTCTGTGGCAAGTAAGATCCTGGCAGAATTCTCTTTGATGTCCCAGAAGAAGGGGAAGAAACCAGGATGGGTCGAGCACGATCTGACTGAGCGAGAGATCACAGTCCTACGTTTGGTCGCAGACGGCAAAACAAACAAGGAAATTGCCAATAACTTGGACCTGAGCGAAAAGACCGTCAAGAATCACGTGCGGAATATTTTCCATAAGCTCCAAGTGTATGATCGCACTCAGGCCGCCATCCTGGCCATTCGGAAGGGACTCATCGAGTTGGACCCCCGGCCGTAGCCGTTGTAGTCATCAAACAAGGGTCCTCTGACCAGACAAGCGGCTCGTGGCGCTGACTTAAATAAAAAGATTGCGGGTTGTGTGATTTGACGATCATTGAAAAGTCACAGATGTCATGTTTTTACAACATAGATTCATGCCGCTTGACCTACATATTTATATTGCAATTTCAATGTCTTGCGATCATTTATTGCGACCAACACAACTGGCACACAAGTTGCTGATAACCTCCGTAATTAATTATTGAGGTGATCTCGTGAGGGTCCAGCAAACATTGGCAAGTGCGGTGAGCTGTACGGGAGTTGGGCTCCACTCTGGACATCCCGTCACGCTCACGCTCAAGCCTGCCCCGCCTGATACCGGCGTGGTCTTCGTTAACCGAAACGGCAAAGACGGAGCTTCCCTTGCAGCCTCGGTGGAGCATCTGGTGCCTACAGAGCTCTGTACCGCAATCAGCGGCAACGGATTTCAGGTAAAGACGATCGAGCACGTTCTGGCGGCATTGACGGGCCTTGACATCGACAACGTCTATGTAGAGGTCGATGCCGGCGAGGCCCCCGTCATGGACGGAAGCGCGGCGCCCTTCGTTCGCTTGATTCGGTCAGCCGGAATTCTTTCCCAAAGCCGACGGCAACCGTATCTAAAAATCACGCGACCCCTTGAGGTCGTGGATGGAAAGCGTCGCGTCCGTATCGAACCGTCTGCGACAACCAAGATCACCTATTCCATCCACTACAATCATCCGCTGATCCAGACTCAAACCTACGTCTATGAGCACTCAGTTCATGCGTTTGAGCATGAGATCGCAGACGCCAGAACATTCGGTTTCTTGCAGGAAGTAGAAGCCCTTTGGGCTCGCGGGCTCGGCCAAGGCGGCAACCTGGACAATACGGTCGTCCTCTCTCAGGACGGAATCCTCAATGCGTCAGGGCTTCGCTTTTCCAATGAGTTCGTCCGTCACAAGATCCTGGACTTGATCGGAGACTTTTCATTGCTCGGTGTGCCGTTTATCGGGCACTTGATCGCCGAACGTTCGGGGCATGCGATACATACACGCCTCGTTCAACAGATTCTCAACCACCCTGATAGCTGGGTGTTGCTCAACGCCGACGAAACCGTTGCCGTGCCTGAGCCACGCTCTGCCATGGCCGCACCTCGATCCACATCGATGGTGGCCCTCCAAGCCTCCTAACGCTCATCCTCCCAATAGAAATCTGCGCAGGGGCTCTTCGTCACTACAGGCGAGGTGTTTGCGGCGTTGCGGGGGAGAACCGAGATGCGATTTAACGTCGGGAGCAAGTGGCCTTGCTCCCGACGCTAGAATCAAGGCGGGGACTACTTCTTTTTCTTCTTTGCTGCTTTCTTCGTCGCCAAGACTCTCACCCCCCTTCGTGTATTTTAAGGTCTAACTCAGCTAGACACACTACACTGCGTGGATTATGGCTTCTTCTAAGGCCTCGAACGTATTCGGGCCTACTTTTCTAAACCGCTTATCCCGTTTCAAAGAAGTGGCTACAGATGTCAGTGGCGTTTTCCCCTTGATCTGGAGCCCCCCCTCAACCAATCGCTGCACAAGCTCTTTTGCATGCATCGGGCGGTTCGCCTCACGGAGCATTTCATACGCAGCCTCCGCCACGCTTTTCCCTGAATACTTGCTCCGCCCCATGAGGATTTCCCTCGACTGGTCAGTGACATCCGTATTCGGTCGCTGCCGAGCGCCTTTTTCGTCCGAGTAGAATTGACTGGAGAGACTGGCAAGCTTGGCTTTGTCGGCTTCGACGCGATAGAGCGTTTCTGCCAACTCCAAGTACTTTTTGATCGTGGCGATTTCGTCGTCCAAACGACGACGTTTCTTTTCGAGCTCTTGCAGGCGGTTCTTGTACGCGCTAATTCGCTGCTCAAGACCAACCAATATGTCGGTGAGTTCTTCCACGAAATTGCCCCCAAGTGAAGCATGCTTGCTTTATAGCATTGCTTGCATGGCAAGTCAATACATAAAGTTATTATCGTAGCTTGCATTGAATGATAGCTTGAATACGATCATATGCTTTCCGTGCATGCTTTGATCTATGCTTAGTGAGTGAGAAGAAAATCGCTCAAGCCTTGGCTACGGTGGGTAAACTCGCTTCTCTTCCAAAAGATCTTTTCGCTCAACATTATAGAAACATCTCCTCATGTTATGATGCCGCCTCATGGCCCCACCCTCTAGCCAGGACATCCCCCTCGACACACTCATCTCGGTCGCTACCAGCGCGGCCCGCCAGGCGGGAGCTGTTCTCGCGGAGCGCACGCGTTCCGGCTTTCGCATTGAACATAAGCAGATCATCAACCTTGTCACCGACGCAGACCACCAGGCAGAACAACTGATCATTGACGTCATTCACGACGCCTTCCCGACCCATCTTATCCTTGCCGAGGAACGCGGGCTGACCGAACAGCCTCTGTTATCCCGCTACAAATGGGTGATTGATCCGCTTGACGGCACAACCAACTTTGCCCACGGGTTTCCCGCCTATTGCGTATCCATTGGAGTAGAGTGTGACGGACGTGAGATTATTGGAGTGGTCTACGACCCGACCAGGGACGAACTCTTCAGCGCGCAAATCGGTCACGGAGCGTACTTGAATGGCGTTCCCATTTCCGTGTCCACAACGGATCACCTTGATCACGCGCTCCTCGTGACCGGATTTGCGTATGACATTCGCGAGACCCCGAACAATAACTTGAACCACTTCGCCAGATTCGCATTGAAGGTGCAGGGGTTGCGCCGAACCGGAACGGCTGCTTTGGATCTTTGCTATGTCGCGGCCGGCCGGTTCGACGGATTTTGGGAGGTGAAACTGAACCCCTGGGACATGGCGGCGGGAGTCGTCATCCTTCGCGAAGCTGGAGGCAGAGTGACGAACTTTGCGGGTACCACTCACTCCATCTACAAGCAAGAACTGGTCGCAAGTAACAGGCTTATCCATCAAGCCATGCTCGATGTACTCCGGGAAGACGCTCCCCCCTAAGGCACAGACCAAACAGCCCGGAGCAACCACTGCCAAGCCCTCCAACAGATATACAGACGGAATGCCGATGGGGTATGATTCCCACCATTACAAAATGGAAGGAGAGTAGTGTATGGCACGTTCAATTCCTCCATCAGGACTATTAAGCGGAAACCCGTCGCAAGCTACAGGGGCTGAATCGCACACGAAGGACGTGGAACTGCTCCGGGTGCTCGTGAGCCGAAAGGGCACGCAGGTCGATGCCCAATGGGCAATTCATCCACAACTTAAGCACGATCTGCTGCCGCAGGAATGGCAAGAGGTCACGGACCTCATGGCCAAAGTGACGGGTATCGTCGGCACCAGATTTTCGCAAGTACTCGCGCAAGCCGATCCCGAACCACCCAGCAACGCATAGCAAACGACGGCAGTGGTTACGGTTAAGGCGGTCCTAACAGATCAACCTCGACCTTAACCTTTGACCAAGGAGTTGCCCATGGAGACCTACTATCATCCGCATGATCTGGGAAAATTCTCCGAGATCGGCAAGGGCAACAAAGATCTGTGGGAGAAATTCATGGCCTACTACAGCGCCGTCTTTGCCGAAGGAGCTCTGACGGAGCGAGAGAAGGCCCTCATTGCCCTCGCCGTCGCCCATGCAGTCCAATGTCCCTATTGCATCGATGCCTACACGCAGGCTTCTCTTGAAAAGGGGTCGAACGTCGAGGAAATGACGGAAGCGATCCACGTCGCCTGCGCCATCCGGGGCGGTGCTTCGCTCGCGCACGGAGTCCAGATGCGAAACGTGGCAGACAAACTGTCGATGTGAATATTAAAGGTAGGGGTTTTCTGGGATTGCGAGCGTGAAATACTTGCCGCGCTCTTCGTAGAGAATCCTTGCAGCCGTCAAGGCGCCGAGCGCCTGATCAATTTCTTCGCCGTTACTCTCGTTCTTACCAGGTCGCTCTGCCAACAGGGCGCGAATCTGCTCCGCGCTCTTGGCTGCCTCGTTGCAGACCTCGATAATTCCAGCCGCAGGCCAATCGTACCGACGCCTCGTCGGCGCCCGTGGATCCCGCCCATCGTAGACCGTCACATAGTCCATTGCCTTGGAGTAATACAGAAACGGCCGGTCGCTGCCGCGAGCCCGTCGCTGCCATTCCTCTACCAAGCCGACTAGCTCCTGGTAGATGTGCGGGTCCACCGGCCAATGATCAAGTTCATATTCAAAATCGTAGGCGATCTTCAGTAAGTCGACGCGCGCTGAATCATACACATACTCATAGGCCATACCCGGTCCCGTGATCCGCACGCCATATTCGTGTGGCTTCATAAAGTAGGGACTAAACCGTTGAAGCCAGAATTTCCCGGTCGCCTCCGGTGCCTGCAAATGAAAGAGGGACGGAAGGAGATCGATCTGCCGCCGATAATCCTCGTTCGTTTCACCGGGAAATCCGAGCAGGATATTCCAGGACACCGCGACATGATAGTAGTAACTCCACTTGAGGCAAATGATGTTCTGCATAGGCGTCACGCCCTTGTCCATCGCCTTGAGCTGAGTCAGACTTAAACTTTCCAGCCCCGGCTGCATGCACTTCACGCCGCCCACGGCCAGCGTGCGGATCTGACTCTTCTGGAGATTGCTCTTTATTTCAATGAACACGTCGAGATCGCAATGCGCGGCGGCAAATTGGCCGAACAAATTCTCGACATACTTCATATCGATGATGTTATCGACCAATCTGAATCTGGCGGTGTCGTATCGGCTGGAAAGGGCCGTCATCTCACGCGCAGCCTGATCCGGAGACTTCGCGCGAAATTTCATGCTCTGCGCATTCAAACCACAAAACGTGCAGTGGTGCTTCTCCCCCCACCAGCAGCCGCGCGAACCTTCATAGAGAAGAATGCGATCCAATCCCTGTGCCGCATCACCAAGTTCGGCTAGCAGATGGTAGTAGTCGTCATAATCCGGCGGCCCGGTCTTCGCGAAGTCCGCAAACAGCTCCGGATTCTGGGCAAACCGAATCTGATCCTTTTCTCGGAAGATTACGCCAGGCGGAACCGCGTCCGACCCCTCCCCAAGAATATGACGCACGAGGGCGGGAACCACTTCTTCTCCTTCACCCACCACAACATAGTCGATGAAGGAAAATGCCCGGAAATACTCCATCCCCATCTCGCCGTCATAGTTTGCGCCACCGAACACGATTTTGACGTGGGGATAGAGATCCTTGATCAGCTTGGCCAACGTCAGGCTTGCCACATTCTGGTCGAACGTCGAGGTGAAGCCCACAAGCTTGTACTGGCCCCAATCGATCGCCGTCATCGCCCAGGTCAGAAACTGCGGCGCCGTTCTCGTCGCCATATCTTCAAAAAATGAAACCGGATGGCCACTCTCCTTGGCGATTTGTTCAAACACCGGTTTGAATACGCGGGGATACTCGACACGCTTCGGGTTGTCACGAAACAAGAGGTAGGAAAAAATCCATTCGCCGAACAGCGCTCGCTTCTCACAGATCATTTCATACAGCGGCACGCCAATCTTGTGCGCGAAGCGGACATTCAGGTGATGGCAATCGACAGGGATTCCCTTGGACTTCAACAGGGCCGACAGGGTACCGAGCTGGATCGAAGGATACTTCGAATAGCTGAACGGCATATTGACGAGCGCCACCTGGGCCTTGCCGCTCATCTGACTCCTCGTAGGTTCATGACGCAACTCTCTGGCTTGCGGTCAACTGACAGATGCGCGAAAGGGTTCAAACTCGCGATCGGCTTTGGCCGCCAGGTAAAAATCGCTTTCCGTCAGTCCATTGATCTTGTGCGTCCAAATCTCGACCTTGCACTTGCCCCAGGCGAGATAAAGGTCAGGATGATGGCCTTCCGCTTCTGCCACGGAACCCACCTTGTTCACGTAGGCCAAGGCCTGTGAAAAATCCTTGAACGTATACAAACGCTCAAGATGGCCGGCCTGATTCAGCGACCACCCGCGACCCAGCTCGTTCAGCAAGACCTGCGCACGATCAGCAGAGATGGGAGGGACACCGCCCCGACAGGGGATACATGTATTATCCGCAAGGCTCATGGCACAACCTCCAGACATGGAAATCAACGCCCTCGGCTCGATTCTGTACGAGCGGGTATTCTAAAGGGGCTTCACGAGGAAGGGCAAGGCGGGAAAACCCGGTGACCACACAGCTCTTTCGCCTCGCTTCCCAGGCACCGCTCAGTATGGTAGGGAAGGGTGGGACAAGATACGTGAACCATCTATCGATCAACGAACCAGGACAGAAATGCTCCCTGCCGAAGATCGGCTGGTTCACCGCCGCCTGCGTACTAGTCAGCAACATCATCGGGGGCGGCATCTTTACAACCACCGGAATCATGGCCCGGGATCTCGGTGACCCGTTCCTAATCCTCCTCCTGTGGTTTATGGGAGCGCTATTCGCCATCGGCGGTGCAATGATCTATGGCGAACTGGGCTCCCGCCTCCCACACGCTGGAGGAGACTATATCTACTTGCGGGAAGCCTATGGACCGCTTGTGGCCTTTCTCAGCGGATGGACATCGTTCACGATTGGCTTCGGTGCTGCCGTGGCAGCCTCAGCCATCAGCTTCTCGTCCTACGCGCTCCGCGTCGTCCCGATCCAGGATGATCAAGGATGGATCGCGAAAGGCCTCTCGCTCGCACTCCTCTGGAGCACAACCTTCATCCATTGTCGAGGCGTCGGAACAGGCGGCCGCCTGCAGCTGCTACTCACAACCACCAAAGTGGTCGCGATCGGAGGGCTCATTCTCGGTGGACTGTCGGCAGTGATTGGGCAGGGGCATTTTCTCTTCACAGAACCTACCGCGCAGAAACCGACGCTTGGAGCAACCGCCATCGCACTGGTGATCGTAACCTACTGCTACCTCGGCTGGAACGTCGTCGGCTATATTGCCAGCGATATCGCCGATCCTGAGCGTACGTTGCCCAAAATCATGATCGGGGGAACGGCCTTCGTCGCCGTGATTTATCTCTTGCTGAACACCGTCTACCTGTCGACGCTGTCAATCGCAGAGCTGGCCCAGGAGCCGATTGTGCCGGTAGCGGAGAAAGCCGCTGTGGCCTTGTGGGGACCGCAAAGTGGGCAACTGATCGCCGCCATCCTCTGTCTCTCCATCGCCGGAGCAGTGAGCGCCATGACCTGGGCGGGCCCCCGCGTCTATTGGGCCATGGCACGCGACGGCATGATCAGCCCCTGGCTCGCCACGCTCCATCCCCGCAGCGCTGTGCCAGCCAGGGCGATTCTGTTCCAGAGTCTGTGGGCCTCGCTGCTGATCCTCAGCGGCACGTTCGAGCAACTGCTCGTCTACAGCGGCCTCGTCCTTTCGCTGTTCATGGCCTTGACCCTCTCCACGATTTTTCGCCTTCGCCAAACAACCGCTCTGCACGGCCATCCATACATCGCTCCACTCTATCCATTTTTACCCGGTGCGCTCGTCACAGGAGCAGGCGCCCTGGTTATCTACAGCGTTCTTGAACGACCAACCGAATCTCTCTACGGCGCGGCAACTGTCCTCAGCGGCATCCCGCTGTATCTTTACTGGAACCGCTCAAGAACTTAGCCTTCACCAAAATACCTCCCAACGAGGCCGCAGCAAACGAAAAGACAAGGCCTACTGTTTCAGTACGTTGAGGGACTGAGCGATGTAAGAACGAAGCTGGAGGACTTTTTCAGCATCCGCATAACAGCACGGGCGACCCTGCGCTAGGTGGGAGGTCGCCCGTGTGTGGCGCTTAGGACGCCTGATTGCAGTGCAATTGTCGCGGCCCAGTAAAAAACATAGACCCGCACGACCACAAGAACATTGGCACTGATCGGGGAGAACGAATTCATCCACACGCTTGTGTGTCTCGCGCTCGTATCGAATTCTCCATGATGGAATTATGGCTGATATCCAGTTGGTCTTCGTGCCTCATGGCACAGCCAGTGGAGAACCGGCTAGCGCGACCGATCAGACGCCCGTCCTCGAATCGACGGGCCTGCGTGGTCAGGTGGAGTCAAATCATCCATCACAACCCTCCTTTCGCAAGAAAGTTGGCGGGGAGCCTGTTGACAGCCGCGCGATCTGTCCGGTTCCCTCGATCGAGTGAATGAATGGGCCGTGAATTCCTCTTACGCCCATTAGAAAATCATGTCAACGGGGAAAAGTATAGAAGTTGATTTTCACGGCAAGGGTGTATCGGCATAAAATATGCCAGCAAGCTTACGGATTGGAGGGGAAAGACTACGGCAATTTCGGTGCATCTTCGGCGCAGCGAAATCCGACATTTGGATCATGCTCGGTGGGATCGCCTTTTGTCCGAAAGGAGGACCTCAGCCGATAGGGATTATTGATGTACGAACCGCCTCGTTGCACCTTTGCAGTGCCTTCGACCGGACCCCGTGGATTGATAGCAGGATTCTTCGTGTAGAACTGTTCGTCGTACCAATCGGTAACCCATTCATAGAGATTACCCGCCAGATCGTGGACGCCATAGGGGCTTTTCCCCTTGTCGCGATTGCCGATGGGCGAAACCGTATCGGCCCCTTCCTTCAACCCAAACACTGCGTGGGCCGTAGTCGGTGATTCGTTTCCCCATGGATAGATCCTGCCATCCGTACCGCGAGCGGCTTTCTCCCATTCCGCTTCAGTCGGCAGTCGCTTCCCGGCCCATAGGCAATAGCCCATCGCCTCCATCCAGTTCACCCATCGAACCGGACGATCCGAATGGACAACGGGCGTCTCCTTGTCCGCGAACCCCCACGGAGGCTCACTCTGAATCGCCTCCACAAACTTCGCAAACCGCCCATTCGTCACTTCAAACTTATCCATATAAAAACTGTCAAGGAAGACGCGATGAATCGGTTGCTCGTCGTCATCGCCCTTGTCGCTCCCCATCGTGAATTCACCGGCGGGAACCAGCACCATAGGAGCACCGTCTTTCCCGGTAATCTCAGAAGGCGGCTGGGGCGCGCCAGCAGGCTTTGATGCGGCCCCCGCAGGAAAATGGTGGATCTTCCCCGTAGGTTTCGACTCACTCTCTGTCGGATGTGGTTTGGGTGTCGCTGGTATTGGAGCCGGAACTGGCTCCGGTTTGACAGGGAGAACCTCGGTCGCCCATGCAGGACCGCTAAGAATCCACCCCACTGAGAACACGCCCAGCAACAATGCGCACAGGATATTTCGAACCGGCATCATCCACGGCCTCCGCTTCTGCACATGAGCAAGAGCCTCATCAGGCCAGGGTACCGAAAACTGCGAGGACAATCCAGAGAGGAACGCTTTTATTCTTGCGGGAGCACACAACTGAAGAATTAGTAACCGCGTCGCGCAACTAACCGAACCAGACGCTATTTTTCGACTAACTTGCAGATAGCATTGGCCAAATACTTGACAATCTCCGGCTGGCTGTAGCCCCGCTCGAACCGGAGGCTTGCCCAAGAATGGTAGTTCAACAGCACAAGGACAATGCTCAATATCTCTTTGGGAACTTTCTTGCCGCCGGATGCTGCGGATAGTGCAACTGTAATAAGCCGTTCTGTTCTTCGTGCATCTTCTGCCACCAAAGATATGACCTCTGGCATGACACGATCACCGCCCCACTTGAGCCAGGAGTGAAAGTATGCATGGCCCTCGCAGCGCATTCCCGCCAGCACAGTGACTCGCTGCCGGAGGGTTGAGCAGGCGGTGAGCGTGTCCTCTGATTGGACTGGAGCACCAGAGGCCGCATGCCTTGTGCAGGCCATGAACAGGCTGCTCAAGTCAGGAAAATGTTTATAGACGCTTGGGATCGCGACATCCGCCTTTTCAGCAATGTCTTTATAGGTCGTACAGGCAGCGCCTTTCTCGGCATGGAGAAATACCGTCGCCACTACGATTCGTTGGCGCAATTCCCCTTGCCGCAACTTTCGTATTTCACTGTTGTAACGTCTTGGAATAACGACCTCCCATACCCCAATGCTCTATGCCCTATGCCGCTCCTGCTATTTCTTTCCAGAGAGCACTCCCGCCAGCTCAAGTAACAGTTTATGGCCGTTACCACGCCATGCGCTGCCATGCATACAAGCCAGTAACACAGGGTTCGTTTCGGCAACTTTTTTCAGAAGCGATCCGGTCTCTGTGCTATGGGAATAATAATCCATGCCTTGTCGCATCGCCTCGCTAGGACCAAGAATATCCGTTTCCGTCACCGGCGCCATACCAATGCCTGGCTGGGTGAATAGATCTCCGCACAGTAGGGTCTTCGTCTTTTCTTCAAACATATATCCGCACTCCCACCCGTGCGGCAAATGTGGCGTATTAATCCAGCGCAGCGTTTTTTGCCCAATCCGAAGTGTCGCTCCATCGGCAAGGCCTTTTGGTGCGCGATCCATCCCGCTTCCATTGATCATGGCATTCACCTGACTGCAAACAGGAGTCGCCGCTGGGGCAGCGGCAAGAAACTCATTGAGCGCGCCGCTCTCATCCTGCTCGTAGTGTGAAAATCCGATGTGCCGCAAGTTCTTCACCGGGATGACTGTTTCAATGGCATCCTTGACGAAGTTGAAAAACGGGCGGGGACCTGTATGAAACAGGAGCGGCTCTTCATCAACAACCAGATACTGATTAAACGTAAAACCACCAGGAATGGGTCCTGGAGGAATTTCAACACTAATCCGATAGATTTGGTCACCGACTTCATCAATTGTTGCTTTCATGGTCCCTCCGTGTTCAATTGGTCTAACTGTTCATTCATTTGAATGTCAACAGCGATTGACTTGCGAGTCCACGGGCATGGTTGGGGGAGCTTGGGGAAAACACGATGAGGCGATCTCTATGGACCAAAAATGAGAATGGACTTATTGGGGAAGGTTGGGGGCTGACGGAAGTGCAGGTTAACTCCCTGAACTCCCGTCAGCAGGAAATGGTGGAGGCGCCGGGAGTTGAACCCGGGTCCGAAGACCTTCAGCGCAACGAATCTACATGTTTAGCCGATCGTTTTAGTTTCGCAGCCACCCACGCCCATCGGCTAGCTTAGACTGGCCACTAGCCCAGTATTGTCTCGTCCTCAGCCGCTGAGCACCAGCTTTGGACCAGCCCGCTGTATCGCGCTCCGACCACCCCCGCGGGCCTCAGGTGGAGGAACGTCGCAGTTATTTAAGCTGCGAGTGCAAATTCTTGGTTTGCAGTTACATTTTCCCGGAGGATTTACGAGACCCCGAGAGCTCGACATGCATCGCTGACCTTAGTATCCCCGTCGATTCCGGTCGCCCCCTTTCATTCGTTGAAAGTTGAAAAAGGCCTCGGGCTCAGCCCTTAGCTTCTTATAGATATTCATCATACAGCACAGATCAAGGGGATGCCAGGACCCACGGTTATTGCCCCACATTGCACGACTATCTTGCTAGGCGCTTTTGAAGCGGCTCATACGCGCAAACAAGATGGCCGCAAAGGGGAGGCCGAATCCCAACAAGAGCTGTAGAATGAGCAAGTCCCCGAGTTGGCCGTAATCGGCCGGCACTTGAAGGGCTCCGCTCTGGTCGCGGACCTCACGGGTGATGACGTGGATTTGATTGAGATATTTGGTGCCAAGCTGGCTCAAGGACAGTGCCAGGTTCGTGAACGAGGCCATAATGGCAAAATACGTGGCCTTGAGATGGGCCGGAGCTGAATTGGCGATCCAGGCCAGCATCGGGATCATCGCGATCTGGCCGAGCGGCGACTCCAGCGCCGTGTTGACCAGCGCGATAAAACTGGCGTCAACCACACCGCCCGTCAACGCAGCCGTCCACTGGTGCAGCCCGTAATACATACTAACAATGGGCACCGACAGCACAACGCCGGCCACCGTGAGAAAGCCCACCACATAGGTGATCGATCGTTCCGCCATGAACCGCCGAAAGATGAACATGCCAGCCAGCGTCAGCGTGCTGCCGATCAGGGACAGCACAGACATGAAATGCTGGTCGAACTTGAGTTCATCGATCATCCACCAGGTCACCCCTTCTCCCGGTCCTGGAACGGCGCGAAAGACGAAGATCACCAGCGCCGTACCAAGCAGCACATTGCGGGACTCGGGGGCGAGCTCCCGCGTGAGCCGCACGATCAGAAACGACACGATGCCGAGCGACCCGATGAAAACAATTTCTTCATTGTAAGAAACATCGCTGAAACCGACCGTGATGGTGAAGAGGACGAACAGAAGACTCCCGCCGAGAATCCACCAGTTCGGTGTAGTCGGCTCCCCACGCTCATGGAACAATGCGTGCACCTGCTCTTTGGTCATACCTCGATGAAGAAGCCGGTGCTTGTCGCGAAGTGCGATGAGCGCCGCCGTCAAGACACCCAGTACCGAGACTGCCGGGATGGCTAACGCCATCAAATAGACATTGCGGTAGATCTCTGCAATCGCGTCCTGGGGTAGCCCCTCCACGCCGGTGAAGAGATACAGATTGATCAGCGCCACGAAAATACTTCCACCGATTACTGCCACACGACCAAGGGTCTGCATCGTCGTGTGCATCAGCTTGCGAGTGGCCTCGTCGAATGGGCGACCCTGCTCGTCCACTCGCGGCACAGCTTCAACCGTCATCGCATCCGCGACCGTGTCTTGAATGACGTAGCCGATCGGCGCAAGCAACACACTGATCACATACCAGGCCTCAGCCGGCAAAATGGCCGTCATCGCCGCTCGACTCCCGATCAGTCCGACCATGATCAAGAGACTGGCCGCAATCAAACCGGCGCCGAGAGAGACCAGCCAGCCCTTCCAGCGCCAGATGAGATCCACGAGATGTCCGATCGGCATCTTGAACGCCCAGGGAATGCCGGCCCAGAAAGCCAGTGCGGCGAGAAAAGAAGCGGAGAGCCCGAGGTAATCCTTGACGAAGAAGGTGCCGACGATCCCGGTCAAACCGGAGATGCCAGCCGCGACATAGACCATGAGCGGTGGCAGATAGGACAGCCGCATCTCACGGCCCAGCTCGAGCACATTGCGGTCGATCCACCGGGCGAAATGCATGAACATACTATGGCGAGATCCTGGCAGGCTGGCGGCGCTCAATCAAAGCCTGCAATTGCGATTTCATCGCTTCAACCGGTAACCGTACCCGATCCCCATGTCCGGCCAATATCCATTCGAAGCGGTAGTCGAGAAGTTTCTGGAGAGAATCCAGCAACACGCGTTTTCTCCAGACCAGCTGGCTCGGAGCACGCAACGTCTGTTGCTTCGAATCCCACCACAGATGATCCCCGGTGAACAAATACGTGTTGTTGTAGAGCAGAGCCATGCAGCCAGCCGTATGGCCCGGAACGGGAATGATCTCAAACTGCGGTAGGACCTGGCTACTCTCCACCTCCTCAATGATCCATTCCGCGTTTGGAGCCGCCTCCAAATCCCCGCGATGAATGATCCGCTTCGCACCGAAGTGCGCCGCGTACTTATCCACGTCAGCCACATCGTCTTTGTGGGTCAGGAAGATGTAGGAGAGGCCGCCCTTCCGCTCGAAGGTCTCGACCAGATGTTTGAGATAACGAGGTGAATCAATCAACCAGTTACCGTCCGGATGCTCGATAAAAAAACTGTTCGCGCCAAAGGACTTCTCGGAATTAAATCCACAGTAATAGACCCCTCCCTCCAGGTGGAGGGGAAAGCTGGCCATGGCCTCCTGCATCCGTACCGGCTCGCTTTGCTCTGTGCCAATCGAACCGACCGGGCAGGCGAGGAGGGCCTGATAGGCCTGGTGAAGCAGCCCACCAGCCGTAGGTTGTTGGGTGACCGCGGAGAAATCACCCACTTCCTCGAAAGTCGCCGGCGCTAACTGCCGGCAGGTGTCACAATTGATGCAGGTCGCATCGACATAGAAATTGCCTGCGACATTGGAGTCGAGTCGTTTCTGTGCGTCTGCCATCGTCTACTTGATACCTACCACCATCGAATCAGGCCCGACGAGCGGCTCAACGTAGCTCTTGCGGAAGCCCATCTCTTTCATCCAGCCGCGGCAATCTTTGCCTGTATAGTCGAACCCCCCCGGCGTTTCGATCAGCATGTTCAGACTCATGAGGAGGCCCAGCGCGTTCGACTTTCGATCATCATCGATCAGCGACTCGTGAACGATCAACGCCCCACCCTTCGGCAAGGCATCGTATGCTTTCTTGAGCAACATCATTTTTTCCTCCAGATCCCAGTCGTGGAGAATATGTCCCATGATGATCACATCGGCCTGAGGCATGGGGGCCGTGAAGAAATCCGCCGGGTGGAATTGCACGCGCGCTTCGAGCCCCTGCTCACGCACGTAGGACTCAAAGATCGGCTGCACCACCGGCAAGTCCATCCCTTTACCAGTCAGATGCGGGTGCGCCAGGGCCACCTGAGCCGGCACGCAACCCTGTGCACAGCCCACATCGACGAACGTCTTGTACTCTTTCCAGGGAAATCGTTTCGCAATCGCCCGCGCCGCGCCAAAGCTCAACCCCGTCATGGCTTTGAGAAATCCTTCCAGCCTGGCTGGATCCGCATAGAGCGCGGCAAAAAAGTTTCCGCCTTCTTTCGCTTCATTCTGGGGCAGCCCGGTTCGCAGCCCTTCCGTCAGCGAGCCCCAAAATCCATACAATCGCTCATTGCACATCTCCAACATCCCGCCCGCATAGGAAGGTTTATTGCGATCGAGAAACAGATCGGTCTCCGGCGTGTTGGCATACTTGCTGCCTTTTCGCTGCAACATGCCCAGCGCAACCAGCGTATCGAGGAAATCACGGACACTGCGCGGATGAAGCGACAACCGTTCTCTGAGTTTATCGGCATCGAGCGCCCCCTTGGCCAACTCCGTGAAGAGTCCCAACTCAATCGCGCTCAGGAAGGTCTTCGATCCCCAAAACCCCAACCCTAACTGCATAATCCCATCGGGCTTCACGACCGGTTTCTTCTTCGCTTTTGCCGCCGGTTTCTTTCCTTTCTGTCTCGTCGCCATAGAAACCTCCTGCTCGATTCCCCCGCAATCCATTTTCATCAGATCGACCACCAGAAACTCACGCTGCGACTGCCTCACTCGCTGTACCGGTGCTATCCCTGGCCGATGATGGCATCCGCTTCGATCTCGACTAACATGTCAGGATCGATCAAGCGCTTCACTTCCACCATCGTCGTCGCCGGTCTGATCGATCCGAAGACTTCGCCATGCGCCCTGCCAACATCCTGCCATTGGTCAATGTTCGCCATGTAGATTCTGGTCCGCACCACATCGGTGAGCGACGCGCCTGCTTGCTGCAACGCCGCTTCAATCGTCTTGAAGGTCTGAATCGTCTGGGCATAGGGATCACCCTTGCCGACCAAGCCGGAAGACGTCATCGCCGTCGAACCGGACACCGAAACATGGGCCCCGACACGCACCGCCCGCGAATAGCCGATTTTGCCTTCCCAAGGACCACCGGTCGAAATATTCTGCCGCCCCATCTGTTTCCTCCCTACATGACCATGCCGCCGCCGGCATGAATATTTTGGCCCGTTAGCCACCGTGCTTCTTCACTCACGATGAACGCCACCACATCGGCAATGTCTTTCGCGGTACCGAGCCGCTTGAACGGCGACATCTCGATGCCCATCTGCCTGAGCAGTTCCGTGACCCTGCCAGTGTCAGTAAAGCCCGGCGAAACCGTATTGACCGTGATGCTTCGTGAAGCCAGCTCTTGCGCGAGACCCTTCGTATACTGTTCGAGCGCCGCCTTGCTCCCAAGATGCGCGGTCGCACCGGGAAGACTCATATGCGTCGCATCGGTGGAAATGTTCACGATGCGTCCACCGTCTTTCATCACCTTCCCCGCCTCCTGCATCGCAAAGTAGGGCCCCTTGGCGTTCAGAGCCA
Organism: Nitrospirota bacterium; assembly: GCA_041178465.1. Classification (GTDB taxonomy): domain Bacteria; phylum Nitrospirota; class Nitrospiria; order Nitrospirales; family Nitrospiraceae; genus Palsa-1315. The sequence continues at coordinate 111,661 of JBEGVJ010000046.1, forward strand.
TGATCTGATCGAAATCCGTTTCCGTGGTTTCCATAAGGGGCTTTGGCCTAAACATCCCGGCATTGTTGACGAGGATATCCTGCCGCCCGAATTGCTTCACGGTCTCAATGACGAGCCGGTGCGCGTCCGCAATCTGGCTCATATCCGCTTGCACAGCGACGGCTTTCCCGCCCTTGCCCTGAATACCCGTCACGACTTGCCGGGCCTTCTCCGCACTGGTTCCATAATTCACCACCACAATCGCTCCGTCTTCGGCCAATCGCTCTGCGATCGCCCGCCCGATCCCGCCGGACGATCCGGTGACGATCGCGACTTTCCCGCTGAGTGACGCCACGGTACTTCCTCTGCCTTTCTTCTTCGCGACCGATATCCATCTTCCGCTTCATCATCGACGTCGTTCCTGAACGGCCCTGCGATTCACTCCCTACCGGAGAAGGGGCGACGGTTGCTCCCACGTTGCTGCATACACCAACTCCGTGAGCGGTTTACGAACAGGTGGTTGAGGCTCTTGCGCGCGCAAACGGTCAGACGGCAGAGCCGGATCGCCTGGATACCCGACTGCGATCATGGCCACCGGCTCATAGCGCTCCGGAATCTGACAGTCTGCTCGCGCCTGGTCGATTCGAAATCCCGCCATCTGGTGCGCGACAAGCCCGAGCGCCGCGGCTTGCACGACGAGATTTTCGACCGCCATACCGGTGTCATGGAGCGCATGGCGATTCGGCGAGCCATCCTCGAACTGCAGTTGTGCAACGGATAATATCAGCACGGGCGCTCGGTATGCTGATTTCTGATTACTTTTAACCAGGCACTGAAACAACCGATCATAATCGGCGGTATCCTCTTTCGTGGCGACCAGAAACCGCCAGGGCTGCCCGTTATCCAATGAAGGCGCCCACCGTGCCGCTTCAAAGAGACTCCGCAGCTTCTCCGGTTCGATCGGTCGATCGTCAAAAGCGCGTGGACTCCAACGCTGACGCAACAAGTCGTGGATCGGGTACTGGCTATCCGCCGGCGTGTCCATGACCGCGCTATCCTTTGCTGACGCCTTTAGGCCGGTCCATGTCAGGAGACCAGCCACCGCCGAGCGCCTTGTACAGTTGCACGATCGAGACTAGCTGCAGGCGGCGCGTACCGGTCAAAGCCAGTTCCGCCTCGAAGAGATTGCGCCGCGCCACGAGCACATCCAGATAGTTCGCCAGCCCACCCTTATAGCGGAGTTCGGCCAGCTTGAGCGCTGACTGCAAGGCCGTGACTTGTTGCAGCTGCGCATCGCTTTGTACCCGCACCGTGCGCACGGCCACGAGTGAATCCTCGACCTCGCGGAACGCGGTCAACACCGTCTGCTCGTACTGGGCCACCGCCTGCCTCGCCTGCGCCTCTACCGCTTCCTGCTGAAACCCCAACGCTTGCCCGTTCAGCAGCGGCGAGGTCAATCCAACCCCGGCCACCCCGAATGAGGCAGGATCGGTAAAAAGTTTGGATAGTTGCGGGCTGGCCGCACCGAGAAGCCCGGTGAGTGAAATCTTGGGAAACCGCTCGGCCTTGGCCACGCCGATACGGGCCGTCGCAGCCGCCAGCTGTTGTTCTGCCTGAAGCAGATCAGGCCGCCGTTGCAACAATTCCGAAGGCAGGCCGGCCGGCACGGCAGGCGGCATGATCTGGTCCGTCAGGGCGCGGCCCCTCGGAATCGTAAAGGGTTTGCGCCCCAGCAGGACGCTCAATTGATTTTCCGCCTGAACCATTTGCCGCTCGAGCTCGGCTGCCCGCGCGGCGGCATTCGCTCGTTCCGCTTCGAACTGGTCCGTATCGAGGCGTGACGTCATGCCCTGCTTCAGTCTGGCCTGCGCAATGCGAACCGATTCCTCCCAGGACTGGAGCGTGCGCCTGGCAATGTCCAGCTGTGCGTCGAACTGGAGCAGGTTGAAGTAGCTCTCGGCCACGCCGCTCACCAGCTGCAACACCACTGCCCGTCGATTCTCTTCCTTCGAAAGAAGATCGGCGAGGGCCGCTTCGTTCGAGCGCCTCACGCGTCCCCAGAGATCGAGCTCCCAGGCCAAATTGCCCTGCAAATAATAATTAAACGGGTTTGCAAAGCCCGGGAAGAGAAAGATGGTCTTGCGTCCCAGGGACGGAGCGTTCCCTGAAGCCGAGACTCCGGGAAGAAAATCCGATTTGGCGATCAGTGCGCGGGCCTGGAACTCGTCGACGACGGCCACGGCATGCTGCAGATCCTTGTTTTCTTCCAACGCGATATGCACGAGCTGTTGCAATGGTTCATCGCGCAGGAGCTCCCACCAGGCGAGATTCGCGATCGACGAAGCGTCCG
>JBEGVJ010000047.1:0-4898 GCA_041178465.1 Nitrospirota bacterium
CTCTCTATCGTCAAGGGCGGCCGCTCCCCGCGCTGGCCAACCGGACAGTCATCCTCGTCGACGACGGCATTGCCACAGGCGCGACGCTCTTCGCGGCGATCAAGTCCATGGCCGCCCTTTCTCCGCGCCGTGTGATTGCCGCCATTCCTGCCGCGCCGCACGACAGAGGCGTGCAATTGCGCGCGCTGGTCGACCAATGCCTGATTCTGGCAACACCGGAACCCTTCTCGACGGTCGGGGCTCTCTACACAGAGTTTGAGCCGGTGACTGATTCCCAAGTCTTGGCGCTCCTGGAAGCGGCCCATCGCGAACGCTCCAGATCGCCATCGTTATCTCGGCCGTAATGCACGTGAGCCACGGAGAAATCGCGGATGATGAAAATCGTAGCCGGGGTCGATTGGTCGGACGAAGCCTTTGCCGCCGTGGAGCAAATCGGCTTGCTCTACCGCCCGGATGAAGTCGTCCTCGTCCATGGCGTGGATCTGGGCATGTTCCACTACCCGATCATGGCCGAAGCGGTCAACCTCCAAGGGTACGACGAATTCCGCCAGGCCTCGATAGAGTCCGGGCGCCAGGCCGTTGAACGCTGCCGCACCTTGCTGCCGGCAGACGTTCCCTCCATCCACACGTTGTGCGAAGTCCAGCACCCGGCCTCCTTCATTCTCGACAGCGCGGCGTCGATGAAAGCAGACCTGATCGCCGTAGGCACGCACGATCACAGCCGGCTGACGGAAGTGTTTACCGGCAGCATTTCGCACCGCGTGCTGCTCCATGCCACGCTGCCGACCTTGATCGTGAAGGGAGCCGCTCGGCCCGTCACCCGCGTCCTCATGGCCGTGGAAGGACGCGAGGATGCGATCCGTCTGCAAAAATGGCTGACATCGCACCCCTTCAAGAACCCCGTCGCCATCACCATCCTCTCGGCCGTTCCCTCGATCAAGATGGTCGAGCCCCACCTTCTGGTGGGACTCGAAGGCTGGCCGGAACAACAGAAACAGCATGCCGAGCAGGTCGTGAAGGATACGGCCCGGGCGCTGGCCAGCTCGCACTTCACCGTCACGAGCGAGGTCAGACTGGGCGACCCCGTGACCACGGTGTGCGCGGAGGGAACCGCCTACGACCTCATCGTGGTCGGCTCACATGGACGCAAAGGACTCGATCGATTCTTGATGGGCAGCGTGTCGCATGGGATCGTGCATCGGGCCGGCTGCTCGGTGCTCGTCGTGCGCTGACCGCCCGGCGCGCACAGTCAACGGTCCTCAACGATTCATTCATGAAAGGATACAGGGCTATGAACGTTCGAGTGGTACTGAGTGTGCTATTACTGACGATCGGATGCAGCTCCTGGGTCGCCGCCCAGGCAGTGCGCGGGAACCCGCAAGCAGGCCAGGCGGTCTATGAGAAGAATTGCCTGCGTTGTCACGGCGAAAAGTTAGACGGAAACGGACCGGAAGGGCAGTATCTGATCGTACGGCCCGCCAACCTCCAGTCCCTCGCCTCGCGCGCGAAAACCGATTGGGAGCTCTTGATCACGATCTCGCACGGGGCAGCCTTCACCCCCATGCATGGGTTCCGGGGAAAGCTGACCGACCAGCAAGTGATGGATGTGCTGGCCTATGTGCGGATGATGGCGCCGTTCGACCCGTTCAGTTGAAACAGGACCAGCCCATTTCACCATGCCTCACGCCTCGCACCGTTCCGCAGTCGATTCACTGAGGCCGTTCTTCCATCCTCGGTCCGTCGCCGTCATCGGCGCGTCGCGCGCGAAAACACACATCGGCTACCGGCTGCTCGAATCGCTGCAAGAAAGCCGCTTCGCGGGAACGATCATCCCGGTCAATCCGCAGGCGACCGAGATTGCCGGGCTTCCGGCCTTTCCCTCCTTGAGATCTATTCCCGGCCCCGTCGATCTTGCGATCATCGCGGTGCCTCCCAACGCCGTCCTCGACGTCATCGACGACTGTGCCGCGAAACAGGTCACGGCAGCCATCCTCATCACGGCAGGATTTGCCGAAACCGGTGCATGGGGGATTTCGCTCGAACAGGAGCTGCGCAAGAAAGTCCGCCAGCATGGGATACGCCTGATCGGGCCGAACTGCTTCGGACTGATGAACCTCGATCCAACCGTCCGTCTCAACGCAACCTATACGCCGATAGTCCCTCCCTTCGGTCGAGTCGCCATCGCCTCGGAAAGCGGCGGCCTCGGGCTCGCCGTGGTGACGGCAGCCAGCCGCTTGAATCTCGGCCTCTCCAGCTTCGTCAGCCTCGGCAACCATGCAGACATTACCGTCAATGATCTCCTCGAATACTGGGAACAGGACCAGGCCACCGACGTGATCCTCCTGTATCTCGAAACCATCGTCGATCCTCAACGGTTCAGACAGATCGCCGAACGAGCGGGAAGAACAAAACCGATCGTCGTGTTGAAGGCGGGCCGAACACTGGCGGGCCAATCGGCAGCCGGATCGCACACGGCAGCCCTGGCCACAAACGACAAGGCGGTTGACGCGCTGTTCACACAATGTGGCGTGATCCGGGCAAAGACCCTGGAAGAGTTCCTGGCCCTGGCCACTGGTCTCTCGAATCAGCAACTTCCCGCCGGCCGCCACGTCGGCATCCTGACGAATTCCGGCGGCCCGGGCGTCCTCTGCGCCGATAGCTGCGCAGAGGAAGGGCTCAGCCTGCCGACACTTTCCGAACAAACGAGAACCGCACTCGCATCCGTTCTTCCTCCCACCGCGGCGCTGAGAAATCCTGTCGATGTGATCGGCTTTGCCACAGAGGATCAACATGCGAAAGCCGCTGAGACGATGCTGAAATCGGAGGAAATCGACGCCCTCATCATCCTGCACGTATCGGTCAGAGCGATAGACAACGACCCGGTGGCAGCAGGGATCGTGCGAGGCATCAGTGCAGCGCGGCAAACCATCGGAGGGAACAAACCGGTCTACATCTGCTGGATGGCGGAAAGAGACCTGGATCGAAAATTCACGATCGGCAGAGAAACCATCCCCACCTACCGGCACCCTGAAATCCCGGCCCGCATCATCAGCCATGCCGTGGCCTATGAAGCCTGGCGGCGGCAGCCAATCGGGGAGGTTCCGAACTATAGGGATATCGATCTGCCGAAGGCCAAATCGATTTGCGCCAAGGCGTTATCCGAGCGTGGGACCGGCTGGCTCACGACAGAAGAGACCAATGCCCTTCTCGTCGCGATGAAGCTGCCTCTCGCGCCAGGCGCAATGGCAGCCAACGCCGAAGAAGCGGTGAAACTGGCATGCACGATCGGTTTTCCCGTAGCGGTGAAACTCGCATCGCATCAAATCCTCCACAAGACCGAGATCGGCGCCGTGCGACTGAACCTGGCTGATGAACAAGCGGTGCGCGACGCCTTTGACGCGATCAGGTCCAGGCTCGCGCAGGACAACAAACTCGATGCGATGGAAGGAGTGCTGGTCCAGCCGATGCTATCAAGCGGCGTAGAGGTAATGGCCGGCATGACCCGTGACCCGCTCTTCGGGCCGCTACTCGCCTTCGGCCTCGGCGGCATCCACGTCGAAATCCTCGGCGACGTGCAGTTCCGCGTTGCTCCGCTGACCGACCGAGACGCCACCGAGATGGTGCAAGAAATCAAAGGCTATCGGCTGCTGCAAAGCTACCGAGGCCGGCCGGCAGCCGATGTGAAGGCGATTGAAGATGTCTTACTTCGCCTGTCTCGCCTGGCGGCAGAGATTCCAGAAATCAGCGAACTCGACCTCAATCCGATCTTTGCCCTACCGGAAGGACAAGGCTGCAAGATCGTCGATGCCAGAATCCGGCTTGAAGCCATCGTGCCTCTGAAAATTTAACGTATGCGGCAACGGTTAAGGGGGCAGGCCCCTCATTCCAACCCGTTTATGGTCGAGCTAACTCAGGACGCCCACTTCATTTGCAGCTTGCGGTGATGCACTGCACAGTCGCGAAGGTAGAGATTGATCAAGCTCTGATACGGAATCCCCATTTCCTCGGCAATGGACTTGAAATAGGTCACGGTGTCACGATCCAGCCGCATCGTGACCGGCTGCTTCAAGTATTTGGCGAACGGGTTCTTACGCCCTTTCATCTTGGAGAAATCGTAATGGTCTCTCATCGTCTTCGCCTCCAATATTCCCGCTCCTCATCTTTATCCGCTTTTCGTGCTGAAAATAACCTCACAACGGTCTCACCTTCTCGATAGCAATGGCACACGACAAGCACTCGCAGTTTGAAGCTCATTCCCAGCAGAATGAACCGGTCCTCTTCTTCCGAGTGGTCAGGATCAAAGAATTGAACGGCATTCTCATCGAAAAATGCCGTTCGCGCTTCATCGAAGGCGATGCCATGTTTCTTGAGATTGGCCTTTTCCTTCGCGGCATCCCACTCAACATGAAGCTCATTCATACGTACAACGTACATATACTATGGGCACGCGTCAAGAGACTTCTCTGCCGCGCAGACAAGCGCGCCAGGAGAAATCACGGCTACAGGGAAGTGAAGCGAGGAGAGTCCTGCACGGCATAAGTTACGGCAGCGTCTTCAGCCAGGCCTGGATGTCGGCCATCTGCTGCTTGGTCACCGCGTCCTTCAACGGCGGCATCACATGCCGCCCTTCTGACACGATCTTCCAGAAGGCCTGCTCGTTCGACAGCACGGGATTGCCGGCCAATCGAGGACCGATGCCTCCTGCCGCGCGCGGACCGTGACAGACGACGCAACTGGCGTTGTAGAGCTTCTCTCCCCTGGTGCCGTCCCCCGTAGAATGACTCGAAGCCATCCCGCTCGAACTATTTGTATCGGAGCCCTGCCGGCCAACGTCGCTTGCCCAGACACGATAACCATCCTCGTTGAGGGAGGCTCCCAGGAATAACGCAACGAGGGCA
>JBEGVJ010000048.1:0-18124 GCA_041178465.1 Nitrospirota bacterium
CAACCCCGCATCGGTGTGGCGGTCTCGTCAATGTCGGTGGATTTTAGCCGGATGTCGTTGGGGCATTACGGGACAGGGCGGCGTCGAGATACTGTCGCCTCTTTCCGCATTGGGAGGAGAACTGTCGAGCGAGACGGGCGGGACGGGCTGGAAAGGCGAGACAGGCAGGATGGGCGAAACGGACGGGGTTCGAGGTCTTCGGAACTTCGAATCGCGCCTTTCCCGCCTGTCTCGCGTTTCACGCGCCAGGCCGCGATGAGCGGACTACGAGCACGGGGCAAGCGGTGCGATGGACGATGCCGTGCGCCACGCTGCCGAGCAGGAAACGGTCCACGCCTCGACGGCTGTGTGAGCCCACGATGAGGAGGTCGAACTCGGAGGACCGTGTGGCGACCGTCTGAGCCGCGTCGCCGCTCAAGACTTGTACGGCGACGCTGGAGAATGGCCCCATCAGCGCGGTGGCTGTCGTTTTCACCAGATCTTCCGCGGAGCGCATGGCGGTGTCGGCCCAGCCTTCGAAGCTGGCCATGTTGTAAGGGTCGGCGAGCTGTAGCGAAGGGATGACTGTGAGGATCGACAGTTCCACCGGATCGCGGAGAGGATGCGCCGTCAGCCAGTCGCGGATCATTTGTGCATCCTGGTGTCCTTCGATGGCGATCAAGACGCGCCGGATTCTCTTCGGGGGCCCCTTCACGATCAGGGTCGTTCTTGTCCCGTGGGTCAAGACCCGGTGGGACACGCTGCCGAGCACCAATTCAGCCAGTCGCCCGCGCCCGCGGGCACCCATGACCACGAGGTCGGCGCCGGCCTTTTCCGCCTGGTCGAGCACGATGCGGGCCGGCGATCCGATCTCGCGCACCTGGTTGACGGCGATCTCGCCGGGAGGAATGAGGGCGGCGGTCCGCTGGAGCAGCTCCTGGCTGGCGTCCATCATGGCCTGCCGAAACTCCTCGTACCCTTGGAGCGCCGCGGCGCCGGCGACAGCCGGATATTCGAAGACGCCTAAGTCCACCCCATGCACAAGGGTAATCGATGTGGGACGAAACAAGAGGAGTGTCTGTTGAACGGCCGAGAATGATTGATCCGACCAGTCGATTCCGATGGCGATGCGCATAGAGCGGTCCTTTCCTGTCGAGGCTCAGAACAATGGATGGGGTGCGGTTCCGAACGGCATCATTTTGGGCGAGTCGCCTACATTGCCTCGAATCCGCCAGCCGCCCTGTTCAAAGGTCAGGTAATGTACTTCTTCGTACCAGCTGTCGATGGGAACGCGCAGCTTGCTCGTCTGGTTGATTCCCCGGAGATACCCGGTACAGGTTACTTCGATGACGGCGTTCGATCCGGATCCGGCTTTGGTGATCTTGGTGAAGATGTGAGTGTCGGTGATCTCCCGATAGTCCTCAAACAGATCGGCCCAAATTTTCCGGATGTCGGACTTGTTGAGCCCGTGATAGTTGTATTGGCTGGCGTACAGCGTCATCACCGACTCGAGATTTCTGTCGCGGATGGCCTCTTCCGCCCGTTGAAAGGCGCCGAGGACGTCCTGTACCGTTTGCTGGTCCACTTCGATCACGGCCCCGGCGGGAATGTCCGTCTTGGCAATGGCTGACGAGGCCGTTCCTATCGTCAGTGCGGTGAAGGCCAGCGCGATACCTATGCCGCGCCGTATGAATCTGTGCATCTGGTCCTCCCGTCAAGAATGCGCGTCGGCGACTGGTAATCCGATCAACAAATCCTCCAGCATATGGGCCCAGAGCCGCCGGGCGATCTCGTCGAAGGGAATCCGCAACTCCCGGACGTCCTCAGCAGCCAAGGTTGCTTCTCCCGACGCTTCCCAGACGATGTCCCCTGTTCGCGCGTCCCATAGTTGGACGGATACGCGCATGGTGGTCACGCGTGTCTGAAACAGCCGCAGGCCAAAGAATGAAAACCGTCCGGCGGTCGATTGGCTGAACGCGGCCAGGTTGGGCTGAAAGAGATAGGTGGCGTTGAGTGTTTTTCCGATTTTCTCCAGGGTGAGCCGGTTCAGCATGCCGCTCTTGGTGTAATCGGATACCATCTGTGCATATTCCCCCGCCAGCCCCTCCCGATTGAGTCGGCTCAGCGCCTCCTGTACCGGGATGCCCTTGATGGGCGGGGAGGTGTTCGCGAACGCGGCAGCTAGAGAACGCGACACCTGGTGACTGTACCCCTCCAGGCCGAACCCCACGACTGCATGAAGTACGCCAACCGGTTCTTCTTTCAGGCTCCGGGGGTCGAAGGACGAAGCCTTCGGCGTGTAGGTTGTTTCTTCTCCCCATTGTCTGAATGTTCCGACGCAACCGGTTAAGACGATCAGGCACATCGCTGCCGCAGTGCCGGCTAGTACCCGTCGTATCTCCATCACTGCCGTCCTTTCAGGGTCGGGGCTACCGTTTCCACGTTACCCGGATAAATTCTTCTCCCTGGTCGTAATGGACGGTGAGCTCCCCTTGATACGCGTGATGCAGGGCTTCGCCGATGCGCCGGGGCAGATGTGTGTCCGTGGTGGAGATCATCAGAGCTGCAGCCTGCTGTTCATAGCCCATGACGCGGGACAGGGGGTGTTCGGATTTTTCCTTGGCCTCCGTATTGTGGACCACTCCCATGATCTCTTCTTTGTGTTCAGCGAGAAAGGAACCGCTCAGAGTCAGGAAGCCCTTGGCGTACTTGTCCCGAATCCTCAGGCAGGCCGGGCAGACGATTTCGTCGGCTTCCGCCGGCTTCGGGTTCCAGGTCCAGCGGCCTTTATGGAACAGGGCGCCGCACTCGGTGCAGACCGTCGGCTCTTTGAGCTTGCCTTTCAACTTATAGGTGTCGTGTTCGTTCTCTTGAACCGTTCGGTCTCTGCGAGCACCCAATCCTTCTGGAATCTTGGAATGTGTGGACATGTCGGCTGTTACCTTCCTTTTCTTGGCGAATAAGAGGCGTTATGAGGCTGGTGGCGAAGGCGCGCGTTCGAGCCGTGCTTCCTCGGCCAGGTTTAAGTATTCCACGACGTCGCGGTCTTCGACTTGCGTGAAGTCCACGAAGAAATTTCCCACGGCGTAGAACGGATCCGGTGTCAGGAGCACCATCAGCTCGTCCACATGGGATCGCACGTCACGGATTGTCGACGGGGGTCCGACCGGAATCACTCCCACCAGACGGCGAGGCTGCAAGCTTCGAATCGCGAGCGCCGAGGCCATGAACGTCGAGCCTGTCGCGATGCCGTCATCAACCAGAAGCACCGTGCGGCCCGTGAGTTGCGGGAGCGGTCGTCCCTGCCGGTACAAGTCCATGCGCCTGGCAATCTCCTTCTCTTGGACATGGATCAATTGCTCCAGCTCATGCCGGGATAAACCGAACGAGCCGATCGCCTCTTGATTCAGATAGTGCGACCCTGTTTCGGCCACCGCACCGATGGCATACTCGGGATTGCCCGGCGCACCGATCTTGCGGGTAATGAACACGTCCAGCGGAAGGTGAAGCGCCAGGCTGAGTTGATAGCCGACCGCCACTCCACCGCGGGGAAGGGCCAGAATGAGTCCATGCGGATCGTCACGATACTGCAACAATTTGGGGACGAGCTGACGGCCTGCTTCTTCACGGTTCTGAAAGATCACGTCTGCCTCGTTTGTCTGGTCTCTCTCGTCTATCTGGTCTATTCGGTCTATGTGTTCCATCTCGCTTCCATTCGGCGCACCGAATAGACGAGACAGACCGAACAGACCAGAAAGACCCCTTCAACTACACAAGTCCGCTCGTGACGCCGACACCGATCAGAAACATGGCGAGCACCACCAACAGCGCGATCAGCCACCAGAGATGACGATGGGACTCCGTGGTCTGATGCCAATGCACGTCCCAGGGAACCTCAAGATAGTGAGGATGTCGGAACATCGCACACCTCCTTTAGCTGGATGCTGAAAATGTCCGCCAGCTTGCCAAGGCCGTTATTCGTGAAACGTGAAAGGTGAAACGTAGACCTTCCGACTGTTCTGCCTCTGAAGCCCTTTCACGTTTTACGATTCACGTCTCACGCGGCCTTGTCGGTCGCTCTTACGAAACTTTCACCTCGATCGATTTCGGTTTCGCTTTCTCCGACTTGGGCAGGTGCACGTTCAGCACTCCGTCTTTATATTCCGCGCTGACTTTGCTGCCGTCGGCATCTTCCGGCAAGGTGAAGCTTCGCATAAAGCTTCCGTAGGCCCGTTCGACACGGTGGTACTTCTTGCCCTTTTCCTCTTTCTCGTACTTTCGTTCGCCGGAGATGCTCATCACGTTGTCCTGGACCGTCAGTTTGACGTCCTCCTTCTTCACCTCCGGCAAATCAGCCTTGATCAAGTATTCCTTTTCGTCTTCCGTGATATCGACAAGCGGCGACCACTCGGCGACGGTCATGGCTTCTTTCCCGGCCTCGGTCCGAACGGCGGGGCGGCCCAGATAGCTCGAAAGACGCTTCTCCATCTCCTCCAATTCCTTGAACGGATTCCAGCGCGGCATCATCGGATCCCAACGAGTTAAGCTAGACATGAGAAAAACCTCCTTATGATTAAGAGGGGAGTGAGCGTCGATTGGACCGGCCTTCCTGGCGTTGCGGGAATGTCACCATATATGTGCCTCGGCCTGTAGGCCTGAGCAGGATCTCGCCGTTTCGGCTCAAGTGATCGACGGCGAGAAACACCTGGTTCCATGTAAAGCCTGTGCATTGGCGCGTGACGTCTTCGAGGTCGCAGACCTGGGCTTTCTGGAGAATCCCGATCACGAGATCTTCTACGACCGTATGTTGTGTCATGCGCCACCTTTGAGGAACGGAATGAGTTGTTGTACGAGTAGCATTGCATCGCCGGTGCCACGGGAATATTTCCGGTGAAAACAAGGGAGAAACTCGGTAACACAGGGAGTTACAGGCGTAGAGCAGGAAAGGGAAAGAGTAAGATTTCCGAAGGTTGAGGAGTTTAGGGCCAGAGGCAAGTGAGGAGACTGTTGCCAAATACCTCAGCGAAGATACGAGAGATGGCGCGAGCGCCGCTGGCGGAATTCTTCAACGACCTGTGAAAGGAGTCCAAGGGGGAGCACAACCGGGGCTATGCTCTTTGGGCTTCCCGTTGGAGGTGGGGATCGGGAACGACGCCCCCACATTCGACACAGCGCACTTTGCCTGCCCTGTGCTCCTCCTCCGTGACACAATCGGAGATCAGGCGGCTGTGGGTGCAGGCACAGGGTGGGTTCATTGAGAGGGACTGCGGAGCTCGTCCTGATCCGTTGAGGTTCACGGCGCACCTCCTGGATGATCGTACTCGCGTTAGCAGACTCGCGCATCGTAGTGCTCTTGTATCCGTAAGGCAAGACACAAAATATAGGAGCGTGGATGCGCCAACTGTCGATATCGAGTAGGGGTCCTAATGTAAGTAATTATGCGAGGTTAAGATGTGTTAGGGAAGGGGCAAGAGGCGCAAGGCTAGAGGCGAGGAGCGATCAGAGAAAAGATTTTCCCTTTCGTCTCGCGCCCTGCGCCTCTCGCCGAAACATTGTGGGCTATGTGCTGCGGAGAAACCTGGGCTTGTCTCTGACGGACACCATTTTAACCAGGTCCCGCACAGACAAAATCCCCACCACCTTGTTGTCCTCCGTCACTGCGAGATGACGAATCCGTTCCTCGGCCATGAGCCTGCTGGCATCGCGAACGGTGCGGTTGATGTCAATTTGCATCAGGGGATAATTCATCACGGCTCCGACGCTGGTGCTGTTCGCAGGAAGTTGAGGGGCTAACCCTTTCCTGACCACGTCGGTCTCGGTCACAATCCCGACCATTTCTCCAGCCTCCATCACGAGGAGCGAGCCGATCCGTTTCTCCGCCATCGTCCGTGCCGCTTCCAGCACCGTTCGCTCGCTGGCGATGGTCTCCATCGTTGTATGCATAAGCACGCTCAGGGGCCGGTAGACATTGTCGAGGTCATGGATGGCCCCTCCTTCTGAATCGACAAAATAGCGTGCGAGATCTCGCATCGAAATAACTCCCACGATTTCACCCTTATTCGAGACACAGAGATAACGGACATGGTTCGTTTCCATCAGATGGCTCGCATCCAGCATGGGGCGATCCGATGCGATCGTCAGCAGCGGACTGGTCATGATTTGATCCACCATGGTACGGGAAGGATCGATTCCTTGGGCGAGCACCTTTCGAACCAGGTCCGTCTCAGTCACGATGCCGGATCTGTCGGACATACGGCCTTCCGCATCGGTCGACTCGACCAGCAGAGACCCAAGACGTTTCTCCTTCATGCGCTCGGCGGCCTCCACGATCGTGGTCTCCGGTGGGACCACTTCCAAGTATCGATGCATGAAATCTTCGACCCTGCCTCCTGACCGTACTGTCATAGACCTTCCCTTTCTTTCGTGAGCCAGAATCATTTCCGAAAGATCCTGGCTAGTTATGAGGATATACCTGCATAGGGCGAGCCAGGGTTGCGTCGTTGGAGTGGAGAGAATTTTCTGTATTTGCTGGAAGAATCGCGAGGATACAAATGCCTGCCTGGCTGGGGCGCAGGAGGAAGGTTCTGAAGGGGGCAACGAGCCACAGTTTCGAGGGCGTAGGTTGCGGTAAATGGCTACAGTTGGGAGGGTGGAATGGCACCCGCGTTGATCCCTTGCTCCCGGAGCGCGCACGATCAGAATGTGCTCGCTCGACGGCCGCAGGGGGATCAACACGAGTGCCATTCCACGAGAGAGTGTTGGAGGGGATCATGGGGATCATAGAGTAGGCGGATGGCGCTCGTCCGATGCGCGCAATTGAAAGCTTCCCTCACCCGCACTTGGTTGGCTGGTGAACTGAGAGAAAGCAACCATTGACGCGCGCGGATGGGGAACTACGCGGGGCACCTTTTCGTGACGGAGGCATCACTGTTGCTTTGTTATCGTCGGAGGAGCGCCATTGGTTACTGGAGAACACTGCGATGTCTGTCACCACGGTACTGATCATGGGAGCGGCGGGCCGCGATTTCCACAACTTCAACGTGGTGTTTCGCGATCATCCTGAATATCGGGTCGTGGCGTTCACCGCGACGCAGATCCCCAACATTGCAGGGCGTGTCTATCCCGCCGCGCTTGCGGGGCTTCTCTATCCGGATGGCATTGCGATTCACCCGGAAGGCGACTTGGAGTCGCTCATCCGGACATACGGTGTCGAGCAAGTCGTATTTTCTTACAGCGATCTTTCGCATGAGGAGGTCATGCATCGGGCATCGCGTGTGGTCGCAGCCGGGGCGGATTTTCGTCTCTTGAGCGCGAGGCGGACGATGCTGCGGGCTCAAAAGCCCGTCGTGTCGGTTTGCGCGGTGCGGACCGGAGCGGGCAAGAGTCCGGCGACTCGCAGGATCGCGTCGCTGCTGCGGGGGGAGGGGCTCCGTGTCGGAATTATCCGGCATCCCATGCCCTACGGGGATTTGGCCAAACAGGCAGTGCAGCGTTTCGCCTGTCTTGACGATCTCCGCACGGCCGACTGCACGATCGAGGAAATGGAGGAATACGAGCCGCATATTGTCCAGGGGGATGTCGTGTACGCCGGTGTGGACTACGGACGAGTGCTTCACGAGGCGGCACGCGAAGCAGACGTGTTGCTGTGGGACGGAGGCAACAACGATACGCCGTTCGTGGTTCCCGACTTGGAGATCGTGTTGCTCGATCCGCACCGAGCTGGCCACGAGCAGACGTACTTCCCTGGCGAGGTCAACCTCCTCCGCGCCGATGTCCTGGTCCTCACCAAAATGGATTCGGCGAGCGAGGAACAGATTCAGATGGTGCGGGAGAACATCCGGCAGCTCAATCCGAAGGCGACGGTGCTTGAAACGACGATGCCGGTCGCCGTTGATCATCCGCATCTGATCAAAGGGAAACGGGTGCTCGTCATCGAGGATGGCCCGACGCTCACCCACGGAGGCATGAGTTTCGGCGCCGGTGTGCTTGCGGCCAAGCAGCAGGGAGCCGGGGAGTTTGTCGATCCCAGAGCCTATGCGGTCGGGACGATTCAACAGACTTTTGCCCGGTACCCCCATATCGGCAATCTGCTTCCAGCCATGGGCTACGGTGCGGCACAGGTTCGGGAATTGGAGGAGACTATCAGGCGGGTTCCCTGCGATGTCGTGCTGATCGCGACACCGGTTGACCTAGGCCGAATCATTACTATTAACCAGCCAACCTGCCGCGTCACTTATCACCTCGAAGAACGAGGGACGCCGGGTTTCAAGGATGTGCTGCAAGACATCATCCTGAAGGTAAGAAGTGGATGAATCCTTTTCGCGGTGGCTGCCTCTCATGTGGGCAAAGAAGGAGAAAAGCATGAAAGGAACTGTGACGACAAAAACG
Source organism: Nitrospirota bacterium (assembly GCA_041178465.1). GTDB lineage: Bacteria > Nitrospirota > Nitrospiria > Nitrospirales > Nitrospiraceae > Palsa-1315. Next base: position 8,368 of record JBEGVJ010000048.1, read on the forward strand.
AGTCAAGGCAAGAAGTCGGCGCTTGATTGCTGCCACCGCTGCGGCGGATTAATGGTATCGGAGCTTTCGACTGATACGAGGACGGTGGAATGGCATTGTGTGACCTGCGGTGAGCGGGTCGATCAGGTGATCCTGGCCCACCGTCAGCGTCAGGACGCGTGGCAGTCGGCAGAACAGACATTTGCCGGGTCAGGCCGTGCTCGCTTGAACTAGCCCTGGCAGGATGCGGAAATCCGCGCGAGAAGCGACTGGTTGTTCTGGTTTGTTTGGCTGAGCGAATCTCACCAGATGAACCAGATCAACCTGTTCCGCTTTATTGTCCACCCTCGACGACCAACCGCAGTTACCATCGCCGCCAAGAGCTTCAATCGAAAAATTCTGCCCACTGTTCCCTCGGTCTCTATTCCTCTCTTACTTGCCCAAAATAGGCTGACGCAAGACCGCGCGAGTTGATCGAGGCGTTCCGCACCAATGCAAGGGCTTCCGCTGGGGAAGAAGGCGACAGGAGCGCAGCCTGAAGGGGGGAAGAAAGCCGCACGTTCAGTTGTTCCCTGTAGAAGCAGATCTCCATCCCTTCTCATTCGCGAGGCCTATTCATTGCTTACTAAGTGTGCGGAGGAGTGGTGTGACTTCTGTCTGGCGGTTCAGTAGCGAAGAAGAGCAGGGTGGCTTATGCCGGTGCACAACGCCGATATCGCAGCAGTCTTCGATGAAATCGCGGACTTATTGGAGATTGAAAGTGCCAACCCCTTCCGTATTCGCGCCTATCGCAACGCCGCCAGGACATTGCGGGATCTCAATCGGGACGTTGCCTCCATGATTGCGCAGGGGGAGGACGTTACAGAACTGCCCGGCATCGGCGAGGACTTGGCGTCGAAGATCAAAGAGATCGTCGAGACCGGCACAGCCGTCATGCTTGACGAGCATCGCAAAAAGGTGCCGGCGACGCTCACGAGCCTGCTCAACATTCCAGGCCTTGGGCCGAAACGAGTGCAGCAGCTGTATCACAAGCTCGGCATTCGGACGCTGGACGATTTGCGGAAGGCCGCGCAGGAGGGGCGCGTCAGGACCCTGCAAGGGTTTGGAGCTAAGACTGAGCAGCACATCCTTGAGCAGCTAAAAGCCAGGACGAGCGAAGCGAAGCGGTTCAAACTGGCAATCGCAACTCAATATGCCGAGGCTTTCATCGCCTATTTGAAGGCTTCACCAGGGGTGGAACAGATTGTCGCGGCTGGGAGTTATCGACGAGCGAGAGAAACGATCGGAGACCTTGATCTCCTGGTCACTGCCCGCTCTGGCAATCCGGTGATCGAGCGGTTTGTGTCCTATCCGGAAGTGGAAGAGGTCCTGGCTCACGGCACCACCAAGGCGAGCGTCCGCCTGGCCTGCCGGCTCCAAGTCGATCTGCGGGTCGTGCCTCACGCGAGCTACGGTGCCGCCCTCCAATATTTCACGGGAAGCAAGGAGCACAACGTGGCGCTTCGCCAGTTGGCGCAGCAGCAAGGGCTCAAGCTGAATGAGTATGGCCTGTTCAAGGGCGATCAGTCTGTGGCGGGAGCCACCGAGGAATCCGTCTACGCGGCGGTGGGGCTTCCCTGGATTCCTCCGGAACTGCGGGAGAATCGCGGCGAGTTCGAAGCAGCTCGGGCAGGACGCCTGCCGAAGCTCGTCGAGCTTGCCGATCTGAAAGGCGATCTGCATGCCCACACGAAAGCGACGGATGGCCGGAACAGCATGAAAGAAATGGCGGAGGCGGCGCGCAAGCGCGGGTTCGAATATCTGGCGATCACCGACCATTCCCGGCGTTTGGCGATGGCCCATGGCCTCGATCCGAAGCGGCTGTTCGAACAACTTGAAGAAATTGATCGCCTGAACGATGCCTCGCCAGGCTTGACGATCCTGAAAGGGATCGAGGTGGACATTCTGGAAGACGGCAGCCTGGATCTTCCCGATGAAGACCTGGGCAGGCTGGATCTTGTGGTGGGGGCTGTCCATAGTCACTTCAGACTATCCAGGGAGAAACAGACCGAGCGGATCTTGCGCGCCATGGACCATCCGCATTTCACTATCCTGGCCCATCCCAGCGGCCGGCTCATCGATGAACGAGAACCCTACGAAGTGGATATGCCTCGTCTGATCCGCCATGCGCGCGAACGGGGCTGTGTGCTGGAAGTGAACGCCCATCCGGTCCGTCTCGATCTGACTGACACGGATTGCCAAATGGCGAAAGAGGAGGGAGTTCTGGTGAGCATCGATTCCGACGCCCACAGCGTGCTGGACTTTGAGAATCTTCGCTATGGTGTCGGACAAGCTCGCCGGGGCTGGCTGGAAAAGGGTGACGTCTTAAATGCCAGATCCCTGCAATCGTTGCGTCCGCTGCTGAAGCGCACGATGTAGGAGGCAACAGGCGGCTCTTTACTTTACCCTGCTATCCCTGTATCCCGTGACCACGTCACACATGGTTGAAATTGATGGCTCGCAATACTCCGGCAGTGGCACGATCGTGCGCCAGGCGATCGCCTTCTCCGCCCTCACAGGGCAGCCAGTCCATATTGTCCATGCCAGGAGTCGGCGGCCCAAGCCAGGCTTGAGGCACCAGCACATTCGCGTGGTGCAGGCCATCGGAGAGCTCGTGAACGGAACAGCCGAAGGACTGTCTCCCGGATCGCAAGAGATCATCTTTCGGCCAGGAACGCTTAAGACCGGCAGACACTACTTTTGGGACATTGGCACAGCAGGATCCACGACCATGTTGGGGCTCGGTATTCTTCCGGTGCTGGCCTTTGCCTCGTCGGCCGTGACGGTGGAGTTACGAGGGGGGCTGTTTCAGGATTGCGCCCCCTCGGTCTTTCATCTCCAGCACGTCCTGCTGCCCCTTCTGCATCGCATGGGGCTGGAGGTCGAGTTGGTGATGGAACGGCCGGGGTATGTGCCGAGAGGGGAAGGTATTGTGCGTCTGGCGGTGCAACCGGCTCGGAAGCAACTTCGCTGTCTCAGGATGGAAGAGCCGGGAATGGTGACGCGTCTGTGGGGCATCGCGCTCTCGTCTCATTTGGAGCAGCGGCACGTGAGCGAACGGATGGCCGATGCAGCCAGGGAGGTCTTGGAAAGAGCGGGGTATCAGGCAGACATCGACGTGCAATACGAACAAGAGTCTTTGCAGGCCGGCGCGGTCCTGGCCTTGTTCGCCGATTTCAGCGAAGGAGTGCGGTTGGGAGCGGATCAAGCAGGCGCCTTGCGGCGGACCGCTGAGTTCATCGGGAGGCACGTGGCCCAACAGCTCCTTGAGGACCTGAGCACCGGCGCCACCCTGGATCGGTTCGCCTCTGACCAGATTATCCCCTTTGCCTCACTCGCGGAGGGAGAGAGCCGATTCCATGTCGCGGCCGTGACTGATCATGTTTTAACAAACCTGTGGCTGGCCGAGAAGTTTCTGGGGGTCAAGGCGACGCTCAACGGCAATAACGTGTCGATGACCGGCGTCGGGTTCCAGCGAGAGGGATGGGATGCCTAAGGGTTCAAGACGAGGGGCTTCCGCATGAAGATGACCTTCTATCACCTCACCGGCAGTGCGCGAGGGAATACCCAGTTCATTGATGCCGACTCCGTGAGTTTCGGGACGGGAGACCAATGCGGAGTGACCTTTGACGGAGCTGTCGATGCCGCCGTCTATCCCCTCCATGCGGAGCTCACAGTCGAGAATGGGCACCCGATCATTCGGGACCGAAGCGGGAAGCGCGCGCTCTTCGTCAACGGCTTGAGACAGATGGAGGCCCTGTTGCGGGATGGCGACCTCTTACAGTTTGGAGAAGAGGGCCCTCAGATGCGGTTTCGCCTGTCGCCAGAACAGGTATCCGATAGGAAGCCCTGGCGGACCATCGTTGAGGATTCCCAGGACATTGTGGTTCGTACGCCGCACACCCGCTATCTCTCGCCGCTCTACCTGGCGCGGCACATTTTCAGAGACATTGTCCTTCACGCGTCGCCGGTCGTGAAGGTGGCAGCGGTGATCGTGCTGATCGCACCCCTTCTCCTCATTTCCTGGCTTGGTGTCGCCGTGTACCGGGAGCACCAGGCCGCTACCCTCTCCGAACGCAAGCTGGCTGAGTTAAGCGGCCAGCTTCAGACCGGGCGGCTGACGCAAACCGAACTCGAACAGCGCATTGAACGGGAACGGCAGGGGGCAGAGGCCCTTCGGCGGCAACAGGAGGGGGAGATCGCGGCATTGATGGCGAAGTTGAAGGTCATGGAAGCGGCACGGGAGTCCACGCAAGATGTCCGTGCGATCCAACAGCAGCTCAGCGCCATTCGCCAGTCGCAGAGTTTTGCGGAAGACATTGTCCGTCGTTTCGGAGGGAGCGTCGGGCTCTTGCAGGGGGGCTACGGGTTCAAGGAGAAGAGGACGGGCCGTCCTCTTCGTTACCAAGGCCTCGACCAGCTCGGCAATCCCTACGTGGACAAGGATGGGAACGCGCTGGTCACTCTGGAGGGAATCGCTCCTCGCGTACTGATTTACTTTGCCGGGACGGCGTTTCTGGCCGATCGAGCCGGAACGGTCGTCACGAATCGGCATATTGTGCGCATGTGGGAATCGTTTGAGCCGGCCCAACAGGCGATCGCAGCGGGCTTTGAACCGGACATGGTTTTGCTCAGGCTGTTTTTCCCCGGAGAGGAAACTCCGTACCGCTTAACGGAGGTGAGAGTGTCCGACCAGGTCGATGTTGCAATTCTGCGAACGGATCGCGTCCCAGTGGCCGGCACGCCGTTGGTCTTGGCCTCCGCTGTGCCGATTCACGTGGGGGAGCCGGTCGTGATGGTGAGCTATCCAGGCACCGTGGACACTCTCCTTGCGCGGACGTCGCAGTCGATCAGCCAGGCCATTCTTGCCAAGGCCGGCGGCGACCTCGTCCGGTTGGTCGATGAAGTGGCGCAGAAGAAGTTGATCCGTCCCTTGGCCACACAGGGACACCTCTCGGATGTGTCGCCGGAGCTGATCACCTACGAAGCGGCATCGGCCAGCGGCAGCAGCGGCGCGCCGATTTTCAATCGAGCGGGCGCCGTGATCGGCATCAATCATGCGACGTTGCAGCGAGTCGAGGGTGTCCACATGGCGCTGCCGATTCGATTTGCAGCCGATCTGCTCAATCAGACCCGGCAGCACATTCCGCAACCTCAGTGAGGAAATCCTATGCGTGTGGTATTGGCCGTTGATGCCTCGCCCGATTCAAAGAATGCTGCGCAAGTCATCCGGCACATGAGTGAGCCTCCGGTCCTGGACGTGCTCAACGTCGTGGACGAAGATGCGCTCAAACATGCCTACATCTCGCCCACGATGCCGGCCGATTATCTGGAGACCTATCGGCGGGAAGTGGCAGAGGTGGCCGAGCAGGTCCTGCACGAGATGAAGGCCGAGCTGGAACCTCATTGCCGGCATATCAGGCTGATCGCCGACAGCGGCGATGCGGCGGAAAGCATCATCCTGACAGCGGAGGAATCGCACGCCGATCTTGTGATCGTGGGCCAGCGGGGCATGACGGCGACGCCCTCGTTCCTGCTGGGAGGCGTGTCGCAGAAAGTGGCGACCTACGCCCCCTGCTCGGTGTTGGTGGTGAAGGAACCGATGGCCAAACTGGACCGGATCATCGTGGCGATCGATGGATCGGAGGCCGCTCACAAGGCGGTGGAATTTCTCGCGCATTGTCCCTTCAAAGGCCCGGCGCAGGTGGTGGTCGTGACGGTATGGCCCTCTCCGAGGTCGGAGACCTGGGGGATTCCAAGCGGGGTGCCTGGTCGTTCTGAACTGAAACAGATGGTGGAGGACAAGGGGCAGGAACTCCTCCGGAAGATCACAGGCGAATGTGCCAGCGAGTCCTACCGGCTCACTACGGAACTGCTCCATGGCGATCCTGCCTTCGCGATTCTCGATGCCGCAGTCCGCCACCAGGCGCAGCTCATCGTGATCGGTTCCCGCGGGATGAAAGCGATCAAGCGATTTTTGCTCGGCAGCGTGTCCGAGAAGGTTCTGGTTCATGCGTCCTGTTCGGTATTGATTGTGCGCTAACGGAGAAAGAGGGGGCTCATGACACGAGAGGAATTGCTGGCGAAAGCCCGGAAGCCTGCCGAGGAAGCGCTTCGACTCCATGCTTACTACAAAGGCAAAATCCAAACGGCGCCCAAGTGTCCGATTCGAGGGATCGAGGATTTCTCGATCTGGTACACACCGGGAGTGGCCGCTCCCTGCCGCGCGATTCAGCGGCAACCGGACCTCGTCTACGAACACACCAACAAAGCCAATTCCATTGCGGTCATTTCGGACGGCACCAGAGTTCTTGGTTTGGGCGACATCGGTCCGGAGGCAGGATTGCCGGTGATGGAGGGCAAGGCGCTGCTCTTCAAGTATCTGGGCGGCGTGGATGCGGTGCCGATCTGCCTCGGAACCAAAGATCCGGCGGAGATCATTCGGACAGTCAAACTCCTGGAGCCCTCCTTCGGCGGGATCAACCTTGAAGATATCTCCATGCCCAAGTGTTTCCAGATCCTTGAGGCCTGTCGAAGAGCCAGTGCCATTCCTGTGTGGCACGACGATCAGCAGGGAACGGGGACCGTGCTTCTGGCCGGCCTGCTCAACGCCTTGAAGGTTGTGGGGAAGGAGCTGGGCAGGGTTCGCATCGCGATGATCGGCATGGGGGCTGCCAATGTGCCGACCTACCGGTTTTTGAAAGCCAGCGGGGCCCTGCCTGCCTCAATCCTGGCCTGCGATCTTGGAGGCATGTTGGGACGATATCGGCGGGACTATGAAGCAGATCCCGCCTATGCCGAGCAATGGAGAATTTGTCTGGAAACCAATTCCACGGGCTTGCAGGGCGGGATAGCTGAGACATTGCGAGGGGCGGATGTCTGTGTCGCCTTTTCAGCCGGGGGGATCATCAAGCCGGAATGGATTCAGACGATGGCCAAGGATGCCATTGTGTTTGCCTGCGCGAATCCGGTTCCCGAGATTTGGCCCTGGGAGGCGCAGGAGGCAGGGGCGCGGATCGTGGCGACTGGGCGGAGCGACTTTCCCAACCAAGTCAACAATTCGCTGGTCTTCCCGGGCATCTTTCGCGGGGCTCTGGATGTGCGAGCCCGCACCATCACGGACGAGATGGCCATGGCCGCGGCGCACGAGTTGGCGAGCTGCGCCGAGGCCAGGGGACTCACCGAGAGTTACATTTTGCCGACCATGGACGAATGGGAGGTGGTCCCGCGAGTGGCGGTGGCGACGGCATTGAAAGCGCAAGAACAGGGCATCGCACAGTTGCGGAAAACGTCCGATGAACTGCGCCGGTCCGCAGAAGAGAAAATCAAGGAAGCGCGAAGAGCGCTCGACGCCCTTATCCGCGGAGAGGTGATTCTGCCGCCACCTCAGTCGGAATCGTGAAGCAAGACGCCGCTGGAGGATTTTTTCAGCATCCTGCTAGCAGTGTGTTGACAAACTGCCAGCGAAGAACCGTCTTGGAACGGGGCCAACGTCACGCTTCTCACGTTATGTGTGGCCCAGGTTCTGGGTTTCTCTGATCACTGTTGGAGGGCGATCAGGCTCCTAGGAAGAGGAATTGATGGTGCAGCAGTCGGACGATGGAATCTTCAGGTGAATGTGCATGGTGCATTTGTCTGAGTAACATATCTTCACGCATGAAGCCGTAAAGGAGTTTGGTCATGAACCTGATGCGCATCTGTATGCTGTTCGTAGGGTGTGGAGCACTGGTTACGCTGAGTTGCGCGAGCCCCCCGCCTTTTCCAGCGTCTTCCCTGACAGGAACAACCCTCGACGTGAAGATCGGTGAGGCCTTACATCCAAAGGAGATCGTGGCGAAACCAGGCGACGAAGTGCGGTGGGTCAATACGACAAGCGACTCCGTGGACATCTCCTTTGTGAAGCCTCTTGATGGTGTGGTTTCCTGTCAGAAGGGGTTCGTGTCCGCAGGGTGGGGTTATCTGTTCGGCGGCGAATCATCGCCGCCGGAATTCATCATCATCGCGAGGGTGCCTCGTGACGAATCGGCCAGTCTCTGCTTTTCAACTCCAGGGACATACGCGTATATCGCGAGAATGAAACCCGCAGCGGCGGATAAAACCGTTCGCATGGCTGGAACAGTAAAGGTCGAGTAGCCTCGGTCCTCTGCGGCGAGGGGTACGTGCCCGCTCACTTCAGCGTTCCGCGTTCATCGCCCTGAGCTTGTCCACAGTCTGCCATCATGCGGCCGTCACTGGCTCGTTGATTTCGTGAAGAGAATGATTATTGGACAAGTGAGGGAGGTGGAAGGAGCTGAGACAGGTCGGCAGCCTGGTTTGAGTTTGACCCGCTCTTGTGCAGCCAGCGTGCAAAGGGCGCCGCTTCTGCTTCAGTGGCGGGGTGATGGTTCGAGGAACGCGCTATCGATTGTCGGTGCCATTAGGCACGGCCGTAAATGCGAGCCCGAGCGAAGATTGAGGCGCGGGGCAGTCAGCCTTGAGCGACTGAAGGATTGCTGAACGTCACCTTGTTCGGATGGCAGGTTCGGTGTTCCACGCAAGGGCGGGCCGTTTTTTCGTCAGGATGCTGAAAAAGGGAGCGGGGTAACTGGGACGATCCCCGTGCTCGCGCAACGCGCGGCCTCCGAAGGCCCTCGTTGGACGCGCGCAGTTGGGATCATCCCAGTCACCCCTTAGTAAGCGGTAAGTCGTTGCGGCCTTGCGGGACGAACTGTTTGAGCATCCTGCGGGAAACTGAGCCTTCGCCACTATTCAATTCCTCCTCAGTACGCACAACCCTCCCACAGATGACGACCTACGATGAATAGGTCTCATAAAAACAACACACCATGAATTGAAAAAGTTCATTTGCTGGGGAGTTTGCGAGGCAGGGAATAAAAAATCGGAGCGGGGGCGGGTCAGAGAGCGCTTTGTCTATTGTGGAGGTCTTGGAGGGGTTTTAGGCTTCCCACCCGTCGATGGGCCTGCTCACCACCCCTGCGCTTGACCTCGATTCCCTTGAATGTTCCTCTCACCGAGGCCTCCGCTCACTTATGAGATAACCGTACTTTGGGAGAGGTCAATGGTCAGGCTGCGAGGCTCTGCGGCACTGCTGCGAGCGAGGCCTTCTTTTTCTTCTCCTCGCCGACGGTGCGTGCGCGCAGCCGGCGGACGAGCTCCTGGTAGGAGTCGGAGCGGATGATCTTGTCGAACTGGCTGCGGTAATTTTTTACCAGGCTGACTCCGTCCGCGATGATGTCGTAGGCGTGCCACGTTCCCTCTTTCACGTGTAGCCGGTAGTCCATCGGGATTTCGACTTTGGTCGACCGCAGCTCAGTCCGCACCTCCGCATAGTTTCCCTCGATCCGTTCGGAGAGATAGAACACTTGCTCTCCTGAATACCCTTCGATTTTGTCGGCATAGCGGTCGGAGAGAAAGCTCTTGAAGAGTTCGACGAATTCAACTCGCTCGCTTGCCGTGAGCGGAGTCCAGTGGGTCGCGAGCGCTCGCTTCGACATTTCCGTGTAGTCGAAGTGGGACGCGATGACCTCTTCCAGCATCCGCCGGCGCGGGATAAGCTTGGCTGGATCTTTGAGCTTCTCGTCCTCCAGGATACGGAAGACTTCGTTGATTGTTGCGCGAACCACCTCAGTGGGGGATTCTGTGGGCTGGTCCGATGAGCCGAATGCGAGGGGACAGGTTAGGGCGACAAGCAGTAGAGCAAGGGCGAAGGCTCCGCACTGTACGATGCGCGACGAGCGAG
>JBEGVJ010000049.1:0-36088 GCA_041178465.1 Nitrospirota bacterium
CTATCGCTCAGCGGTTACAGACCGGTCTTGCGCAAGTCGTCTTCCGGTTTGCCATGCAGGTCGGGATGCTTCCCTTGACCGGCACCACGAATCCGCAACATATGAAAGAAGATCTTCAGGCGGAGCAGCTCACCCTCACCGCTGAGGATATGCAGCTTATCGAAACGGTTGGAATGTAAACCAGAAGCTTACGAGGGGAGTTCGGTGAGTCTGAGGGTATAGAGGTACTGGTAGAGCCCTTTTCTGTCCAGCAGCTCTGCATGGGTGCCGGTTTCCACAAGGCGCCCCTTGTTGAAGACGAGGATGCGATCGGCCCGTTGGATGGTCGTCAAGCGGTGGGCGATCACAAAGGTCGTGCGGCCTTTCATGAGTTGTTCCAGCGCCTCCTGGACGAGCCGCTCCGACTCGCTGTCGAGCGCGGACGTCGCTTCATCCAATAACAAGATCCGTGGATTTTTTACGATGGCCCTGGCGATGGCGATGCGCTGACGCTGTCCGCCCGACACGTTGATTCCTTTTTCCCCTACGACGGTCTGATATTGGTCCGGGAAGCTCATGATGAAGTCATGGGCATGGGCCGCGCGGCTTGCCGCCACCACCACCTCCTCCGTTGCCTCTCTGTTTCCATAGCGGATATTGTCGAGAATCGTTCCTCCGAACAGGATCGTTTCTTGCGGGACCAGTGCGACCTGCCGATACCAGCTGTCCATCGTGACCTGGCGGAGATCCTGCCCGTCGATGGTGATGCGCCCTTCCGTCGGATCGTAGAAACGGTGGAGCAGGTTCATCACGGTCGTTTTCCCCGCGCCGGTGGGACCGACGATGGCGACCAGTTCGCCCGGCTTGGCTTCGAACGACACATCCGTCAAGACCGGTTGGCGCGGATCGTAGGCAAAGCCGATGTGCTCCGCCCTGATGTGGCCCGAGACGGTGGACAGTGATGTGGCTGTGGGGGAGTCGCTCACTTCGGAATGGGTGTCCAGAATTTCGAACACCCGCTGCGTGGCGCCTTGCGCTTCCCGGATTTGCGTGAACACGCGGGCGGCGGAGCTGAAGGGGCCGATGAGAATGCCGGCGAAGAGGACGAAGGCAAAGAGGTCGCCCGGCGACACGGCTCCATCGATGACTTGGCGTCCTCCATACCACAGGACCGCCGCCGCCGAGGAGAAGGTGAGGAGGCTGATGACGGGAATAAACACCGCCATGATGTTGGCCCGTCGCATCGTCAAGTCCAGGGTCTGTTCGACTTGCGCGGCAAACCTGATTTCTTCGCGTTGCGTTTGGACGAAGGACTTCACGATGCGGATGCCGGAAATCACTTCCTCGATCAGGGTGCTCAACGCTGCGGTCTGATCTTGAATCGAGGTCGAAAGGGATTTCAGTCGCCGTCCGAAGAACTTCGCTGCGAGGACGAGCAGGGGGAGCAACACCAGGATCAAGAGACAGAGTCGCCAATTCATGACCAATAAGAAGGTGATCCCTCCGATGAAGGTCACGAGATGTTTGGCGCTATCAATCGGTGTTTCGGTGACGACAGACTGGATGACCGTCACATCGTTCATGAGCCGCGAGAGGAGCTCGCCGGTGCGTCTGCGGGCAAAGAAGCTGACCGAGAGGGTGTGGAGGTGCGCAAAGAGATGACGGCGAAAATCGGCGACGATGCGTTGTGATACCCACGCGGTCAGATAGCTGTGGCCCATCGAGCAGAGCCCCTGCAGAACGACGAGTCCAAGAAAGAGCGCGATGAGGTCCGTCATCCTGGACCCATCGCGTTGCACGGTAATGACGTCCCAGAGGATGCCGGCTAACCGCAGCAGAGCCAGGTTGATGGCGGCAACCCCCATGACCAGCAGGCCTGCCAGCGCCATGCGGGACAGATAGGGTTTCAGGAACGGAAGAAATCGCGAGAAGGTGGACATGATGAGGGGCGATCTTTGGGGCAGCAGCTGCGAAAAGCTAGGCGCGCATGGCAAAAGCAGAGGCGCAAGACGAAATCCATCGCGCAGCTTATATCTGCGCGATGGATTCGATCAGGTTCTTATTGAGCGCGACGAAGTCCGAACGGTCCTTATCATCGATCACCACATCGGTGAGGTTGATAAAGAGTCGTTGCTCGTCGTTAATCGCATCGGACACACGATTCCGCATGGAAGGAACGAGGAAGTCGCCAACGTAGACAGAATTCACAGTCCGGACGCGGATGCGAACCTTCTTGGCTTCGGGCACGACCCCCTCCTCCCCGCTATCGGGTGAGCCTAGCTCTTACGGCGTTCGAACTTTTGACGCCGGCGCAGCTTCTTGTACTTGTGCTTACGCATTTTCTTACGGCGTTTTTTCAACACACTGGACATGCGATCTCTCCTGCGAAGGGGGGAGTGTAGAAGTTTTATTCTCAAATTGCAAGGCCATCAACGGATTAAATTGATTATGCTTGCAGCGGAGAGATCTACTGCGCGGTGAAAGTTGACGCATGGGCCGCTTGACCTGCCTGATAGCCGTTCCTATACTGCGACTATGCAGATACCATATAAATTCACACTGCTTCCGGTCTTGTTCCTGCTCGGCTCGATAGCCGTGATGGGTGTCGGCTGCAGCGGCAAGACGATTCAATATCCTGAAGATCATGAGCGGTATCTCCGTATCGATCGGGCGGTGGAGTCGCTGCGCCAGGCGTATGTGAGGAAAGATTCGTCGGATCTGGCCTCGCTCATGCTGCCGCTTGACCAGCTCGACCGGCTGCGGGAAGAGGCCCAGGGAGACTTCGAGACATTTCGTGTCATCACGCTGGACTTCGCGGTCGAGCGCATTATGATCGAAGGGGACGATATCGATGTGTTCGTGCATTGGCAGGGGTTGTGGAAAAAAGATGCAGACGATCCGGGGCTCCGTCAGCGAGGCCATACACGATTACAGTGGGTCGGCACCCAGTCGATTCTTTTACGCGGAGTGCAAGGCGATTCTCCTTTCGGCATGAAAGCGCGACAGCCCACAGTCGATCCCACACGTTCTCCCCAAAAGAAATAATCCATGACATCTCGTCGATCCCACGTTCCGGTGCAGGCCGATTTCCTGGTTATTGGGAGTGGTGTGGCCGGCCTCCGTGCGGCGTTGGAGCTGAGCCGGTCAGGCCGTGTCATGGTGTTGACGAAAGGGCATCCGCTGCAGAGCAGTTCGATTCATGCGCAGGGCGGCGTGGCGGTGGCGATGAGTGAAGAGGATGACGTGGCCATCCATTTAACCGACACGCTCAAAGCGGGGCATGGGCTCTGCCGGAAAGACGCGGTGCGGGTTCTCGTCGAAGAAGGACCGGAGCGGATTCAAGAATTGATCGGGTGGGGGGCCAAGTTCGACAAAGTCGACGGCAAGTTCGCGTTTGCTCGTGAGGCTGCCCACAGCCGAAGCCGCATTCTGCGCGCGCGGGGGGATGCAACGGGGAACGAGATGGTGCGCGTGCTGATTGCCGAGGTGAATCGGCAGGAGCGCATTCAGCGATTGGACCACCACTTTACCGTAGATCTCGTGGTCGATGCCGGACGTTGTTGCGGGGCTGTGGTGTTGGATGAAGCGTCCGGCCGCCAGTTCGTGCTGCCGGCTCGCGCAATCGTGCTGACCACCGGTGGGGCCGGGCAAATCTATGCGCGGACCACGAATCCTCCGAATGCCACTGGTGATGGAATGGCCATGGCGCTGCGCGCAGGTGCGGTGCTGCAAGATATGGAGTTCGTGCAATTCCATCCCACTGCGTTGTATTTGCCGTCGAGTCCACCGTTCTTGCTGTCGGAAGCGATGCGAGGCGAGGGTGCGCAGCTGCGCAACAATAAAGGGGCGCTGTTCATGCACCGGTACCACCCTATGGGGGCGTTGGCGCCGAGAGATATCGTGTCGCGGGCGATCTTGGCGGAGATGGCGGCAACGAAAGCACGTCATGTCTATCTTGATGTTACCCACTTGGGGGCAGAGTTCGTGAAGCGGCGGTTCCCGACGATTTATGCGACCTGCCTGCGCTACGACATCGATATCACAGAGGAATGGATCCCTGTGTCTCCCAGCGCGCATTACATGATGGGGGGGGTCTGGACCGATTTGAACGGTGCGACGACGGTCCCAGGGCTCTTCGCTGCAGGGGAGGTGGCTTGTAGCGGTGTGCATGGAGCGAATCGTTTGGCGAGTAATTCTTTGCTCGAAGGACTGGTGTTCGGCGCGCGCGCGGCCGCGGCCGCTGTGGTGTTTGCCGATCGACAGGAGATTCCTAAACTGCTGTCTCAGGAGGCGACGCTTCGAGCAGGCCAGTTCGGCATACTGGAGGATGCGGAAAAGTTGCGAAGCTCACTTAGGCGAACGATGTGGGGGCAGGTTGGCGTCATTCGCTCGGGCGAGTCACTCATCCGGGCCTGTGCCCAATTGTCACGCTGGGCTCAACTCGTGGACCAGCCGTTTGCAAGTCGAGCCGCGCTGGAAGTGAAGAACATGGTGCAGGTGGCGCAGTGCGTTGCGGAAGCGGCGTTGTGGCGAGAGAACAGCGTCGGGGCTCATTACCGGTCTGATTTTCCAGAGGCCAAGCGGGCTGGCTGGCAGCAACACAGCCGTCTATCGAGCGGGGCAGTCGTTAGTGAGAAGACAGCTCAGAAGCCGGGCGGGGTGCTGTTGTCTTTGCGGGGGCGTATCGGCTGACCGGACGTTTCAGAATCACGCCATCGTGGATCAAGCCCGCGCGATAGTATCGGAGAACTTTCCGGACATATTGTCTGGTTTCATCGAACGGGGGAAGCGCCTGATAGCGGACGACGGCATTCTCTCCGGCATTGTAGGCCGCAAGGGCCAGCGGTAAATTCCCGTGAAACTGGTCAAGCAGCTGGCGTAAGTATTTCGTTCCTCCGCCCACATTATCATCCGGATCGTACATATCCCGCACATCCAGACGCACGGCCGTCTGCGGCATGAGTTGCATCAGGCCGATAGCGCCAGCGCGAGAAACCGCTCGTGGATCAAAGTTCGACTCAGCCTTGATGACGGCTCGGATCAACGCGGGATGGAGCTGATGCTGTGAGGAATAGCGGCGAATGACAGGTTCAAGCTCTCGCTCGGACAAGGTGGCGTGGAGCCGGCGAGATTCGTCCTCGATTTTTCGATAGCGCGAGTCCGATGGGACATTGGTGAGGGCGATTGAGCCGTCGCGCGCGATGAACTGATAAAGTTCTGCCGTGCTTGTTGGCACAGCGAAGGTCAGCGAGCCGATTCCCGCAAGTATTGTCGTGTATAGCCCAAGGGCCGCATGCCGCCTGAGCGTAGTCATTCTTATAGGAAAAATCATGCGCATGGTTGCAACGATACCAGTCTGCCGCTAGCTGTCAAGAAACTGCAGCTCTTGTGCCTGGAGGCTCGCAGCAAATAGTGCGGGAAAACAATGGTGTGGGTGAGGTGGCTGAACTGCTAGCGTTCGAAAAAGCGCGCGCGGTTGGCAATAAATAGTCTGTGGAGCTGTTGGGTGAGAGCTCCCGGTGTTCCTTGCCCAACCGGATGCCCGTTTACCATGGTGACAGGCATGATCTCCATCGTTGTATTGGTGAGAAAGCACTCGTCTGCCTGGTGGAGCGCTTCGACGCCGAAATGCCCTTCGTCAACCGGGATCTGTGCTTCGTGAGCGAGGGTGAGCAGCATGTCGCGCGTGATGCCATCCAGCAGGCCGCAGTCAAGGGCCGGAGTGCAGAGCGTGCCACCCCGGACGAAAAAGAGATTGCTCACGGTGCATTCCGTCAGGTGCGATTCCCAATTGAGCAGGATGCTATCGAAGACTCCAGCGGCGATCGCTTCCCGCTTGGCCAGAATATTGTTCAAAAAGTTTGTGGCCTTGATTTGGGGCGAGAGGGCGCTGGGCAGGTTCCGTCTCGTGTTGGCGACGATGAGACACACGCCGGCTTGATACTGTTCCGGCGCGGGCGGGTGAAGCGGCTTGGTTATGATGACCACGGTGGGGGTCGGGCAGAGAGCCGGGTCCAGGCCAATGTCGCCGGCTCCTCGGGAAATGGTGATGCGAATGTATGCGTCGGTACGGTCGTGTCCGACGTCGTTCCTCGTCATGGCCTCGTGGAGGAGCACCGGCCATTTCTGTTCGGGAATTGGAATGGTCAGGCCGATGGCGTCCGCAGACCGGCGAAGGCGCGCGAGATGTTGGTCCCGCATGAAGATCCGGCTCCCGTAGGAGCGAATCGTTTCATAGACCCCGTCGCCATAGAGGAAGCCATGGTCGAAGACGGAGACGACCGCCTCCGTTTCTTTCACGAACCGATCATTGAGGTAGATCCACATCGTTACGTCTGTTGCAGTGCGCTGAAAAAAGCTTGGGCTTTCTGAATCGTTTCCTCGTATTCCTTAGCCGGATCGGAGTCGGCGACAATTCCGGCACCGACCTGTAAGTAGCCCTTCCCCTCACACCATACCAACGTTCGAATCACGATATTGAGATCGAGGTCGCCGTTCCAGCCGATGTAACCGAATGATCCGGTATAGGGGCCGCGGCGTACCGGCTCTAGCTCTTCAATAATCTCCATGCAGCGGATTTTGGGCACGCCCGTGATGGTGCCTCCAGGAAAGAGCGCTAGAATCAGATCGACGGGTGTGGCGTCCTGTCGCAAGGTGCCGCTGACATTGGAGACGATGTGGCTGACGTGGGAGTACTGTTCGACTGCCATGAATTCATCGACCTGCACGCTGCCGAACTGGCAGACGCGCCCCAGGTCGTTTCGTTCGAGATCGACGAGCATGAGATGTTCTGCCCGCTCCTTTTCGTTCGCGAGTAGTTCGCCGATGAGTCGTTGATCGTCGCGATCGTCGAGCCCGCGCGGTCTGGTTCCGGCAATCGGGCGTGTGTCTGCCCGCCGGTTATGGAGGCGGACCAGCCGTTCCGGTGAGGAACTGATCAAGGTGACATCGTCGAAATGCAGGAGCCCTGAGAAGGGCGAGGGGTTGACGGTGTGCAACCGCCGATAGAGTTCCTGTTCGTAGGAAGGTCGGTCTGCAGCATCGTTATAAGTACTGGGCGGTTGCAGGGTGAATCGATGCGAGAGGTTGGCCTGATAGATGTCTCCTGCCGCAATGTATTCCTGGCAGCGCCGGACTCGATCGAGGTAGCTTTCCCTGGTTTGGTCCGGATGAAAGGCCATTTGATCTAGGGAGGGGAGGTTAGTGAGGGGAGCGGGCTGTCCGCGCAATCTGGCCTCCCACTCGGCCAGCCGGTCTAACCCCTCGCGATAGAGTTTCTCCCGGGGTTCTCCCAAAAACCGTTCCATGGGCGGACAGAAGATAATCTGCAAGCGGTTGTGTTGATGGTCGACGGCGGTGATGATGTCGTACAGACCGAATTGCAGATGAGGGATCGGCAGATCGTCCTTGGCAATAGACGGAAGTGTTTCAACCTCGCGCACGAGGTCGTAGCTGAGGTAGCCGACAGCTCCCCCCAAAAATGGAGGCAGGCCGGGAGGTGTCTCGATTTGGGGGGCGCCGAACAGCCAGCGGAGGCTTTCGAACGGACCGCTCGACGGACATTCGCGTCCCTCGCTGGTTCGGAGGCAGGCCTGCCCTTGTCGTCCGGTGAGAACCGAGAAGGGGCTGCTCCCCAGAAATGAGTAGCGGGCTCCACCCTCTGCCCCCTTCCCGCTGTCGAGCAGGAACGACGGCTGGGAAGGAGATGCGATCAGACGGTACAGATCAAAGGGTGTCTTCCCCTGGCTGTCCATTGCGAGGACCAGGGGTTGAGGCGGACCAATCAGGAATGATGGCTGGGAGAAGCGAGTCATGGGTGAAGATAGATTGCTTTACAAATCGTGCGCCACCCACTATAACCCGACTGCCCCAGCTGTGTCACAGCACAAGGTCAGCTTGACAAATTTAGGATGATTCTGCTTGAATTGCGCGCCCGCCATCGGCAGAGTCCTTGCGTTTTGGGCTGCATTGCACTCTCCCCCGTGGGTACGACATGCCCCCTTCACACGATCCATTGTACGCGGGGCTTGGCCAAGCGGTCCGGATTGGAACCGATCTGCTCGCTTCGCTGATTGTCGGAGGGGGGTTGGGCTGGGTGTGTGACACATACCTTTTCGGCTCCACTCCATGGGGAATGGTCGTGGGGTTGGTGTTGGGCGTCGTGGCTGGGATCAGGAATGCGTACCGGTCGGCGCAACGGTGGCCGAAGACATAACGCTTTTTAAGAGAAAGTACGAAAGCGCCATGGAAGAAAGTCCGCTTCATCCGTTCGAACTTCATAACTGGATACCGATTTCGCTTGGCGGATTGGATATTTCCATTAATAAAGCCGTGGTCATCATGTGGGTGGTTGTTTCTCTGGTGGCGGTGCTCATGGTGATGGCGGGGTCGGCACGCAAGCTGGTGCCCGGCAAGTTGCAGAGCTTAGCGGAGATGATGGTCGATTTTATTCGGGGGATCATCATGGATACGATGGGGAAAGAGGGCATGCGCTTCTTCCCCCTCATCGCCACCCTGTTTCTGTTCATTCTCTTCTGCAATCTTATCGGGTTGATCCCCGGCAGCTATACGGTGACGAGTCAGATTGTCGTGACCGCGGTGTTCGCGTGCCTGGTGTATGGACTGAGCCTGGTCATGGGGTTTTTGTTGCACGGAGCGAAGTTCCTAGGCATTCTCGTTCCGCCTGGTACGCCAGCCTGGCTGTTGCCGCTGATGATTCCGATTGAGTTGATCAGTCAATTGGCGAGGCCTATTTCACTGGCTGTTCGGTTGTTTGCGAATATGACAGCCGGCCACGTGATTCTCGGGGTGCTGTTCGGCTTAGCCATTAGCGGCGGATTGTTGATCGGGTGGTTGCCCTTTGCGTTTACGATCGCAATGAACGGATTGGAAGTTGGTATCGCGTTCATTCAGGCCTATATTTTTACCGTGTTGACCTGCGTCTATTTGGGAGACGCATTCCACTTACACGGCCACGATGAGCACGCGCACTAGCGCGTGTGAGTTCAGATAAGGGAGGAGTAGGACACAATGGATTCAGCAGCAGCAGCATTGTTGGGCATGGGATTGGCGGCGGCGGGGTTTGCCGGAGCCGGTGTGGGTATCGGCTACATCTTCGGGAAGATGATCGAAGCGGTGGCGCGCCAGCCGGAGGCGGAAGCCCGCGTTGGAAAGTACATGTGGATCGGGTTCGCGCTGGTGGAAGCCATCGCGTTGTACGGCCTGGTCATTGCCTTCATCATCATGGGCCTCCGCAAATAATCGAGGCGAGGGGCAAGTGGCAAGAGGCGAAAGGAAAGAGCTTCGCATGGCGAAGAGTCTTTCGCCCATCGCCCCTAGCCATGAGGAGTTGATATGCCGCAGTTTGAATCTCACTTTTTTTCTTCCCTGATATTTTGGGAAGTTTTGTCGTTCGGGATTCTCTTTTTCGTGCTCTACAAGTTCGCCTTTCCCGGTATCCTGGGCGCGCTGGAAGAGCGGGAGAAGAAAATCAAGGACAGTCTCGATCAGGCCGAACGTCACCGCTCGGAGGCCGAACGGAAACTCAAGGAGTACGAGGCCAAGCTGAACAGCGCTGCGAAAGAGGCCGAAGGCATTCTGGCTGCCGCAAAAGAGCGGGCGCAGCGGCTCATGGAAGAAAATGAGCAGCGCTTGACAACCGAGGCTGAGCGGATCAAGGGCGATGCGACGCGTGAAATTGATCATGAGCGTCGCAAGGCGATTCAGGACATTCGCGCCCAAACGACGGACTTGGCTTTGATGGTGGCAGAGAAGGTGGTGCAGCGCAGTCTGACTGACGCGGACCACAAGAAATTCGCCGACGAGGCGCTCGAAGCCCTGTCAAAATCCTACCAGCGGTAATCCTTCGATCGGGTGGGTCAGCCCAGGCTGGTCCCGCCCGGTCTGTATCCTTCCAAATCCACACAGATGAAACGGAATCCGACCATACGGAGGCGGGCGCTGATGCGCGCGCGCAGGTCAGGCTGATTCAGCCTGGCAAACTCTTCTGCTCCGACCTCGATTCGCGCGATCTCTCCATGCTCCCGTACCCGCACATGGCGAAACCCCTCAGCCTGGAGAATGTCTTCCGCTTGCTCCACGCGACGGAGGTTGTCGATCGTGATCGGGGTGCCGCGAGGAATTCTAGAGGAGAGGCAGGCGGCTGCGGGTTTATCCCAATTTGAGAGTCCCAAGGCCTGGGCGAGCGCCCGCACATCGGATTTCGACAGCGAGGCTTCAACCAGCGGGCTGCGGACGCCCCATTCGCGCGCGGCGGTGATGCCGGGCCGATCGTCCCCGAGATCGTCAAGATTCGTTCCGTCTACAATCCACTTGCTCGCACGGGGCTCACGTAGCCCGTTTAGCAACTGATAGAGGTCGGTCTTGCAATGGAAGCAGCGGGCTGCATCGTTCTGCACGAAGGCGGGAATGTCGAGTTGATCGGTCCGGACCAGTTCATGCCGCGCACCGATTTCTGCGGCCACCTGCCTGGCGGCATCGAGTTCGACAGAGGGAAAGGTCGGTGAGACAGCGGTGATGCCCAGCGCCCGTTCACCGAGTTGTTCATGGGCGATTTTCAAGACGATGGTGCTGTCGATCCCACCGGAAAAGGCGACCAGAACGGACTGCATGTCCGAGATCACCTGGCGGAGCCTGTTGAGTTTACCCTGGATGAATTCGGTCACCATGGAGGTCTGACCTTACAAGATGCTCAAAATGTTTGTCCAGCAAGGCCGCAGCGAGTGAAGAGGTGAGGCGTACTGTGCGCCGTACGTCGAGTCGCTGAACGCAGCGAGAACGACGCTGGCGGATATTTTCAGCATCCTGTCAGTGTTTGACCTTCGCTTTGGCGAGGTTGCCTACGACGACTAAGGCATAGTGCTTGGGGTCCAGGTACTGTTTGGCGACGCGCTGGACGTCTTCCTTCGTGACCCGGTCGATCCATTTCGTGTAGTCAGAAAAGTATTCGAATCCCAGGCCGTAGAACTCCACTTGGGCGAGCACCTGCGCGAGCTTTGCGGTGGAATCAAATCGGAGCGGGAAGCTGCCCATCAGGAATGATTTGGCTTCAGCCAACTCCTGGTCGGACACTGGGGCGTCACGGATGGCTTTGATCTCAGACAGGACGCCGGTGATGGCTTGATTCGTTGTCTCCGTTTTGGTTTGGAGGTTGACCCAGAATGAACCGGGCATCAGCCTGGCGTCGAAGTGGCTCATGATCCCATAGGCCAATCCCTGCTTGTCGCGGATCGAGTCCATCAAGCGGGAGGAGAATCCACCGGCGCCCAGGATGTAATTCATCACCGTGACCGAATAAAAATCAGGGTGGGCGCGGGCGAGGCCTCCATGACCAAGCACAATGGTCGATTGGGTGAGATCTTTTTCGATGAGTTGGACCGTTCTCCGTTCGACCGGCGAGGGCTTTTTCTGGTTCCGTGCGGTCGTCGTTCCTTTTTTCCAGGCGCCAAAATGGGTCTGTACCAGTGCGGTGGCTTGTTCAAGGGTCACGTCGCCGACGATGGTCAGGATGACGTGGGGAGGGGAGTACTCCCGTCCATAGAAGGCCAGCACGTCGGCCAGGGTGATTTTGTTGAGGGTCTTTTCCGTTCCGTTGACGGGCCAGCGGTAGGGGTGTCCATGGAAGACGAGCTGATTGAACGCTTTCATGGCGATGTGGCTGGGGTCATCGTTGTCGCTTGCCATCTCGCCCAGGAGTTGGGTGCGGACCCGTTCGAACTCCTGTTTGTGAAACAGGGGATGCTGCAGCATGTCTGAGAGCAGGGTGAATCCGAGATTGATGTCTTTCTTGAGTACGCGGGCGGAGGCGGTGGTGAAATCCTCGGAAGCTTTGGCTTCCAGCGCCCCGCCGACGAAGTCGATTTGTTCCGCCAGCTGTTTTGACGTCCGCGTGGTCGTTCCTTCGTCCAGGAGGCTGGCGACGAGGTTTGCGAGTCCTGCCTTGTCGGGGGGATCCTGTGCCGAGCCGGCTTTGATCAGCGCATGGATCTCAACGATGGGGAGGAAATGTTGCTTAAGGACGAGTACCGTGATGCCGTTCTGGGTCACAAATTTCGTCGGGGTGATCTCTGCTGCCACAGCAGGGCCGGCTGTCCAGAGGCAGGCACAGAGTCCCATCGCGAGGGGCAGGATCGCTCGTCGTCGAGGTTCGATAGGCCGTCGTCTCGCCGATGACATGGTTAGGGCCTTCCCTGTTGCGCGGCGGTAGAGGGCGCCTCTGGTTGTTTAGGGGGCACGGGAATCAAGGTGCCGACGGTTCGATTATCTTCCGTCAGATATTGGCGCGCGACACGCTGGATGTCCTTGGCTGTGACCGCTCGGATCCGTTCGACAAACTGGTCGATTTTTCGCCATCCGGCGCCAACGGATTCAGCCTGCCCGAGCAACATGGCACGCCGGAAGTTGGAGTCCTGTTCGAAGACGTGGGTGGCTTCGACCTGGTTCTTCGCTCGTTGGAGTTCTTGCTCCGTTGGCGGATCGGCCTGGAGCCGCTTGATCTCACGATGCAGGGCGTCCTCGACCACTTCCGGTTTCTGGCCTGGGCTGACGAGGGCATAGAAGTAGAACAGGCCCGGGTCGCTCTGCAGCAAGCCGTATTCGGCTCCGACTGCCAGCGCCAGCTTTTGCTCGTACACGAGGTTCAAGTATAGGCGTGAACTTTTTCCATGCGACAGAATCGAATCCAGAATATCGAGTGCGTAGGAGTCTTCGCTCGTAAAATTCGGTACGCGATAACCCATCATGACGAACGGGACTTGCGCATCCCGCTTGAGGAGGAAGCGGCGTTCGCCTTTTTGTTCAGGCTCCAGGGCGGCGATCGGTTTGGGCTCCGGTCCCCGCGGGATCGGCTCGAACAGCTGTTTGATCGTGGGGAGCAGGCTGTCGGCTTTGATGTCGCCTGCCACGACGAGGGTCGCGTTATTGGGCGAGTAATAGGTGTCGTAATGTCGTTGCAGGTCGTCCAGGGTCATCGCGTCCAAATCGCCGAACCAGCCGATCACCGGCCAATGGTACGGATGGCTGAGATAGGCCTGGGCGAATAGCGCTTCGACGAGCGCGCCTTGCGGGTCGTCCTCCGAGCGCAGACGTCGTTCCTCTTTTACGACCTCTCGTTCTGTTGTTAACTCACTCAGCTCGAGTATGAGCCCCTGCATGCGATCGGCTTCCAGCTCCAGGGCCAGCTCGACGCGGTCTGCCGCAAGATTTTCGAAATAGGCCGTAAAGTCCTGGCTCGTGAAGGCATTATCCATCCCGCCGTTCTTGCGAATCAGACGGGAGAAGCTGCCCTTGGGATATTTCGCGGTGCCCTTGAACATCATATGTTCCAGCATGTGCGAGAGCCCCGCACGGCCCATGACCTCGTTGCGCGAGCCGACTTTGTACCAGACCTGGACGGTGGCAACCGGCGCTTTAGGCACTTCGACTAACAGCACTTTCATCCCGTTGGAGAGGATGAACTCGCGCGGTTCCGTCGCTGCAGCTGGTGCCGTGAGGGCGAAAAGGAGACTGCCAGCGGCAATCAGCCGGGATAGTGGCATCATGTGTCGGGAGTAGAGCCAGATCATGTTTGGGTGGCGCGCACGGTGCATGCTAGCAACGGGATTCAATTTGTGTCAAGGCGCGTTCTGCGTATGTGGGTGAGAGATTGCCTAATTGGCCACAGGCGCCCAGCACATCGCGCCCGCGACTCTTGCGAATGAAGGCGTCGATGCCGGCCTGCGTAAGAATTGTCTGGAATGCCAGCACGCAACGATCGGTCGGCCGACGAAAGGCACTGCCTGGGAACTCATTAAAGGGAATCAGGTTCACCTTACAACGGAGGCCTTTGAGCAGTTTCACCAGTCGATGGGCGTCCTCGTCGCGATCGTTCATGCCGGCGAGTAACACATATTCAAACGTCAGCCGTCTGGTCGGGGCGAGCGGATAGCGGCGGCACGCGGCCATGAGCGTCTTGAGCGAGGCGATCTGGCTGGCCGCCGGCATCAACTGCTGGCGCTGTTCTTCCGTCGTGCCATTCAGTGAGATGGCGAGATTCACGCCGAGCGTGGCCACATCTTTCAGGCGGGCGGCGAGCCCCGCCGTTGACACGGTAATGCGGCGCGGTGACCAGCCCAACCCCCATGATTTATTGGTGAGGCAGTGGATGGCGGTCGAGAGCGCTTCGATATTGGCAAGGGGCTCTCCCATGCCCATGAAGACGAGGTTGGTCAGGCGCTCTGGACCAGTCAAATGGTCTTGTGCCGTGAGGACCTGATCGACGATTTCATGCGCCTTGAGGTTTCGTTTCAATCCCATGGTGCCGGTCAGGCAGAAGCCGCAATCCAGCATGCAGCCCACCTGCGTCGAGACGCAGAGTGTGAGTCGATCCTCGTCCGGAATCAGCACCGCTTCAATACGGAGTTCGTCGTCCAATGTCAGGAGGAACTTGCGCGTACCGTCTGTCGATTCAAGCACCGTGCAGTCCTGCGCGCGCTGAATCGTCGCGACTTCAGCCAGTTGTTCTCGATCTTTCTGCGAGAGATCGGTCATCTGCGCGATGCTACGGGCGCGCCGTTGATAGAGCCAGCGGAGAATTTGACCGGTTCGGTAGCGGGGCCATCCGAATTGCTGCACGAGTCGGCTTAGCCCTTCCTCGGTAAGAGCCAAGAGATTGGTGGGAGCTGGTCGCGAGGGGAGGACGGTTTTCTCATGCTGCATGAACGCAGCCTACCACAGCCTGAAAAAGTGGAACAAGGCGTAGGATTCATGCGGCTCTGCTGGCAAGAGGGGAAGGACACTGCTATATATGAGATGAGTCGAGAGGAGATGACGGGTGCGTGGCGGCATGAACCAACGAACGGTGCGAACTCTATGCTGTATCATGGCTATGGGACTTTGCGGGTCTGCGCTGTTTCCTGAACGAGCATCCGCCGATTCTTCCTCTCCGTCGCTGCCAGGCGGCATCGACGCCTGCGAGACGGTGGAAGATTGCTTTCAGTCAGCCGCATTGCCGAAGGAACGATTTGGCAATGCGCTCAACAAAGAACAAGTCTTGTCACTGAAGCTTGAGCGGCTCCAACGGCTGATGGAGCGATTCCCCGCCACATTCTGGGCCAAGCGCGCGGGAGTGCTATCAGGAGTGTTGCTCCTTGAGCGGAATCCCGCCGTGGCGATGCAGTTCCTTCGTGCAGCACAGCGGGATGTGCCGGTGTTGGACGACTATATTCGACTGTGGATTGGAGAGGCGTTGCTGAATCTTGGGGAGGCCAAGCAAGCGGCAGAGATGTTCGAAGGTATCTCACAGGCGGCTCCCGACTCCCCGCTGTTGGTCAAGGCCGCGTATCGGGCTGGAGAAGCGTGGTATCAAGCTTCGAGCTGTCGCGAGGCGATGGCCTGGATTGGCAGAGCGGTGGGGTTGAGCGAGAAGGAAGTGGAGACCCCCCAGGCGCTTCTTCGGCAAGGCGCCTGTCAGTTGCGAGAGCACAACATACTGGAGGGGCGAGAGACTCTGAAGCGGCTCTGGGTGCGGTTTGCGCCTAAGGCCGAAGCGAAAGAAGCGGAAGCGTTGCTGGCCTCGAATCTTGGTGGCGAGCCCTGGGTCGTTCAGCCGAGCGAGCGGCTTGGTCGGGCACAGGTGTATCTTGGGCAAGCCTTCCATGCCGAAGCGATTGAGGAACTTCGAAAGTTTCTTGCGGCTGATCCGCAGTCACCTCAGCGCGCCGAGGCGAAGCTGAAGCTCGGCATCGCGCAGGTCCGGCTGAAGCAGTACGACCAAGCACGAGAAACGTTTCGTGAGTTGGTAAAAGAGGGCGCGGCTGAATCTTCCGAAGCATCGGTCTGGCTCGCCCGCGTCTATCTGCGACAGGGGCAGGGCGACAAGCTGTTGGATCTTGCCCGTACGGTGTCAACGTCTTCGCTGTCCGCGGAGCAGAAAGGGCAGATTGCACTATTCGCCGGCATTTGGTTGGAGGATCAGGGACGACTCGATGATGCGCTTGCGCAATACCGGCAGGTGGCGAAGATTGGAGGGCCAGCGTCTCAGCGGGCCGAGGGGCAGTGGCGTGTGGGCTGGGGCTACTACCGGACAGGGCGCTATCATGAGGCATTTGACCAGTTGCGTATGCTCGCGGAGCAGCACGACGGCGATTTTGAGCCGCAGGCGCTCTATTGGATGGGGCGTGCGGCCGAATTGAGCCAACAGCCTCATGCTCGTGATGTGTATGTGCAGCTTTGCCAACGATACGTCCACACGTACTACTGCCAGTTGGCGCGTGATCGAGCCGATATCCCGTGGCCGGATTCTCTTGTGCCGGAACCGGTGCCGGCGGGTGTCACGGCGAACGAAGTCGCGCCGGTGAATGGTGCGGCGACGCGGGCATTGACAACTCGAGTTGAAATCGAGCAGCAGGCGGCGTACCGGCGGGCCCTTGAGCTCAAGACGCTGGGGTTGGACTCGGATGCAGCGCGGGAGTTGGCGGGGCTGATTGATCGCTATAGTCGAGATTCCGAGCTCCTCATGGTGCTGTCGACGATGTTGAACGAAGCTGGCGCGTACCACCAGGCCCTCCGACTTGCACGGACCAGATTTCGCGATCAACTGGAGCGGACCGGAGGCGTCGTCGCCCCGTCGCTGTGGACTGTGGCCTATCCGACGGGTCTCCTGTCTACGATCAAAGGCCAGGGGGCGAAAGGTGTCGATCCCTATTTGGTGGCGGCGATCATTCGAGAGGAGAGCCAGTACGATTGGCAGGCCGTGTCGCGGGTCGGTGCGATCGGCCTGATGCAGGTGATGCCGGGCACGGCAAATAATGTGGCGCAGCGACTGGGGCTTCCCGCTGTCGGACGGGACGACCTCTTCGATCAAGAGATTAATATTCGCATCGGCGTCCGCTACGTCGAGCAACTACTTGAACAGTTTTCTGGAAATATCGCGTATACGATTGCCTCATACAATGCCGGGCCGGTTACGGTTGGGACTTGGATTACACTGCACCGCGGGCGAAGCCAGGACGAGTTCGTCGAATTGATCCCGTATCAGGAGACGCGGCAGTATGTGAAGCGGGTCCTGCGAAGCTACCGAGAATACACGCGACTGGGCCAGACGCCGTGATGTCATTTCTTGACAAGATCTAGACAAGTTTCTATAGTGCGCCACAACCTGTAGGGGTTCAAGGAGGAGAATGAGGAGATGGCACTCGATCGACTGGATGCGCTCGAAAATCGTATTAGAGACCTGGTGAAGCTCGTTCAAGAGCTGAAGAAAAAAAATGCGGCGGCTGAAGAGGAGTTGAAGGTTGTTCGGCAGCGACTTGCGGAGAGTGATGACTCGAATCGACGGTGGGAGCAAGAGCGCGGCGATATCAAGTCTCGTATCGAAAAAGTTCTCGGCGACGTCGAGTTGTTGGAGTGCTTTGAAGAACGCAAGGAGGTGGCCCTTGACTAAGACGATCGATGTTGAAATCTATGGCCAACGGTTCGTGATCCGCGGCGAGGCGGACGAGGGCTATATCCGGCGGCTCGCCAACTTTGTCGATGGCCATATGCGTCATCTCGCGGAGGGGATGAACACGACGACTCCGTCGAAGCTCGCCGTGTTGACTGCGATTAATCTGGCCCATCAGCTGTTCGAGGTCGAACGAAAACGTGCTCAAGGTGAGGCGGATGTCGAGCGGCGGATGACGTCGCTCATGGAATCCATCGAGGAGCAGGTGCCGACCTCGCTCTTTCGCTAGATTCAACTTGCAAAGGGTACCCCCCTTTGCTATCGTCAAGACACGATATCGGGCTGTAGTGGATTTGACGGTAGGGATACGATCAGGTCATGCGCGAACCGGTTCAGCGATCCGGGAAGATCATGCAGTCACCGCGGAACAGATGTGGGTTCTTGATGCTGGTGAAATTGAGACAGGCAGAAGGTGCACAAGGGTTCGTCCTCTTCATGTATAAGCTATTGGAGATGCTGGACAAGGTCATGGAGTTCCTGTTGCCGCCGGGAAGTGCGGTGTACGGAAACAGTTTTCGGCTGCTTCCGGTGCATGCATGTAATCCTCTCGTGCGAATGAGGGGGTGCCAACGCAGAGGGAGCTCATGGGATTTATCCTGCATGGGACGTACTCGTTATCTCAATCCAGCAAGACGCTCATCCCCGTGGAGTCCGTTCTCGGAGTAGATCTGTAGACCGCGTGTGGGCCCATCCTCTTCCGTTCCCTATCCTTCCACTGCGCTCCTTTATCAGTACAGGATCGTCGACCAACCTTGTCTCAAGACGAGGCTGAGAGGCAGGGTGCTTCTCGTCTCGCGACTGTAAGGGGGTGAGTCAAATTTTGACATCAATTATTGCGTATCTGTTGACCGGACTCGTCGGAGGATTGCTCGGAATCGGGCTGTTCGAACTGATTCGTCGTTCATCGGGCGCCGCGAAGAAGGCGCAAGAAGAGGAGCAGGCCCGCCAGTCTGTGCAGAACGCCCAGCGGGAGGCGGATAATATTGTCAAGGAAGCGAAGCTGGAAGCGAAAGATCTATTGCTTCAGTCGAAAGCGGAGCTTGATAAGGAGCAGAAGGCCAAGATGGCCGAGCTCGCCAATGTCGAAAAACGTTTGATTCAGCGCGATGAGACCATCGAAAAACGGATCAGCGCGGTCGACAAGCGGGAGAGCGATCTCCAGAAGCGTGATCTGGAGCTGGTGAAGCGGGAAGAGAAGCTGACGGTGAAGGAAGCGGCATGTGCTCGAGCGGAGAAGGAGCACTGCGAGGCGCTGGAGCGTGTCGCGGGGATGACGGCCGACGAGGCAAAGAAACAGCTGATTCATGAAATGGAAAGCCATGCGCGGCTCGAGGCGGTTGGGCTTGCAAAGCGGATATTGGAAGAGGCGCGGGAGAATGCGGAACGGGAAGCGCGCGAGATCATCACGTGTTCGATTCAACGCGTGGTGCGTGATTACGTTGCCGAATCCACAATTTCCGTGGTGCAGATTCCGAACGATGCGATGAAGGGGCGGATCATCGGGCGGGAAGGGCGCAATATCCGCGCGATCGAGGCCGCAACGGGGATCGATCTGATCATTGACGAAACGCCGGAAGCCGTCATCATATCGGGCTTCGACCCGTTGCGTCGGGAGATCGCCAAAGTGTCGCTTGAGCGGTTGATGCATGATGGGCGTATCCATCCGACGCGGATCGAAGAGATCGTCGAGAAAGTCAAAGTCGATATTGATAAGCTGATGTACGAAGAGGCCGAGAAGATCATTTTCGAGTTGGGCCTCTCGGACTTTCATCCCGAATTGATCAAGGTGCTCGGCCGGCTTAAGTATCGGACCAGTTACGGCCAGAACAATCTTTACCATGCGCGCGAAGCGGCCTATATCTGCGGCATCATGGCTTCCGAGCTGGGTCTCGACGTGAAGCTGGCGAGACGGGGCGCGTTGTTGCACGACATCGGGAAAGCGGTCAGCCACGAAGAAGAAGGCCCCCATGCCATGTTGGGCGCTGAGATTGCCAAGAAGTACGGCGAGAGCGAGAAAATCGTCAATGCCATTGCAGGACACCACGAGCAAGTAGAGCCGATCTGTCCCGAGTCTGTCCTGGTCGCTGCGGCCGAAGCCTTGTCCGCGGCTAGGCCCGGGGCGAGGCGGGAAGCCTTGGAGACCTACGTGAAGCGGCTGGAGAAGCTGGAGTCGCTCGCCACGGGGATCAAGGGGGTGCAGAAGGCCTATGCCATCCAGGCGGGCCGGGAGATTCGTGTCATCGTGCGGCAGGAAGACATTACCGATGCCGAGTCCTTCCAACTGTCTCGCGATTTGGCAAAAAAGATTGAACAGGAACTGACTTATCCCGGCACGATCAGAGTGACCGTGATTCGAGAAAGCCGGTATGTGGAGTATGCCAAGTGAAGGTTCTCTTTGTTGGTGATATTTTTGGAGAGCCTGGGCGCCGTGCGGTGGCTCGGGCTGTTCCCAAGCTGGTGGCCCAGCGACAGATCGACATCGTGATCGGGAATGGAGAGAACGCGGCCGCCGGGTTCGGCATCACGCCGGAATTGGCGGAAGAGCTGTTCGACATGGGTCTTGCCGTCATTACGACCGGAAACCATGCTTGGGATAAGAAGGAAATTCTCGACTATTTCCCCCGGGAGCCGCGCCTGCTTCGTCCTGCCAATTATCCGAGCGGCGCGCCGGGATCTGGCAGTGTGGTGGTCGAGTCGGCTGGCGGGGAACAGTTGGGTGTGCTCCAGCTGATGGGGCGGGCCTATATGCCGACGTTGGATTGCCCGTTTCAGGCAGCCAAAAAAGAATTGGCCATGCTCAAGAAGCGAACGGCTGCCGTGATTGTCGATATGCATGCGGAGGCGACGTCGGAAAAAATGGCGATGGGGCACTACTTGGACGGAGAGGTTGTTGCCGTGGTCGGGACCCATACGCATGTGCAAACGGCGGATGACCAGATTTTCCCGAAAGGGACCGCGTACATCACGGATATCGGAATGACCGGTCCGCTTCATTCCGTGATCGGGGTGAAGAAAGAGCTGGCGATTGAAAAGTTTTTGACCGGGATGCCGCGGCGTTTTGAAGTGGCTTCCGGGCCAGTCGTTTTTTGTGCGATCCTGATCGATCTTGATGCGCGCCTTGGGAAGGCGCTGTCGATCGAACGAATCCGCATCATCGATTAAAGGAGTCTCATCACGAGCTCTCCAGGTTTTCCTGATCTCTTCTCTCAGGCCGCTCCCCCGAAACAGATCCTAACGGTTTCGGAGTTGACGGGGCTGCTCCGCACCTCCATCGAAGAACAATTCTCCGACATCTGGCTGGAAGGCGAGCTTTCCAATCTCCGCGCTCCCGGATCGGGACACGTCTATTGCACGCTCAAGGACAAGACGAGCCAGATTCGTGCGGTGCTGTTCAGGGCCAGTGCGGTGCGGCTGCGCTTTGCCTTGCAAGAGGGGATGCAGGTGATTGTGCGGGGGCGGCTCACGGTCTACGAACTGCGCGGCGAATATCAGATCGTGATCGATACGGTGGAGCCCAAAGGGGTCGGTGCGCTGCAGTTGGCATTTGAACAGTTGAAAGAACGATTGGCGGCGGAGGGATTGTTCGATCAGGACAGAAAGAAGCCGATCCCGGCATTTCCTCGAACGGTGGGCGTGGTGACATCGCTGACCGGTGCAGCCATTCGGGATATCCTGGCCGTTCTCAGGCGACGCTGGCCGACGCTCCACGTTCTTATTGCCCCGGTGCAAGTTCAGGGGGAGAGTGCCGGTCGTCAAATTGCCGAGGCGCTGGCTGCGTTGAACGACCTGGGTGCCGTGGATGTCATCATCGTTGGGCGAGGCGGAGGATCGCTGGAGGATCTCTGGAGTTTCAACGAGGAGATCGTGGTGCGCGCGATTGCGGCATCCCAGGCGCCGGTGGTGTCGGCGGTCGGGCATGAAATTGACGTGACATTGGCTGATTTTGTCGCAGATCTCCGGGCACCGACGCCGTCGGCGGCGGCCGAGTCCGTTGTTCCGGTGTTGACTGAGATCGTGGAACGATTGCGGGAGCTGACAGTTCGTACGGGGCGGATGATGCTTCGGCATTGTGCCTTCGAGCGGCAGCGGCTCGAAGCCGGTATTCGAGGGGTCACAGATGTGCGTTTCCGCCTCCAGGGGGCGGCGCAACGGGCCGATGATATGGTGGACCGATTGCGCGAGCTGCTCCAACGTCTGCTCACGTCCGGGCGTGAGCGGGTTCACGAAGCGCAGCGCGATCTCTCCGCGCTCAACCCTATTCTCGTGATTAAGCAGGGGCTGGCAACGGTTCCGCAATTCTCGAAACGCCTTGAAGGGGAGATGGGGACGATATTGGCACAGCATCGTCACCGGGTTCACGCGCTGGTGGCACAACTCAATACCCTGAGCCCCCTGGCGGTCCTTGGGCGCGGCTATAGTATCCTGCACACGGTTCCGGCCGGTCAGGTTCTCCATCGAGCGAGCGATGCGGAGGTTGGACAGGAGCTGGAGGCTCAATTGGCAAGCGGACGATTGAATTGCAGGGTCACGCGTGTGTTCGACGATTCCGCAGTTTGAAATCGCGGGGTGGTCGAGTATAATAGCGCTCGCACATCACAACTAACGAGGCGTACTGTGGCAGCGGTGAAATTTGAACAGGCAATGGCGCGGTTGGAAGCCATTGTCGGTGAGTTGGAGAAAAGCGATCTTCCTCTGGACGAATCGCTCAAGATATTCGAAGAGGGCATTCGCCTCTCGAAGAATTGCCTCAAGATTCTCGAGGAAGCCGAGCATAAAGTTGAAGTGCTCGTGCAAGACAAGAACGGTAAAAAGCGAATCCACGCCTTCTCCCCCGACGACGAATCCGATGAACCGTCCTCCTAGGATCCCTGTAGGGGCTCCCGTATCCGCCCCCATTCCGTAGCGTTGCTTCCCTAGTTTCTATGTCATCCACCCCGCGTATTCGCAAAGAACGATTGGACCGTGTGCTGCTGCTTCAGGGTTTGGTGCCCAGCCGGGAGGCTGCGGCCAGAGCGGTCTTGGCTGGCGGAGTCTCAGTCGATGGGATCATGGTGGATAAGCCTGCGAAGTTGGTGCCGCTGGATGCGCGGATCGAGGTCGTGCAGCCTGCGTTGTTCGTCAGTCGATCGGGCGACAAATTAGCTGCGGCGCTGGATGCGTTTCATATTGATCCGCGCGGGCTGATCGGTCTTGACGTCGGCTGTTCGACCGGCGGGTTTACCGACTGTTTGTTGCAACGAGGCGCGGCTCGCATCTACGCCATCGACGTGGGGTATGGGCAGTTCGAGTGGAAACTGCGGCAAGATTCGCGTGTTGTCTTGCTCGAACGGACTAACATTCGGTATGTTGACCGTGCAACGGTCCCTGAGCCGATCGATCTGGCAGTGATCGACGTGTCCTTTATTTCGCTAACCTTAGTATTACCAGCCGTTGTAGGCCTCCTCAATCGTTCCGCGACGGTTGTGGCGTTAGTGAAGCCCCAGTTTGAAGTCGGTAAAGGGCAGGTCGGACGAGGGGGAATCGTGCGGGATGATGCGCAGCGCGAGGCGGTAACTGAAAAGGTCATTGCCTGCGCGACGCAGTTGGGGCTTCGGCTGAGAGGCGTGCTCGATTCTCCCGTGATAGGGCGAAAGGGAAATCGTGAGATCCTTGTCGGTTTTGCGCGCGAGACCACAGCATGACCGGGTTTATGATGGAAAGAGGGTGGCTATGATTCATTGGCGATGGGGGCGTGCATGAAGGTAGTGGTGACTGGAGGGGCCGGTTTTATTGGGTCGCATGTGGTCGATCGCCTTGTCCAGGAAGGACATGAGGTTGTTGTCGTGGACAACCTGTCCACGGGAAAACGACGAAACCTCAATCGCGCCGCTCGTTTCTATAAGATGGATATTCAGAGTTGGCGGCTTGAGCGGGTGTTTCGCAACGAACGGCCCAATATTATTATGCACCTTGCAGCGCAGATGGATGTCCGCAAATCAGTGGAAGATCCGGTTTTCGATGCCCAGGTGAATGTGCTCGGGACGTTGAACGTGTTGCAGCAGGCGGTCAGGCACGGCGTGCGGAAGGTGGTGTTCTCTTCTTCCGGTGGGGCAATTTACGGCGAGCAGGAGATCTATCCTGCTCCTGAGTCCCATGTCACGCGGCCGCTATCGCCTTACGGCATCAGCAAGCTGTGCGGGGAGCAGTATCTATCGTATTACCAGCGAGTGAGCGGGCTTCAAATGGTGAATTTGCGTTACGCCAATGTCTATGGCCCGCGTCAGGATCCTGACGGAGAGGCCGGCGTGGTGGCGATCTTTATTCAGAAGCTGCTGAATAACGAGCAAGCGATTATTAACGGGAATGGGCGTCAAACGAGAGATTTCGTCTACGTTGAAGATGTGGTTGAGGCGAATCTTGCGGTGATGGGGCAGGAAACGCAAGGCACGTATAATGTTGGAACGGGGCAAGAAACTTCCATCAACGATTTGCTGAGAATTCTCATCGCGCACACGCATTCAACGTGCAAGGAAGTTCACGGGCCAGCTAAGAAGGGCGAGCAGGCACGGAGCGTGATTGATTCCAGCAAGATCCGTCAAGAGTTGTCCTGGGAGCCGAGAACGGAACTTCGTGAAGGCCTCAG
The DNA here is from genome assembly GCA_041178465.1 of Nitrospirota bacterium. Taxonomy (GTDB): domain Bacteria; phylum Nitrospirota; class Nitrospiria; order Nitrospirales; family Nitrospiraceae; genus Palsa-1315. The sequence goes on from JBEGVJ010000049.1 coordinate 24,102, forward strand.
GCGTACCGTCGACTATTTCCGTGAGCGTATGGGCTGACAGTAGCCGGGTTGGTTGAATAGAGCGGTCGTCAATCCCGCGCTTTCCCCCGCGCAGGTGCCGAGTTGGGTTAGTATCGAGGGACAGTTCCATCGACCTGAGTTGACCAGGCGTCGATTCCTCCCACCAAATTCTTCACGTTCGGGAACCCTTGTTGAAGCAGGAAATTCGTCGCATCGGCACTTCGCATGCCATGGTGGCAGATTGCGATGATTTCCGAGTCGCGGCTTAGCTGGGCCAGCGATTGAGGGAGTGTTCCAAGAGGAATAAGGGTTGAGCCATCTATTTTTGCGAGCGAGTACTCCCATCCCTCCCGCACATCCAGCAGCACCAGTTTGTCACCCTTGTCGAGTCTTGCTTTTAGTTCTTTCGGGGAAATGGCAAAGCCCATTGAGTGTCCTCCTTGCAAAGGGCCATCATATGCGAGGGGAGAAAAGGCTGTCAATGAATCTGATCGTCCCTTCAGCGTAGCTCCCATGCTGCCAAAAGAGCATGGTCGGCATGGAGAGACAATGAACAATGAGTGTATATTTTTGTCATTTTTTGCTGGAGCACGGCTGTTTCAGCCAGTTCAGCCCAGGTTGGGCATAGATCAATTAAGCCGATGAGCGTAGACAATTGGCAGATATCTATGAAATTAAGATGCCACCTGCATGGCAGGCCTGGAAATTGCTGTAGCTGTGGCTTATTCGACAGGTACAAGCAGTAGAACGGCAACCACTGCAAGATGGAAGAGTTTTCTTATTTACGATCATGTCTCTCATGAGAAAATCATCCGGGCAGATGCTCGTTGTCCTGGTCACGACGGCAAACCAGGAAGAGGCGGTAAAGATTGCGAGGGCAGTGGTGAGTGCTGGGCTGGCAGCTTGTGCGAATATTATTCCAACAATTCAATCGGTGTATCGGTGGAAGGGAAAACTTGTTAAAGAGCAGGAAGCTCTCATCATGTTGAAATCGACGAAGTCTCGGTATCGTGCACTTGAAAAGACGATCAAGGAGATGCATTCCTATGAGACCCCTGAAATTATCGCGTTGCCGGTTAAGGAGGGTCTCGATCAATATATTGGGTGGGTGCATGCTGAGACCCACAGCTAATTGCTGAAAGTTGATATTTTTTCGTCGCAAAAGTGAATGGTTGACCGAATCGACGAGGGTAGGTACACTCGCGGAGGATTGTACTCGGGAAGTGGAGGAGTCCATTCAGTAGGGGGTGGTCATGGGACAAGTGAACGGCACAGAAACCAGCGATGTCTACACCGTCGTAATCTTCCGTGGCTCAACGGCCAAACCATTACGGTTTAGCTTCTCACGTAAGCTTGTGCGTAACCTATTGATTGCAGGAGCGATTTTTGCCGCAGTCGATATTTTCATCATCTCGCACTACGTGATTAGAACTGGTGAGGTCTGGGAGCTCTCCGCGTTTCGTGCAGAGGCCATGAGTGCACGAGAACAGACCGCAGCTTTTTCTGGTGCCGTCGACGACCTGAAGAAGCGGTTAACGAGCATGAAAGAGGTCAATCAGCGGCTTCGTGTCATGTTGGGAATCGAGACCCCGAAAGCGGGGGATACAGCGAATGGTCAGGGGGGCGAGGACGTTCCTCTTCCCGATGGCGATATTTTCCCTGCCCCTGGGAAAGCTCTCGCGCGTGACGCCGAGGCTCATCGCGTCGGCTCAGTGGAAACAAATTCGAGTGTTCAGGTCGGCCAAACGGGCTTATCAGCCGGTTCCGACGGTTTCACTGAGCAGGAAATGGTTGCGTCAATCAAGGATGGTATCGACTGGCTTTCCAAGGAAGCCGCGATTCAGGAGCAGTCCCTTCATGAGTTGTCCCTAGCTGCCGAGCAGAAATCTTCTCGATGGGCCGCAACTCCATCCATTTGGCCTGTAAAGGGGTGGGTGACATCCGGGTTTGGGCCGAGGGTTTCCCCATTTACTGAAAAGCCTGCATGGCATGACGGGCTGGATATTGGCGCTGCCGCTAACGCGCCAGTTCAGGCTCCTGCTCAAGGGCGAGTGACAATGGTCGGGTTCGATCCTAAGCTCGGAAATCTTGTGAAGCTCGACCATGGGTTCGGAATTGAAACCGTATATGGCCATTTAGCCAAGTCATTAGTCAAAGAGGGACAGCGTGTGAAGCGTGGGGAAATCGTCGGATTAGTTGGTAGCAGCGGGCTTGCCACGGGGCCCCACTTGCACTACATGGTGAAGGTTCACGGCCAGACGCTCGATCCGGTAAAGTACATCCTCGAATAGCTTGTTAGTCCTCCCGCTTCTCTCACGGGCCTCGTCATGAGCCAAGCCGGCGTATGACGGGTCCACACGGTAGCCAGCCCCCCGTTCAAGAACGTGCACTGAATCGACTTAGCGCCCATGGTATACTGCCGCGCCATGACGGTGTGGAGGGGTTGCTGGCACTCGACCCATGACAGATATCGAGATCAACAGATCAGTACAGGCGCGTCCCATTCAGGATGTCGCTGATCAGCTTGGCATCCAGGCTAGCGAGTTGCTTCCCTACGGAAGGCTGAAGGCAAAGGTCTCCCTCAATGTCCTAGAGCGACTCAAATCTGCGAGCCTGGGCCGTTATGTGCTGGTGACCGCCATCAATCCGACCCCGTTGGGGGAGGGCAAGACGACAACGTCCATCGGGCTTGCCATGGGTCTTTCCCGCCTCGGCCATCGAACGGCCGTCACGCTTCGGCAGCCTTCGTTGGGACCGGTATTTGGGATCAAAGGCGGAGGAACAGGGGGAGGGCGGGCGCAAGTCCTTCCCATGGAAGAGATCAACCTCCATTTGACCGGCGATGCCCATGCCGTGTCTGCCAGCCACAATCTCTTATCGGCATTTGTCGATAATCACATTTTTCATGGAAATGGGCTTCAAGTGGATCCGAATCGGATCATCTGGCCCAGGACCTTGGGGGTCAGTGATCGGTCGCTCCGGCAAGTCTCGTTGGGAGAGGGGGCGGCAGGTCGCACGGGGCAGTTTGTGATCACGGAAGCCTCCGAGGTCATGGCGACCCTTGCGTTGGCATCGAGTCAAGCAGACTTGCGCCGCAGGCTCGGGCAGATCGTCGTCGGGTTTACCGTAGATGGCAAGGCTGTGCGGGCAGAAGAATTTGGCTGTGCCGGGTCCATGGCCGTCTTGCTCAGAGACGCGCTGTTGCCGAATTTGGTGCAGACGCTGGAGGGAACGCCGGCCTTCGTGCATACGGGTCCGTTCGGCAACATTGCCCATGGGAACTGTTCAATTGTCTCAGATGCCATCGCGCTGCGTTGTGCCGACTATGTCGTCACGGAGGCTGGGTTTGGGAGCGATCTCGGGGCTGAGAAGTTCTTTAACATCAAGTGCCGTCTCTCAGGGTTCAAGCCGGCGGTTGCTGTAGTGGTGGCGACTCTCCGCGCACTCAAGCTCCACGGTGGCGGAGGGGCGGTCAAGGCTGGAGCTCCGCTCCCGGCAGGGCTGACCGGGCCAAATCAGGAGGCATTGGCAAAAGGTTTTGCAAATTTGGAGCAGCACATCGCGAACGTGAAAGCCCATGGGGTGCCGGTGGTGGTGGCGGTCAATGCGTTTGTCGATGATCCAGAGGCTGAGCTGGAATGGGTTCGTGAGCGCTCAAGAGAGGCTGGTGCGGTGGATGCCGCGGTCTCAACCCATTGGGCCGATGGAGGGAAGGGGGCCGAGGCGTTGGCGCAGGCAGTAGTCAGGGCCACAGAGGAACCGTCGTCGTTCCGGCATCTCTATAACGTCGCCTGGCCGATCAAGCAGAAAATTCAGACGATTGCGACAGAGATGTATGGAGCGTCGTCCGTCTCATTCGACGCAGCAGCCGAGCGGGACATTGAGGCGGCTGAGCAGCTCGGATTCGATCAGCTGCCTATTTGCATGGCGAAGACGCCGCTATCGTTGTCGCACGATCCTGCCTTAAAAGGGCGCCCATCCGGGTTCACCTTGCCGATCAAAGAAGTGCGAATGCTCGCAGGGGCCGGGTTCCTCACGGCGGTCTGTTCGGGCATTCAACTCATGCCGGGGTTGCCGAAGAAACCGGCAGGGGAACGGATTGGAATCGAGCCTGGCACAGGTGAGATTATAGGGCTGTCCTGAAGGCTAGCGCTGCTTCAGATAGCGGAAAAATTCTGAGTCCGGACTCACCACCAGGGTGGACTTGTCTTTGAAGGTCTTCTTGTAGGCTTCCATCGACCGAGTAAATTCAAAGAATTTTGGATCCTGCCGATAGGCGTCGGCGTATACTTTGAACGCCTTCGCGTCTCCTGCGCCACGCAGCTCTTCCGATTCCTTGTAGGCCTGGGCCAGAATAATCTCGCGATCCTTTTCCGCCTCTGAGCGGATTTTCTGTGCTTCCTCAGCGCCTTCCGCTCTGTATTGCTTCGCCTGCCGCTCACGTTCGGCTTGCATTCTGGCGAACACGGCCTTTTCGTTCTGTTCCGGGAGGTCGGCGCGTTTGATTCTTACGTCCTGGATCTCGATCCCATAGGCAGAGGCCTTCTCGTTCGACCGCTGGGTCACGATTTTCATGAGATCGGCCCGGCCCGTTGCGACGATTTCCAGCAGGTCATGGCGCCCGAGTTCAACCCGGAGCTCGGAATAGATAATGTCGTGCAGCCGTTGGTAAGCGCCCCGCTGGCTTTGAAAGTTCTGATAGACCTTGAGCGGATCGACAATCCGCCATTTGGCGAAATTATCTAGTAGCAGGGTTTTCTTGTCCTGGGTGATCACATCTTGGGGATCTGAGTCGTAGTCCAGCAGGCGCTTATCGAAATACGTGACCTCTTGAATGAACGGCACCTTTACATAGAGCCCAGGCTCCGTGAGATTGCGAACAGGTTTCCCGAGTTGGACTACGATCGCGTTCTGGGTGATGTCCACGATGAAGAGCGGTGAGGCCCCCAGGAGAAACAGCCCGATGACGACCGCCAGCAGTGCAATGATGAATCCCTGCTTGGTCATGGTTTCTGCTCCTCAGCGGCGGCACCGGCCTTGGGCTTGAGACGTTCGAGAGGAAGATACGGAAGCACACGATCGCCCGCCTTGCCGTCAATGATGATTTTCTCGATGTTCGGAAGAATCTCTTCCATCGTTTCGATGTAGAGCCGTTTGCTAATGATGTCTTTGGCCTGATTGTATTCTTTCAGTGTCGCCACAAAGCGGTTGGCTTCTCCCTGGGCGCGATTGAGTCTTGCCTGGGCATAGCCTTTGGCCTGGTTCACGACTTGAGCGGCTTCGCCTTTGGCTTTGGGGAGAATGTCGTTGCGATAGCTCTGCGACTGGTTGATCAGTTTCTCCCGATCTTCTTTCGCATTGGTCACATCTTTGAACGCAGCCGCCACGGCTTCGGGAGGATCGACATCTTGAAGTTGGATGGCTGCGATCTGAACGCCGCCCTGATACTGGTCGAGAATGGACTGTAAGAGTACCATGGTGTCCTGCTGGATCTGGGCTTTGCCGGTCGTCAAGGCCTCGTCGATCTTGCTCTTGCCCACCACTTCGCGCATGGAGGCTTCGGCCGCTTTGCCGATCGTCTCATGGATTTCCGCGACACTGAAGAGATAGTTCGCAGATCCTTTGATCTTATATTGCACGATGAATTCGATGGCCAGGATGTTCATGTCGCCGGTAAGCATCAGGGCTTCTTGCGCCAGCATTTGCTGGCGGCCCTGCCGATCAGTGCGGAAGCCGACCTCGATACGGTGGAGCTTTTCGACTTTCGGTTGCAGGACCGATTCGATGAGAGGGATTTTCGCGTGAGGACCAGGCCCCACGGTTCGGACAGGAACGCCGAACCGCTTGACGACGCCCTCCTCATCCGGGGCGACGATGAATGCGCTCTGCCAGGCGAGGAACACGAGCAGCCCTGCCATGGCGATGTTTCTGATACCGCTTGAAGGCATCAGGTTCTTGAATTGCGATTGGGCCTGCCTGAGGGCATCCTCAAGCGGGTCGCTCTTCTTACTCCAAGGATCTTTGGGGTCCCAGACCATGTGAGATATTCGTCCGAAGATAATTGCGGAGGATTTCTGCGCCGGCGTCACCTTAGCAGACTGCCGGAAGCTTACGCAATCAGGATCACCTCCCGTTGACCCATCATGAATTCTTGATGTATAAGAAACGATGCCTACCCTGTCGGGGAAACACCGAGCCAAAACTGCCGAACTGTGCCACGCGCTGGCCGATGAGACCAGGCTGGATATTCTGGATCAGCTCAAGGAGGGCGAGCGGTGCGTCTGCGAACTGACCGACGCCTTGCAGGCCGGGCAGTCACGTCTCTCTTTTCACCTGAAAGTATTAAAGGACGCAGGCTTGATTCGTGATCGTCCCGATGGCCGTTGGATCTATTATGCGATCAATGCTGATGCGGTCGAGGAGCTTGAGGATCTGGTGGCCTCGCTCAAGGTCATGAGGAAAACGGTTCGGCCAAGTTCACGCTGTTAACTTTTTTGCCTGACACATCAACAATTCTTGATGATTCATTCGGGAGGCCCATGGAGACGAAACTAATGGATGCGCCGCCGGCAGTCGAAAAGCAGCTGAATCCCTTTGAGCGGTATCTGACGGTCTGGGTTTCGCTCTGTATGGTCGCGGGTGTGGCGCTGGGGCAGCTCGCTCCCGGCCTTGTCCAGACCTTGCGGGCGATGGAGTTCGGCCAAGGCAGCCATATCAACCTGCCGATCGCCCTGCTCATCTGGCTGATGATCGTGCCGATGATGATGAAAGTCGATTTCGCCTCGATTCGCCACGTCGGGGCTCGCCCAACCGGACTGGTCATTACCTTGTTTGTTAATTGGGTGGTCAAACCCTTTTCGATGGCGTTCTTTGCCTGGTTCTTCTTCCGTATCGTCTTTGCCGCCTGGATTACGCCGAGCGAGGCCGATCAATACATCGCAGGGGCGATCATCCTGGCCGCAGCTCCCTGTACCGCGATGGTGTTCGTCTGGAGTTATCTGACGGACGGAGATCCCGCCTATACTCTGGTCCAGGTGTCCGTGAACGATCTCATCATGCTTGTGCTGTTTGTGCCGATTGTCGGCCTGTTGGTGAGCGGTGCGTCGTCCTTGTCCGTCCCCTATGACGTGTTGCTCTACTCGGTCCTGGCCTTTATCGTGATTCCTCTGACGGTCGGGTGGGGGCTCAGGACATGGCTTGTGCGGCAGCAGGGGCAGCGGTGGCTTGAAGATATCCTCTTACCGCGATTTGCCCCGGTGACCATTGCCGCCTTGCTCCTCACCCTGGTTTTCATCTTTGCCTTCCAGGCACAGAACATTCTGGGCAAGACGGTGCACGTGGCGTTGATTGCGGTGCCCATCCTGTTCCAGGTCTATATGAATGCGTCATTGGCCTATGGCCTTATGTATCGGTTTCGCGTGCCCTATGAAATCGCGGCGCCCGGCGCCTTGATCGGGGCCAGCAATTTCTTCGAACTGGCGGTGGCGACGGCTATTGCGCTATTTGGGGCCGAGTCAGGGGCGGCCTTGGCGACCGTGGTGGGAGTATTGGTGGAGGTGCCGGTCATGTTGTCGGTTTGTGGAATTTGCAACAGGACCAAACATTGGTTCAGGCGCGAGGTGGTCGTATGAAGCAGTCGGTCTTGTTCCTCTGCACCGGCAACTCGGCCCGGAGTCAAATGGCGGAAGGCTTGTTGAGGCATCTGGCGGGCGATCGCTATGAGGTGTTCAGTGCGGGAACCCATCCAGTTGGCCTGAATCCTGGATCGGTCGAGGCCATGGCCGAAGTCGGAATCGACATCTCGCAGCACCGATCCAAATCGGCGACGGAATTCACTGCGATCCCCCTCGACTATGTAATTACGGTCTGTGACCGCGCCAAAGAAACCTGTCCTCTCTGGCCCGGTCGGACGACACTCATCCATTGGAGCTTCGACGATCCCGCCGCTGTTGTGGAGGCCGATGCCAGGCGTCTCGTCTTTCGCCGCGTCCGCAACGAGATTGCCTCGGCCATTCGAGAGTTCCTGGCAGATCAAGCGAAACGGGGCGGAGAGGCTACGCCGTGACGGCGCCGCCGCAGGATGAGCCAGATCCCGCGGTACAGCCGTAGCAATGGTTGTTCGTGACGATCTGGCGCTGAGCAAGTTGCGCCGGATCGAAGTCGCGGATATGGGCCGGCGCCGCCTGGCCCACCGGCAGATCGAGCATCTGGTTGAAGTCGCAATCGTAGAGGGTGCCGTCCCAGCCCACGGAGATCGTGTGGCGGCACATGACGCCGGCCGCAGCGGCGGGATTGAAGGCATTGGCCAAGCGCTCCATATATTGCTCGTAGTTGCCGCTCTCTAAAAGAAACTCAAGAAACCGGCTGATCGGCATGTTCGTGATGGTATAGAGATGGTTGAACGAGACGCCCTGCCGGGCCAGGAGTTCGTTCCGGAACTGTGTTTCGAAGGCCTCCTGCTTGGGAGGGAGAAACGCTCCTGCCGGATTATAGACGAGATTCAAGGATAGACCACTGCCAGGTTGACCATAGCCGAGCCGATTAAGTAGGCGCAGCGCCTCGATCGATTTCTCGAAAATGCCCTCGCCTCGCTGCGCGTCGGTTTGACTAGCGCGATAGGAGGGGAGCGAGGCGACCACCTCGACATGATGCGCCGCCAGGAACTCGCCTAGATCCGCTTGAGATGGGAGCAGCAGCACGGAGAGGTTGCAGCGATCCATCACATGCCGGCCGAGTCTTCGCGCTTGCTCCACCAGCCAGCGAAAATTGGGATTCAGCTCCGGCGCCCCGCCTGTGATATCGACTGTTGGAGTATCGGTTTTGGCCAGGGCCTGGATGCACAACTCCGCCGTGTTGCGGGTCATGCTCTCGGTCCGATCTGGTCCCGCATCGACATGGCAGTGCCGGCAGGTTTGATTGCAGAGTTTGCCGACATTGATCTGAAAGACCGTGATCCCGGTGGCGCGAAGCGGGAGTAGGCCGATGCGACCGAGTTGTGTCTCGAAGGGGGGGCAGCTCGTTGTCCCCCCGAGTATTTTCAATTGCTCGGTAGAGGAGGCGAGGGGATTTTGTTGTCCTAGCAGGGTCAGTGCCATGCCTCAGCAGCAGCCTCCATTAGGTAAGCAGCTGTCTGCTTGATCGCTCACGCGCTGGCCTGCGCGGTTGATGATTGCGAAATGGGGAGCATAGCCGTCTGTTTCCAATACCGTCAGGGTCTTGGAGCAGATTTCCAACGGTTCGCCTCTGCGATAGACATGGTGATCGTCGTCGGCTGCTTCGGCGAAGGGGCCGGCGAGCAGGGCGAAGTGCCCCTGCCAGACACAGGGAGCCTCTGCCGGATAGACCGCGGTCCATCGGTCATCGGCGCGATCCAGCCACAGCGGCTCGGAGGACAGGACGAAGTGGGAAGCCAGCGGGGGCTGACGTAATAGCTGCACGGTCTCCGGTGCAATGAGTTGGGGTATGCCTCGGAGATAGGTCGTGCCCAGTTCATCGACCACGCGGCTGAACGGTCCGCGGAGCGTGGCGTAACGGGCGGTTGATACAGGCGCATCGGCGGTGAGTTTGTATCCCGTCAGTGTGACGGAGAAAAAGTGAATCGCGTCGATCACCTGCCAGGGCGAGGACTTGATCAGATGAATGCCCAGGAAGCCGGCCCCTGCGATCCCTGCGACATAGTCCGTGAGCGTGAGCGCTCCGGAGAGGCAGTCGCCCCACTTCTCCGCGTCATGCACCAAATACTGCGGAACGGGCTGATCGGCCACGATGTCGGAGATGGTGAACCGTCCGCCTGGTTTGGCGACGCGAAACATTTCCCGGAAGACCTTCCGTTTATCCGGCGCCAGGTTGATCACACAATTGGAGATGATCAGATCGACGGTACCGTCGTCCACCGGCATCGCATCCGCCATCCCTTGGCGAAACTCGACATTGGACGCAGGATAGCCAAGATTGGCTGCGACGATGGGGGCATTCTTTCTGGCGATGGCCAGCATCGTGTCGGTTATGTCGATCCCGATGACCTGGCCGGTGGGACCGACGAGCCGGGACGCTTCAAAGCAATCGATGCCGCCACCGGAACCGATATCTAATACGGTTTCACCTGGGGAGACAGTCCTCAGCCCGGCCGGTGTCCCGCACCCATAGGAAATCTTGAGGACCTCTTCAGGGATGAAGGATTTGAGATTGGCCATGTCGTAGCTGGTCGGGCAACACATCTGCTCGCCTGTTGACGCAGCCCGGGCATAGCGATCGCTGACCTTTTGGGTAATCTCATCCATTGGCATTGGGTCCTCCCAGTCGAATGAACATATGCAGGTCTGTCCATGTATCAACTCCTTTGCCGGTACGTCAACTCCGTTCCTGCCTCGCAGGTTGTTGGAAACGCACCTTGCGCGGCAAGGAATCGGTGTAACTGAGATTTGTCTTCTGCACGTCGAGCCTCTGTGCGAAGCGAGAACGAAGCTGGCGGAATTTTTCAGCTCCCGCTAAAAGTGATTGAGGGCCGAGGGGCCTGAGCCTGCTATATGGGTGTGCAGAGCGAAAGGGGCCGTCTGGAGAATGAACCGCGATGCCGAGATGATACCGTGGGGCGCAGGGGTGAGGCTGAGCGGTTTCTAATCGAGTTGCGGGCTTGCGTGGCAATCGGCAGCCAGGAGCGGCACAGTCATACGGACGTCTCTCTTGATCGTCCGTATGACTCAGGGCTTCACGCGCTGGTTGCCGCTACCTCCGGCAGGGCAGAAGGTGCCGCAGCTTGTAACGACCTATTTTCTGCCTCTCTTGGTGGGATACGTCACAGTAGCCGTGTTGCTATTGCCAGATTCGTTCCCCACAACGTCCAGCGCTGTGACTGTATAGGTATAGCTGGTGCCGCCCACGCCGGACGTATCTGTGTAGGAGAGGCTTGACGTCGACCCGATTTGTCCCCCATTACGATAGACATAGTACATCGCGATTCCGGACCCGCCGTTATCCGTCGAGGCTGTCCACGTCAGTTTTACTCCCGTTTTGACGAGGCTGGCAGAGAGGTTGGTCGGAGCATTTGGCGCGGTGGAATCTATCTGAATTTGAGCGGTCCCCGCACCATCCTGCGGATGACTTGGGTCGGCGCCATCGCTGTCCCTGGCCGTCAGCGTGACCGTGCCGCTACTGGTCACTCCTGCGACAGTCAGCGTCGCGGAGGCGCTTTGACCGGGGGCGACAGATAGAGACACGGGATTGACGGTGAGGGAACTGGCGCTTAGATTGCTCGTTGGACTTAACTGAAAGGTCGTGGCCGCGCACCCGGCCGAGTCGCGATTGCTCACTTGGGCGCTTAACGACACAGTGCTTCCCGATTTAGCCCACACGGTTGAAGGGGCGATTCCTACCGACGGTTGCGATGCGGCACAGCCAAATGTGACTTGGATAGTCGTCGCGCTGGTGCCGTGGGTGGATTGCGTGACAGAGATGCCGTTGACGGCATCGGTAAATAAGCCATTATCCCCCAGGCTTTGAATAAAGTAGGTCAACGCATAGCCGGAGCCTTTGTAGTGATGCACGTTCACGCCTTGCGTGTAGGTTGAGGATAGTGTCGCATCGAAGCCCGTCGGTTGCCGATAGGAGAGGTAGTAGTAATCGCCAGTGCTCGGCTTCGCAATCCGCAAGGTTTGAGGGAGCGTTCCATCCGGGGTATTGCCAATAGGAGCAATCGAGTACAGTCCGGAGGCTGTGACCGATTGCACGGCATTGGTGAAGGCGTTGAACCACCCCATCTGATGGGTGTGGGGGCCGTTGAAGTTATGAACTGCGCGGGAGCTCCCCATCGGATCGGAGAGATCCCCATACTCCGCATTCTTCACGTTGTCGTTTTCTGGATCCGTTGCCGCATGCGCCATACTGAGGTTGTGGCCCAGTTCATGGGCATAGACCATCATGGACTGCGGTTCGGAAACGTACGACTGGCTCCCTCCGACATAGGCTAGCCCGGCCCACCCGCAATCCGT